>CAZEPF010000204.1:3366-3967 GCA_964514045.1 uncultured Rhizobiaceae bacterium | reverse complement strand
TTTTTCCAATACGTCTTGTTTTTGACTCGCCGAGACGAGCGCACCCATGCCCGTGTTTTTATTACTCGGATCTCCCAGCACTGTGCTGGAAAGTTTGATTTTTAGTGCCTCTATTACGGCGTCTGCTTGTGAGTTTGGGACAAATATCCGACGGATTGCTGTACATTTTTGTCCGGCTTTTACCGTCATTTCTCGATGAACTTCTTTGATGAAGACATCAAAATCAGGGCTTTCGGGTTTCACGTCAGGTGCAAGAATAGAAGCGTTAAGGCTGTCTTGCTCTGCAACAAATCGCGTTGAGTTTTCCATCAATTTAGGGTTCGAGCGCAGATGCAATGCGGTCTGCGCAGAGCCTGTGAAGCTTACAATGTCCTGACTGCCCAATCTGTTGAGCATATCGCCCAACCCGCCACATACCAGTTGCAGTGCTCCTTTAGGCAGAATGCTACTATCAAGCATGATCTTTACCGCAAGTTCGGTGACGTAGGACGTGGCAGTTGCGGGTTTCACGATTGCTGGAACGCCTGCAAGGAGTGTGGGCGCCAGTTTTTCCAACATGCCCCAAACGGGAAAGTTGAACGCGTTGATCTGGACAGCCGCA
>CAZEPF010000204.1:0-3356 GCA_964514045.1 uncultured Rhizobiaceae bacterium | reverse complement strand
CTTGCAAGGATGTAGCGATATGCTGTCCTAGAAACGTACCATTGCGGCTCAACTGTTCAATTTCACCATCAATATAAATTTGTGCGTCAGGCATTTCACGGCGGCCTTTAGAAGCAAAAACAAACATGGTGCCGATGCCGCCATCTATGTCGACATAATGATCCGATTGGGTAGCGCCCGTTGCAAAGGAGAGATCGTATAGTGATTGCTTGTGTTCGCCAAGATGTGCTGCCAGTGCTTTCAACATGCGGGCGCGATCATGGAAGGTGAGTTTACGAAGTGCAGGTCCGCCTACATTTCTTGCATAATCCAGCATGGCTTGTGTATCGAGCGATTGATTGCCGGCCCGGGCCATGATCTTGCCAGTGACCGCATTTTCAATCTCACGTGCGCTGTCATCCGACGCTATCCAGTTTCCGGCGACGAAGCTTTTAATATCCATAAGGCCCATAGTGATGCATCCAGTTTTTATGCGTGGCGGTTATAAGATTATTTATTGACCGTCCGGTCGGTTTATGCAAGATATTTCTTATTAAATTTGGGAGGACAGGGATGAGCGATACAATTCAGGCAACCGTTACATCCGACTTATCACGGATTACATTGAACCGGCCTGATCGTCTTAACAGCTTTAATGACGAGATGCATTTTGCCCTTCGCGAAGCGCTGGATGAAGTAAAGAAATCAAAGTCTCGTGCTGTGCTGATTACGGGTGCGGGAAGAGGCTTTTGCGCGGGACAAGATTTAGGTGATCGCGATCCGTCAAAAATGGATGGTCCTCCTGATTTGGGCCAAACCTTGAAGAATTTTTACAATCCGCTGGTTCGTCAGATCCGAGCTCTTGAATGTCCTGTTGTTTGTGCAGTGAACGGTGTTGCGGCTGGTGCGGGTGCTAATCTGGCGCTGTCGTGTGATATCGTTCTCGCAGCAGAAAGCGCCAAATTCATCCAGTCTTTTGCAAAGGTTGGCCTGATCCCTGATGCGGGTGGCAGTTGGGTGTTAACGCGGTTGCTGGGTGAAGCACGTGCAAAAGCGCTTGCCATGACAGCAGAACCGCTCACAGCAAAACGTGCAGAGGAATGGGGTTTGATCTGGAAATCTGTTCCCGATGATGATCTCATGGATGAGGCAATCAAGCTTGCGGAAGGTCTCTCGCAAGGACCAACAATCGGACTTTCAAAAATGAAAGCGGCAATTCATTCTGCCAGTGAAAACTCCTTGGATGAGCAGCTTGAACTCGAAGCGGAATACCAAAAACTATGTGGGGAAACGCCGGACTATGCTGAAGGCGTGAGTTCGTTTCTTGAAAAACGATCTGCGAATTTTACTGGCAGACATTAAGATTACTTTGCGAGCGCATCGGCGCAGGGAGAACAAATCATGGAAGACTTAGCGGCACGAAAGCAGGACCTTGATCCGATTGAAATTGCATCACGCGATGAAATACAAGCGCTGCAACTGGAGCGTTTGAAATGGTCTCTTAACCATGCGTATGCCAATGTGCCCATGTACAAAAAGCGGTTTGATGATGCAGGGCTTCATCCTGATGATCTGAAATCTCTTAGTGATCTGGCCAAGTTTCCCTTCACTGTAAAAGACGATCTTCGCGATCAGTATCCGTTTGGATTGTTTGCGGTTCCGCGTGAGAAAATACAGCGCATTCATGCTTCATCTGGCACAACGGGTAAGGCTACCGTTGTTGGCTATACCGCTCAGGATTGTGAAAACTTTGCTGATCTCGTTGCCCGCAGTTTGAGAGCGTCAGGCGTAAAGCGTGGTGATATGGTGCATAATTCTTACGGCTACGGATTGTTCACAGGCGGGCTTGGCGCGCATCATGGTATTGAGCGGCTTGGCGCGACTGTTATTCCAATTAGTGGCGGTCAGACGCAGCGACAGGTGACGTTGATCAACGACTTCAAACCGGATGCGATTACGGTCACGCCATCCTATATGCTGAATATTTTGGAAGAGTTCCAACGGCAGGGACTTGATCCGCGTCAGTCGTCCATGAAGGTGGGTATTTTTGGTGCTGAACCCTGGACAAACTCAATGCGTGAAGAGATTGAGCAGGCGTTTGATATGCATGCGGTTGATATTTATGGCCTGTCGGAAATCATGGGGCCTGGTGTTGCAAACGAGTGCGTTGAGACCAAAGACGGTTTGCATGTTTGGGAAGATCATTTCTATCCGGAGATCATCAATCCGGAAACCTTGCAACCTGTAGAAGATGGTGAGCGCGGTGAATTGGTGTTCACGACTCTTACCAAAGAGGGTATCCCGATGATCCGCTATCGGACAAAGGATTTGACGCAGCTTATGCCCGGAACTGCGAGGTCAATGCGCCGGATTGAAAAAATTACTGGGCGTTCCGATGACATGATTATTCTGCGTGGCGTGAACGTGTTCCCGACCCAGATCGAAGAGCAACTGATGGCGGTAGATGGACTTTCACCGCATTTTCAGATCGAGCTTTATAAAGAAGGCCGGATGGATGCGATGCGGGTTCATGTTGAAGCTGATCCGGATGCTGCCAGTGCAGATGGGAAGGCGGCCTCAGGCTCTGCGCTAGGTAAACGCATTAAAGATATGGTCGGCATTTCTACCGAAATAAATGTGGGTGACCCGGGTACGGTGGCGCGCTCCGAGGGTAAAGCCAAACGCGTTGTTGATAACCGCGGGGCTGGTAGCTAATTGGCTCGCACCATTGCCAAAGACTATGATGACAAGCGTCAGTTGATCCTTGACCGGGCTGCGCAATTGTTTGCGGATGAAGGCTTTGATCGTGCATCTGTCAGCCAAGTGGCGCAGGCGTGTGAGATTTCGAAGGCCAATATATATCATTACTATGGTAGCAAGGATGAAATCCTGTTTGATATTCTCAACCAGCACCTTGCGTCTTTGAAAAGCCGGATACTGGAAATGGATCTCGCAGGCCAAGACGCTCAATCACGGTTCCGTCTTACTTTGCGGGAAATTTTATTGGCCTATCAGGGTGCAGATAACGAGCATCGCTTGCAGAGTAATGCGATTGGTTATCTTCCTAAAGAGCAACAAGGTATTTTGCGCGAGTACCAGCGTGAATTGGTTGCGCATATGAGCGATTGCGTGGAAGTAATTGCACCGGATGTGTTTCTTGAAGACCCAGAGAAATTGCGTGCTGCTACCATGTCTGTGTTTGGTATGTTGAACTGGTTTTACATGTGGAACCGCAATGCCGATAAGCGTGAGCGTGAAGCCTATGCAGATACGGTTTATAAGCTCTGTATTGGTGGCATACCTGCTTTATAAAGTTCGGCTTTAGAGCGTATCTGGCTTGGATTGAACCGTTTGAACGCCGTGGCATTTGTGCTCCT
>CAZEPF010000203.1:0-4740 GCA_964514045.1 uncultured Rhizobiaceae bacterium | reverse complement strand
AATCAAAAATCCAACCCATCAAATCGATGCAATCCAAGACAGACACGCTCTAGCATATTTTTTTCAAAATGGGTCAATAAAAAAGACCGGCATGAATGCCGGTCTAAACAGTCTTGGGGATAGTGATGCGCTCAGAAAATGTGGGTCCGGTCTTTAGATGTCCCGGGGGCTGGGGGGGCTGAAAACCGAGGATCTTCAAACCGGACCATCTGAGGCAACAAGTAAAGTTTCGCCTTAAACTTTGTCCGAATATGGGCTGGATCGGGATGATTCTGGGGCGTTCATGAGATTTATTTTCTAAAATTATCACACACGTTAATTGCCTAGGGCGTGTCTGTCTTGGATTGCATCGATCCAAGCCAGATACGCTCTAAATTGACTCTCCGCGTAACAGGCGGGGAGCGGATGGATTTTCACCGGCTGCCTGATTGATGAAGAAACGTTTCATGCCTGGCAGGCGATCAACTATCCCGAGACCTACATCCCGTAGCCCGCGTAGGGCAGTGTTATTGTTAGAGAATAACCGGTTTAGTACGTCTGTTGTGATCCCCATTTGTACGGTGTCAAACCTACGCCACATCTGGTAGCGCTCAAGCACATCCAGTGTGCCAAAGTCTTGCCCTAGACGATCTGCTTCCACGATGGTTTCGGCAAGTGCGGCTGCATCTTTGAAGCCCAGATTAAGGCCTTGGCCTGCAATTGGATGAATGCCATGGGCAGAATCACCTGCCAAAACAAACCGGTTTTTCACGTACTCGCGGGCTAAACGCAGTCCCAGGGGAAAGGCTTGCACTTTGCTCGCAAGTTTTATCTCGCCCAGTTTATGGCCAAAGCGCTGTTCCAGTTCAGATTCAAATACCAATTCATCTGCTTTCATCAGTTGTTCTGCATCATGGGTGCTTTCAGTCCAGACAAGCGATGATTTATTTCCCTTAAGCGGAAGAATGGCAAATGGACCTGCTGGCAGAAAATGTTCTTCTGCGCGTCCCATATGATCGCGTTCATGTTCTACGGTGCAAACAATCGCCTTTTGATCATAAGGCCAGTGCACGGTTTTGATGCCTGCCTTATCGCGAAGACGGGACATGACGCCATCGCAAGCAACAAGAAGTCCTGCGCTCGTTGTGGCGCCGGATGCAAAACTGATTTCGGTATGAGTGCCCTCGTCTGAAAACGCTTCAACGCTGTCTTCTTCGACACGAACCACACCGATTGCATCTGCCTTTTTTCGCAGGGCTTTTACCATTTCGCGGTTTTCAATCATATGGGCGAAGGGTTCGTCATCTTCGCGGTCATTTGCGAAGGTTAAAAATACGGGCCTAGTAATGTCACTTACTTTGCTGTCGGTGACGATCATTTCATTGATCGGTTGGGCGTTTGCTACAAGCCCATCCCACAATCCGAATTGATTAAGCATGCGTGCGGCATCTGCGGCTATGGCTGATGCGCGTTCATCCATCTCAATGCGTGCATCTGTTGCCGGATCTACTACCAGAACATCCAAGTGAGGTGCTGCACTACGGATTGCAACAGCGCAGCATAGGCCGACATATCCGCCACCTGCGATTACAATGTCGGATTTCTTTGCGATGGATTTTTTCTTTCTAGCAGGCAATTGATGCTTCCTCTTTATCATGAGCAATCATAACTAGAATTGATATGTGTTGGCGGAAACTTCAAGTCCCTTGTTGTCTCAGGTGAAAAGGCGATAGAAGCATGTAGCCCCTTATAACGGAGAATCTCATGTCTAAGGCCGTCGATATCCTGCTCAAAACACTCGACCTCGAACGTATCGAGCAAAACCTGTATCGTGGCGAAAGCCCGCAAGTAGGATGGCAACGTGTGTTTGGTGGCCAAGTGATTGGCCAAGCATTGGTGGCAGCACAACGCACGGTGGATGAAGGGCGATTGGCTCATTCCCTACATGGTTATTTTATGCGACCGGGCGATCCCTCCGTTCCGATAATTTATAATGTTGATCGTATTCGGGACGGGCGGAGTTTTACCACCCGCCGCGTCGTGGCCATTCAACATGGCAAGGCGATCTTTTCCATGTCGGCATCGTTTCAGGTCATTGAGCCCGGTCTTGACCATTATGTAGAAATGCCAGACGTGCCAAAGCCGGAAGACTTGCCGAGTGAAAAACAACTGGCGGATCAGTTTATTGATAAAGCGCCAGAATCCATTCGTAATTACTGGCAGCGTGAACGGCCTATAGAATTGCGACCTATAAATCTGGAACACTATATTTCCAAGAAAAAACTGGAGCCTGCCCAAAATATATGGATCAGGGCTACGGCTGAATTACCGGATAATCCTGAGATACAGCAGGCAGTTTTGGCTTATGCTTCTGACATGACACTATTGGATACGTCTTTGTTTGCTCACGGGCGCGCCGTTTTTGATCCCAGCCTGCAGGTTGCAAGTCTTGATCATGCGCTATGGTTCCATCGTCCCCTCACTATGTCTGACTGGCATTTATACAGTCAGGATAGTCCTAATAGTTCCGGTGCGCGTGGATTTACCCGTGGCAGTATCTATACGAGCGATGGTCAATTGGTCGCGTCAGTTGCCCAAGAGGGGTTAATTCGCGAGCGAACCAAGGATATTGGCAAGACAAAACCTTCTGGCGGCTAATCATTCTCGTCTAAATGCTGCTTTCTTCCGTATGGTTAATGCCCAATTAACTTCTGGATTCTAGGCTCTCAACCAAATGATCAGGACAAATGAGTTGTGTCCGGATTTCAGGAGTTTGGGAATGCATATTTCAGATTTGGAAAAGCGCGGGTCGGGGACAACCGTAAAAGAGGGCTTGAGCACACAATTATCCGTGTTGATCGGATTGGGTGTGTTAAGCCTAGTGGGTCTTGCTTTTGTCAGCCTGTCCAGTTGGTCCGTCAGTGATCCAAGTCTTTCCTATGCCAATGGCAAACTGGCCGAAAATACACTTGGATTTACCGGCGCTGCATTTTCTGATCTGGCAATTCAGTTTTTCGGATTGGCATCTGCACTTGCGCTGGTCCCGCCTGCTTTGTGGGGTTGGGCGAAACTTTTACAACGCAATATTCCAAACTTTGGATCGCGTATAGTTTTCTGGCCTCTCTCGATGATTGTTGCCAGCGGTCTTTTTGCATGTTTTGCGATTCCAAATTCCTGGCCACTTCCATTGGGTCTTGGCGGGGTTACTGGCGATATGGTTCTCAAAGTGCCAAGCCTTGTCATTGGTGGTGTTAATGGATTTTGGGCATTTCTAGCGGGCACTATATTACTCGTAGCAACACTATGGCTGACATTGGCAGCAAGTGGATTGATCTGGAACCTGCGTGAGGTCCGCTCTGATGAATTATCCGAGGAACTGGTCGACAGTCTGGTGAATGAGGACGAAGATGCGCCAAGCTGGTTATTAGGGGCTTTCAGCCATTATTATTACGTTGCGCGTATGAAGTTTTCATCTGGCAAGTCATCTTCTCAGGACTTTGAAGAATTTGAATCCGAGCCAAGAGCCGGTTTTGTTGAGCGGGTCAAAAACTTTCACCGTAATTTACTAGAACCTGAGAATGATGGTCTTGAGCAATTAGAACGCGGCCAAGCACCTGATATGGCTGCAGAACCCACTATGGAAGGCCCGATAGTAGATGGACCTGACTATGGGGAAAACGTCTATAATCAATATGATGAGCAGGCCGAACGCGAAGCAGTTGAGGCTGAATGGGATCCGCAACCTGCTCCTGCTCCAGTTGAGTATGAACAAGCCAGCGCCCAAGCGCCAAACGTGCCTCAAGGTCGTGTACAGGCAAGTGCGCCAGCGCCCAAACCTTCTACGCGCACAAAGCGTGAGGCTCAGCCATCCCTGATCAGTATGGGTGACTTTGAACTGCCGTCTTTGCATTTTTTACAGGAGACACCGCCGATTACTGCAGAGATGCAACTTTCACAAGAAGCGTTAGAGCAAAATGCGCGCCTGCTGGAAGGCGTGTTGGAAGATTTTGGCGTTAAAGGTGAAATCATCAATGTGCGCCCTGGCCCTGTGGTTACACTATACGAGTTGGAGCCTGCTCCGGGCATTAAGTCCTCGCGTGTGATTGGTCTTGCCGATGATATTGCGCGATCCATGTCAGCGATTGCAGCGCGTGTTGCTGTGGTGCCGGGTCGTAATGCGATTGGTATTGAATTACCAAACGCAAACCGTGAAACCGTCTATCTGCGTGAGATTTTATCCAGTCAGGCGTATGAAAAATCAAAGGCCAAACTGCCGATGATTTTGGGTAAAACCATTGGGGGTGAAGCAACGATTGCCGATCTGGCAAAGATGCCTCACTTGCTGGTTGCGGGTACAACGGGTTCTGGTAAGTCGGTAGCGATCAATACAATGATCCTGTCGATCCTTTATCAAAAAACGCCCGAGCAAGTGAAGATGATCATGATTGATCCAAAAATGCTCGAACTGTCGATCTATGACGGAATTCCTCACCTGCTAACGCCGGTTGTTACGGACCCCAAAAAGGCGGTTGTCGCCTTGAAGTGGACCGTTCGTGAAATGGAAGACCGCTACAAGAAAATGTCGAAAGTCGGTGTGCGTAACATTGATGGATTTAATTCGCGCATTGCTCAGGCTTCCAAGAAAGGTGAGCGAATCACCCGCACAATCCAAACCGGATATGACCGTGACACAGGTGAAGCGATCTATGAAACGGAAGAACTGAACCTGGAGCCAATGCCCTACATCGTCGTGATCATCGA
>CAZEPF010000202.1:0-4884 GCA_964514045.1 uncultured Rhizobiaceae bacterium | reverse complement strand
GTGTGCTTATTGCAGCGGTCTCAGCGTCATTGAGTTCCAGATATCGCGCTGTAAGTGCAGATACGGCTACTTCCGCTGCACGAAACTCTCCATCACGGGATTTGATAGCAAATCCAATTCCCAATTCTGGCAAGCTTGCAGTGTAAACACCTTCTGCGCCAACCTTAGCAAAGACGCGTCGCGGTAGTGCCTGCATGAGCTTCGTACATGCGCGGTCGGTGCCTGCTACCATCTCAGGGTGGTTCATGCATGCATCGCGTAATCGGATCATTGCTTTAGAACGGGATTTGCTCTGGTCGTATCCTACTCCAAATTTTGCATAAGAAATCGCCAAAGCCGTAACAGGAATATGGTAGGTTGGAATGGAACACCCGTCTATCGCGTGATTATCATGGGTATGCGCGACATTGGTTACGCTATGCAATACACTTGAAATTTCTTGCTGAACAGGGTGGTCAAGCTTTGAATATCCTTTTGGATCAATGCCTTGGTACCGGGAAAATGCAATAAAACCAGCATGTTTGCCAGAGCAATTATTGTTAATTTGCGATTGTTCCACTTGGTATTGGCGGTAGACATTTCGGTCACGCGGCTGTTTTGCATGTTCCACACCGCATTCTAGGCAGGCTTCTGTCTCGCCCACTTGTTCAAGCATGAATTTTGCGGCTTTAACGTGCATGTCTTCCGCGTTGTGGGATGCACAAGCAAGTGCCAAATGACGGGCTTCAAATCCATAAGCATCAGCTGCGCCACTCTCCACGAGGGGAAGTGCTTGTAGGGACTTAATCGCTGAACGTGGAAATAATTCTAAATCCTGATTGCCATGTGCTGCGATAATTTTACCATCCGCGTCAGCAACTATTGCATCAACCAAATGCTCACTTTCAATAAATTCCCCACGGCTGACACTAATATGAAGTGGATTTAACTCAGTCATTTATTTTCCCATCTGGCACAGGGTCCAAACCTTCAGTACCCCAAGGATTGCATTTTGCAACACGCTTCACCGTTAGCCAGCCACCTTTTACAAGGCCATATCGGGCAATCGCTTCATATCCATACTCTGAACAGGTTGGAATGTGCCTACACGAGTTGCCGATAAAGCCTGACAGGGTAAATTGATACAGTCTGATAAAAGAAGTGCCGATTATACGTCCTGGTGTTCTTGGCCACGCGCAGGACCAATTTCGATTTTTAGAATTGTGTGAGTCTTTTGAAGCACTTGCAGCGCATGTCTCGCATTCTGATTCAGGGAGGCTGTTTTGGTCTTTCAACTCACTCTGCAGCCTCTGTCGCCATCTCAATTTGATTAAGACAATCAACAATCGCATCAAACACTAAAAGCGCAGACGCGTGACGGGCTTTATAATCGCGAACAGGTTCAAGAAACTTGAATTCCGAAAACTTTCCCTCAGGCACGGGGCCGTTTTCTTTCAGCATTTTGTACATTTGTTCGCGTAGCGCTCGCAATTCATCTGCAGTTGAACCAATCACTACTCTTGCCATGATTGATGATGATGCTTGACCAAGTGCGCAGGCTTTTACCTTATGCGAAAAATCTTCCACCGTATCGCCTGATAGTTTTAGATATACTTCGACTGTTGATCCACATAATTTGGAATGAGCTTTGGCACGCGCGTCAAACTCATCCAACTCGCCAATACGCTCGATATTTCCTGCATAATCCAAGATTTTTGCGTTGTAGACAGAATCCAACAAATCCATTCATCCCTTATTCAGGCCAATTACCTTAATTATATAAGTGCTTGGTCACATTTCGTCGACAAATATGTGACTAAATTGATTACACAAACTATTGAGCAAGTGATAAATCGCTCTACATCTTAATTTGTCAGGTCACCGTGCCGGATGGCGAATAGCCAGAAAGCCCCGGAACCCGCCCAAAGCCAAGACCATGTTCCTAGATTGCGGAATGGTAAAACGGCTGCGACTGGTCCCATACGACAGCATGACGCGCAGTTTAACCTTATCCAAGCAGGAGCTTAGTATGGATGCAATTCTTAAAAGCCTGAAAAAGATCGAATCTCGGAAAATTCTTCCAAAAAACGAACGCCCTAGCCGTGAAGAAGCGGAAGATGCTGTTCGCGTACTCTTAAAATGGATTGGCGAAGATACAGAGCGTGAAGGTCTAATTGATACACCAAAGCGTGTTGCAAAAGCCTACTTAGAGTTATTTGGCGGCTACGACATGGACGCTAAAGATGTTCTTGGACGTACATTCGAAGAAGTCGGTGGTTACGATGACATGGTTTTGGTTCGTGACATCTCATTCCATTCGCATTGCGAACACCACATGGTGCCAATTATTGGCAAAGCGCATGTCGCTTATCTGCCTGATGGATGCGTGCTTGGCCTATCCAAAATCGCGCGTACTGTTGAAATATTTGCGCAACGCCTTCAAACGCAAGAGAATATGACAGCCCAAGTAGCTGGAACCATTGATGAGGCACTGCATCCACGCGGTGTAGCCGTTATGATTGAGGCTGAACACATGTGTATGGCGATGCGCGGTATCCGCAAACAAGGGTCTACTACCCTTACAACCGCGTTTACTGGCGCGTTCCATGACACGCCTGCAGAACAGCAAAACTTCTATTCCATGTTGCGGATGGGCAAAGAATAGCGGATAGTCCGGCCCGAATTCGTAGGGCGGGATGCTATTATTATGGAACAGACATCATCGGAAAAAGATAGAATTGAGCAAGGGAGTGAACTGCTGCCTAAGTTCAATGCAGACGGACTTGTAACCGCAGTTGTTCAAGAAATTGAAAGCGGTGAAATTCTGATGCTTGCCCATATGAATCAATTAGCAATAGACAAAACCTTGGAAACGGGTGCCGCACACTTTTGGAGCAGATCACGCCAGTCTCTATGGATGAAAGGTGAGACATCCGGCAATACACTAGATGTGCAAGAAGTTCTAATTGATTGCGATCAAGATGCCCTAGTCCTGAAAGTAGTCCTGAATGGTACTGGTGCATGCCACACAGGTGTTAGAACTTGCTTTTATCGCCGTATCTCAAACAATGACGGCACACCAATACTCTCCCATGTTAAATAAGTAAGCCAAGCCAACCATGCTTACATTTGCTATCACCTGTATTCTGCTTATCATCACACCAGGACCAGGCGTATTGAGTGTAGCAGGTGTTGGTTCAGGGTTTGGTTTTGAGGCTGGCAGCCGTTACCTTTGGGGTCTTTGCGCAGGCAACATTATGGTAGCTATAACCGTTGTATCAGGTTTGGCAGCGGCTGTTCTTGCCGTCCCAGTGATACGCGAAGTGCTGCTTTTCGTATCAGTTTGCTACATGATATATTTGGCTGCAAAAGTTGCGTTTGCGGGCAGCAAAATCGGTTTCATCGAAGCGCGTGAGTCGCCCGGCTTCAAAGATGGTATTGCCTTGCAAGCGATTAACCCAAAAGCATATGTGGCAAACACGGTGTTGTTTACTGGCTTCAGTTTTCTTCCCAATAATATTCCGGCAGAAATTACATTGAAGTTTCTCATATGGATTGGACTTTGGATCCCCGTTCATTTTGGTTGGCTTATGATTGGCGTAGCGATAAGACGAATGAGCCTCACGCAAGGGACGCAGCGTATAGTCAATTATGGAATGGCATTATCCATGCTAATAGTAGTAGCGTTAGCTTTGACCAGTCACCTACGGTTCACTTGAATACGGCTGAAAAAAAAGCATTAACCAATTTAGGTTAGACTTGAAATGAGCGCATTTTTGTCTGATCTTTAGGAAAGCAGATGAGTGTAGATAGTAACAAGATAGTAGATTTCCCTCCTGCAGTTTCAAATCCCGGAACTGTTCACTCGCCAATTGATGTAAAAAATCTTGGCGACAATCCCATTCAGCTTGCTCCTTCCAAACCCCAACGGACCGGTATTGCGCTCGCATTAGGCGGCGGTGCAGCACGAGGTTGGGCCCATATTGGTGTACTACGTGCAATCGACGAAGCTAAAATACCGGTTACTATGATTGCTGGCACATCTATAGGTGCATTGGTAGGTGGTTGTTATCTGGCTGGCAAGCTAGACGAGCTTGAAGAATTTGCTCGCTCTATCACTCCGCGCAATATGTTGCGCTATATGGATTTCGCCTTCCGCGCTTCTGGCCTAATTTCTGGAAAGCGCTTGGCTGATCGTATGGATACGCAAATAGGCGATCTCAATATTGAAGACCTCGATCGTAAGTTTATCGCAATTGCTACTGATATATGCACCGGCAATGAAGTATGGCTCGAACATGGGTCTCTTGCTCAGGCCATTCGTGCATCTTACGCCCTGCCAGGTGTGTTCCAACCCGTACAGCATTTTGGCCGACAAATGGTAGATGGCGCACTTGTAAACCCAGTACCTGTTTCCGCCTGTCGCGCATTCGAAGAAAAGATCGTTGTTGCAGTAAATTTAAGTGGTGAAGTATTTGGGCGCTCCGCAGTTGTGCGTTCTACATCTTATCCGCAAGCCGTCATGGACACTCCTGCCGAGCCAATTGACGAAAGTATCGTACAAAACAGCTGGTTCCAGTTTGGCTTTAGATCAGAAACAACACCTAAAATACGGCCGGAAAGTCGCCTTGGCTTTACAGGCGTTATGATTGAGGCTTTCAATATTATTCAAGATAAGATCATCCGCTCACGTCTAGCTGGTGATCCACCCGACTTTTCCATCCGACCAAAACTATCCGAAATTGCTCTTTCTGATTTTCACAAGGCAGATGAAGCTATTGAGCTTGGCTATCAGGTTGCCCGACAAAAATTAGAAAGCTTGGAAGATTGCGGTTTGCGAGAAGCGCTGGAACTTTAGAGCGTGTCTGTCTTGGATTGCATCGATTTGATGGGTTGGATTTTTGA
>CAZEPF010000201.1:0-4900 GCA_964514045.1 uncultured Rhizobiaceae bacterium | reverse complement strand
CGGGCGGTGATCTCGGCAAGTGTAACCCGGGCGCATAAAGTCTAGGACAACACAAATAAGCATGCTGGCCAAACGGTCAGCATGCGTTATTATCACCAACAGCTTGTTTGACTGACAGGTTCAAAGCACACCAATCCTATTTTTCAGGGATTTGTGTGTTCTGACCCTGGGGGCAGTTAAAACAAACAAAATCGGTGCGGGAACGATGGACGCGATTTTCCTTCAAATCCTTAATGGGCTGGATAAGGGCAGTGCTTATGCTCTTATAGCTTTGGGGCTTACTCTTATTTTCGGTACTCTGGGCGTAGTAAACTTCGCTCACGGTGCGCTGTTTATGATCGGGGCATTTGTGGCCGTTACGCTGCAAAAAGTTCTGAACCTTTCGCTTGAAACTGTTGATCCAAGCAAAACAGACTTTCTGGGCAATCCGCTTAAGGTGAAAACACCTTATGTGGAGGCTTGGTTTGGTGAAACTGTAGGCCAGGCCATGATCAGTTGGTCCGTGCCACTGGCAATTATTGTGGCAATACCGATCATGTTATTTGTGGGATATGCGATGGAGCGCGGACTAATCCGCCACTTCTACAAGCGTCCCCATGCAGATCAGATTTTGGTGACATTTGGCCTTGCTATTGTCCTTCAGGAAATTGTCAAAGCATTCTTTGGCGCAAACCCGATCCAAACTCCACCGCCTGATGTGTTAAACGGCGTTGTAAACATGGGTGCATGGTTCGACCTTCAACTCACCTATCCTGTCTGGCGGATCATCTACTTTATGTTCTCCATGCTGATCATCGGGGGCGTGTTTGCATTCTTGCAATTCACAACCTTTGGCATGGTCGTACGAGCAGGGATGGCGGATCGTGAAACAGTCGGATTGCTTGGCATCAATATCGACCGCCGCTTTACCATTATGTTCGGTATTGCTGCAGCTGTTGCTGGTCTCGCAGGTGTAATGTACGGCCCGATCAACCCTCCTAATTATCACTGGGGCATGGACTTTCTGGTTCTGAGCTTCGTGGTTGTCGTGGTCGGCGGCATGGGATCTCTGCCCGGTGCCGTTCTGGCCGGTTTTATGTTGGGCATTCTTGAAAGCTTCGCTTCAACCACTTGGGCAACCACCACACTGCCCGGTATCAATCAGATCATCATTTATCTGGTTGCAATTATCATCCTGCTAACACGTCCTCGCGGACTAATGGGGCGCGAAGGCGTGATGGAGGAATAATCTGATGCTTGGACTTAACAAGAGCGACACAACCACATTTTTCTTCGTGATTTTGATCACGTTTCTAGCGCCTTTCATCATGAACCCGTTTCCAACGGATTCTGCATTGGCACAGTTCAATGCGGGCTATCCCGATCTGATGCAGCGCTTTGTGATTTTCGGAATTTTTGCAATTGGCTTTAATATCCTGTTCGGCCTCACGGGCTATCTGTCGTTTGGTCACGCAGCCTTTTTGGGCGTGGGGTCTTATGCCGCCGTTTGGATGTTCAAACTGCTGAGCTACAACATCGTCCCTGCGATCATTCTGGCTGTAATCATGGCGGGCATCTTCTCGCTCGCGATTGGCTACATATGTTTGCGGCGATCAGGAATTTATTTCTCGATCCTCACACTTGCCTTCGCACAGATGAGTTTCTCGATTGCCTATTCGGTTCTTTCCAACCCTAGCTTCAACCTCACCAATGGTGAAACAGGCTTGCAGGTATATGCCAATGACCCTCAGTGGTTGAAAGGCGACGGGCCAGACCGAACCCATTTGTTTGGCCTTGAAATGGGCGAGACCTATGTCATGGAGGCCGGCGCCTGGACCTTCCAGTTCAACTTGGGCTTTTATATTTGCGCTCTGTTTATGCTGGCAGCTTTTTATATCTCCATGCGGATTTTCCGCTCACCATTCGGCTTGATGCTGCGCGCGATTAAAACCAATCAGACCCGCTTGAATTACACAGGCTTGAACACACGTCCTTACACGCTTGCAGCTTTTGTGATCTCCGGCATGTATGCAGGATTGGCTGGCGGCTTGATGGCTTCCATGGATCCGCTTGCAGGTGCAGAACGCATGCAGTGGACGGCTTCTGGTGAAGTGGTTCTAATGACCATTTTGGGTGGTACAGGCACATTGCTTGGCCCAATCCTTGGTGCGGGTTTCATCAAATATTTCGAGAATATTTTCTCAAAGATCAACGAAACCGTTCTGGAGAGCTGGTTTTCAGTTATGCCAGCAGGTGTGTCGGACTTCTTCGTGAGCATTTTCTACCCGTTCGTAGGTAAAGGCTGGCACCTCACACTCGGTCTATTATTCATGATGATCGTGATTTTCTTACCCGGCGGACTGGTCGATGGCGGTAGCCGGATTTGGAAACGCTTGAGCAGAAATAAAAATAATGAATCTGATAGTGCAAACGCTGCACCATCACCAGCAGAATAATCAAAGGCTGTTCGTCTGTTATGGGAATTTTAGAAGTCAAAAATGTCAATAAACGCTTTGGCGGTTTGCAGGCGCTTAGCGATGTAAATCTAAGCGTTGAAGAGGGCACAGTTCACGCGATCATCGGGCCAAATGGTGCGGGTAAATCAACCTTGCTCAACTGCTTTGTGGGCAAACTTGATCCCGATACGGGTTCGGTTGAATTTGACGGGCATTCTTTGTTGGGCATCAAACCCTACGAGATCAACCAATTGGGTGTAAGCCGCGTGTTCCAGACACCGGAAATTTTCACAGATCTTAGCGTATTTGAAAACGTCATGATCCCGTGTTTTGCTAAACGTGATGGTTCGTTCGAGTTGAACGCAATTTCCCCCGTTACGGGTGAAACAGACATCCGCGAAAAAGCTGAGCAGATGTTGATCGACGTGTCGATGATCGACAAAAAGGATGAAGACGCGGCGTCTCTTTCCAGGGGTGACAAACGGCGCTTGGAAATGGCGATGTGTCTGGCACAAGACCCCAAGCTTTTATTGTTGGATGAACCCACTGCAGGCATGGCGCGCGCTGACACGAACAACACGATTGATCTGCTGAAAGAAATTCAAGCCCAGCGCGGCATAACCATGGCGATCATTGAGCATGACATGCATGTTGTCTTTTCGCTGGCTGAAAAAATTACCGTACTTGCGCAGGGCACACCCATCGTTGAAGACGTGCCGGAAAACATCAAAGGGCATCCGAAAGTACAAGAAGCATATCTTGGGGGAGCACACTAATGGCTGACGCAAAACGGGCATCTGAGACCATCAACCCCAATCATCAGCCTGCGTATTTTTCTGCATGGGAACTGCAAAGCTATTACGGTGAAAGCTATATTGTGCAGAATATAAGCTTCAGCGTTCAGGAGGGTGAAATTCTCGCTCTTCTCGGTCGTAACGGAGCCGGTAAAACTTCTACGCTCCGCTCGTTGGCGCGTGTTGGAAGCCCGATGGTCACACATGGTGAAATCTGGCTTGATCATCAGCCAATCCATACAATGGCCAGCCATGAGGCTTCTCAATGTGGTATTCAATTGGTGCCGGAAGATCGCCGCATCATTCAGGGCCTCACCGTTGAAGAAAATCTTAAACTGGCGCAAATTGAAGAGCCGATTGGCTGGTCTTTAGAGCGTATCTACGATCTATTCCCGCGGCTTGGCGAACGTAAAAAACAGGAAGGTACTACGCTTTCGGGTGGTGAGCAGCAAATGCTTGCAATTGGCCGTGCGCTGGCGCGTGATATCAAACTGCTTCTTCTTGATGAACCCTATGAAGGTCTTGCGCCTGTGATCGTGCAGGAGATTGAAAAAACACTGCACCTGATCCGGGAGCAGGGCATTACAACCATCATTGTTGAGCAAAACGCAGTTGCAGCACTCAACCTTGCAGACCGTGCGGTAATCCTTGATACGGGCCAGGTAGTCTTTGACGGAACTGCCAAGGAAGTCCTCGATAATGAAGAACTCCGCCACGAATATCTGGCGATTTAACCGGTTCTAATTCTGACCATCAGGGTTTACATGATCGCCGATAGCCATATTTGCTATCGTGATGATGATTTCTGAAAAACCACATCCCGTTGAACAATGGATGCAGATACGACCTGAGGGTTTGTATTGTGTTCCGGCAAAGTGCTTCATTGATCCCCACATGCCTGTTGAGCGCGCGATAGTCACCCACGGCCATGCGGACCACGCAAGGCCGGGTCATCGTGAATTAACTGCTACGCCCGAAACCCTAGCAATCATGCAGACGCGGTATCCGGAAGACACGCCGGAGCATGTAACGCAGCTTCAGTACGGTGAGGTAAAAGAACTTGAAGGCGGGGTCACGTGTTGGCTTGCACCCGCAGGTCATATTTTGGGATCAGCCCAAGTTGTCTTGGAATACGGGGGCAACAGAATAGTCATTTCAGGTGATTACAAACGGCATGCCGATCCCACATGCACCCCGTTTGAAGTGGTAACATGTGATGTGTTTGTAACAGAGGCAACCTTTGCCTTACCCGTGTTTTCCCATCCTGAATTAGCGCATGAAACTGCAAAAGTTCTACGCTCCCTAGAGGCTTTTCCCGAATGTGCACATTTGATCGGCGTCTATGCACTCGGTAAGTGCCAGCGCGTGATGCACACCTTGCGCGAAGGCGGGTACGCAGAACCGTTTTACCTGCACGGTGCTTTGGTCAAACTGACTGAACTCTATGAAAGTTACGGCATGGACTTTGGCGAGTGGCGTCATGCAAGCGAGCTTAAGGGTAAAGCCAAAGAGGAGATGCGGGGTAAGATTGTTTTATGCCCACCCGGATCACTGGCTGATCGCTGGAGCAGGTCACTGCCTGACCCCATTCCGGCAATGGCATCGGGCTGGATGCAGATCAGGGCACGCGCACGGCAACGTCGGGCAGAAATGCCGCTGATTGTTTCCGAT
>CAZEPF010000200.1:0-4906 GCA_964514045.1 uncultured Rhizobiaceae bacterium | reverse complement strand
GCTACTGCCGTCTGCTGAGTAACATTGGTGACTTTAGGCAAGACCTTGGCATCCAGCGAAGAGGTTTTCTCCAGCTCGTCCTTTTTCTGGTCAGCTTTTTTGTCTCCATCAGACTTCTTGTTTGCCTTTTTGATTTCAGCGGGTGTACCCCATCCTGCATCAATACGGCCTTCACGCGGGGCATAGACAATGCCCTTTTCTACAAGCTCGTAACCAACACTGGTCTCCCGGCCTTTCGGCAACACGATCTCTTTTTCGCCTTCAAGTTCTAGCCCTCCGTCCGAGGTTGGAGAACCAAGAGAAATAATCACGGTTTTACCAGTACCAACCGGATCATACTGGGGAGCTTGCGGCTGTGCGGCCCCTTGATTGATGGTTCCAAGCGCAGCAAATTGAGCGCCCGCACCTTCACCAATCACCCCTAGTTTTTTGAGGGCTTTATCCGCAAAGAAGCCAAGCTTCTCTTTACCGGCTCGGGTCATGTTAATACCCTTCGAACCACGCAGACGGACGATCTGACCATTAATGTCAGGGCCAGCACTTACGAACTTTCCTTCAGCATTGGTAAAGCCATCCCAAACATCCACAAACGTTCCGCCTATCGCTTCGGTGCTAGTACGAAACGCTTCGTTGAAAGCTAGGTAATCGGTATTCATTGAACCGGAACGTACCGGAGGCAAGCCAACCCAAACAAACGGAACATTGCGTGAGATGCTGGCAGTGCCGATTTTCTGGACACGTGCGTTATATTCTTTCAGCCATGCCTCGCTTAATTTTTCAACACGACCAGTCGACAACCGCATCTGTTGACGGTCATTCATTCCGATCAAAGACACAACTGCAATGGGTTTAATTTCTTCGATTAAAGCGGGCATGATCTCAGCCCAGTTCTTTACATCGTCACGTACAACACCAGAGTTTGCTTTGGTTTCACTCACCACTACAACATTTGGATTATTGGCATAAAGACGCTCTAAGCCGCTTGCCAACCCGCTTGCGATAAAGTCACCCACTACTAAAATTTTACCCGCAGTTTCGTTTTTAACGACAACGACCTGAGGCTTAGTCACTTTACGCTTTTGTCTTTTTACGCGAATGGTCTTACGCTTTTTCTTGCGACTACCAACATTCACACCAGGTAAATTATTCAGTCCACGGCGAAGCGTTTTTCTTTGTGGGGAACGCGCTTTCTTCTTCCTGCGCTTGAAAAGCACATCAAACAAAGTTTTACGCTTACGCTTGACCTGTTGCGCCTGTGCCTCACTAACACCCATAACAATAGGTGAATAAGTGACATGCGGCATCCCGACCGAAAGGCCAAGAAAAACTACAAAAAAGGTCAGAATCTTGCGTTGCATGGTATCCGTTCCAGTAAACTGAACTCTAACCAGCATATGCGTCTGCATTGTGTCAATCAACGCTTAGATTCAAGGTGAACGCGTAACCCGCTATTAGCAGGTGCTATCCACCCGCACGAAGGCGCTTGAGAACTTTTTTGGAGGCATATCCGTCCTGCTTCAAACCAACACGCGCTTGATAGGCAACAATCGCTCCACGCGAACCTGAACCAATCTTCCCGTCAATCTCACCATCATACAGGCCCACACGTTTCAAACGCTCCTGAAGTTCCTTGCGCTCTTCTTCGCCAAGCGGGATATATCCACGCGGCCAATCAACTGCAAATTTGCCAAACCCGCGTAAACGGTCAGCCAAATGTCCAACTGCAAGCGCATATTTATCTGCATTATTGTAGCTTTTTAGAACGAAGAAATTTTTCAACATCAAGAAAGCCGGACCTTTTGGTCCTGCTAAAACTTTGATGTTTGCCTTATCAGAAGGCCTCGGAAATGCTTTGCCATTAACACGACGCATTCCCAATGATCGCCACTGCGATAGTGTTCTGCTCTTTGTTCCAACATTAGCAGGTTTAAATCCTGCTGGTGTTTTCACCTCATAGCCCCAAGTCTTACCCGTGCGCCATCCGTTTTTCTTCAACAGGTTTGCAGCAGATGCCAATGCGTCTGGAACAGATTCCCAAATATTACGGCGACCATCGCCATCAATATCCTGCGCCCATGTGAGATAACTGGTCGGAATAAACTGGGTGTGGCCCATCGCACCTGCCCACGAACCACGAAGGCCACTGGCAGATACATCCCCATTTTGCACAATCTTCATAGCGGCAACCAGCTGAGAACGAGCAAACTTGCGACGACGTTTGTCTTTATAAGCAAGTGTAGCAAGCGAACGTGCAACATTTCGCAATGCACCTTCACGCACCAATGCGGCGCCGTAAGAGGTTTCCATAGACCAAATTGCTAGAAGAACGTGACGATCAACCCCGTAGCGCTTTTCGATAATATCAAGCCAGCGCTTATATTTGACCTTCATTTCAAGGCCTTTTTCAATCGCAGAGTCTGTAACGCGATTGTCCATATAGTCCCATACTTTGGACTTGAACTCAGGTTGGAAATTAGCAGATTTAATAACGGCAGGATCAGGTTCGCTAACACCTCTAAAAACCGCATCATACGTTTGACGGGAAATGCCACTTTTGGCAGCAACGCCATAAAAGTCACGGATCCATTTTTGGAATCCCGCATCCGCATATGCTGGCGTAGGAGATGCCAGATCAACACCCGCAACGATCATGAGTGCAAAGCCGGCACCCAAAAACTTTTTCACTGTTTGTTTCATCCCAGTCCCCGTCAGAATTGATGTAGGCGAATCACCATGTGATTCGTTACCTTACATAAATACTAAACGGGTTAACGGGGCGTTTTGAGGGCGGGTTTTACGTTTTTTGCCCTCAATAAATTATGCACTTTCGCGAAGGTCAGAAAGCTTACGCTCCCAATCAAGAGCGCTTGAGACAATCAAATCCAGATCATCATGCTTCGGCTCCCAGTTCAATCTGCTCATCAAGCGATACGCATTGGCTGTCAGCGCCGGAATATCGCCTGCACGACGGTCTGACTGAATAACTTTGAAGTCGTTACCGGAGACACGCTTCACCGCATCAACAACTTCCATCACTGAATATCCGCGACTATAGCCACAGTTTGCCGTAAATTTACGGCCACCATTGCGCAAGAAATTAAGCGCTACATAATGCGCGTTTACCAGATCATTCACATGAATGAAGTCTCGGATACAGCTACCATCTGGCGTATCATAATCATTACCGAATACTTTCATGACCGGACGCTTACCAGCAGCAGCCTCGCAAGCTACTTTGATCAAATGGGTTGCCCCATCAGTTGACTGGCCTGTTCGTCCTTTAAGGTCGCAGCCGGCAACATTGAAATATCTCAGGATTACATAAGACAAATTATGAGCGGTTGCCGCATCACGGATCATCAACTCGGTCATAAGTTTAGATGCGCCATAGGGGGACATCGGGTTAAGAATTGCATTCTCTGCAATCGGACCAGTTGTTAAAGGCGTACCATATACAGCAGCAGTGGACGAGAATATGAAACGCTTTACACCAACCTTGATGGCGGCCGCCAATAGATTGCGCGAATTACCCGTATTGTTCTGATAGTATTTGAGAGGGTCTTCCATCGATTCAGGAACAACAACAGAGCCAGCAAAGTGAACGATCACATCAATTTTGTTTTCAGCAAGCACCTGTTCCATCGCTTCCTGATCGCCTATATCGGCATTTACAAACTTTACCTGATCGGGAACCGCCCATTCAAAACCTGTCATCAGATTGTCAACGACAACGACTTCTTCGTTATTGTCTAACAATTCCCAGACCATGTGCGATCCGATATAGCCGGCGCCACCCGTTACCAAAACAGTCATACTACTCACCTTGTTTTCACCACCTATTACAAACAAGGTAAAACAGAACGATTAGGATCACGCTAAATCTGCAATCTCAATTCTATCGATTGCTTTCAGTCTTTGTTAACCGTACCTATGGCGAAACAGGCTAGGGATAATTAGAACTACAACCAATTGGAGATTTCATGTCCAACACCAAGCCCGTCCGCACTGCCGTCTTTCCAGTAGCAGGTTTAGGGACCCGTTTCTTACCTGCCACCAAATCCGTACCTAAAGAAATGCTAACCGTTCTGGACAAGCCGGTTATTCAATATGCGGTTGATGAGGCACGCGCTGCAGGGATCGAGCATTTTGTATTTGTAACCGGACGCAACAAAGCCGTGATCGAAGATCATTTTGACCTTGCTTATGAATTACAGGATACGCTTGAAAAACGTGGGAAAACCGAAGCCCTCGCAACACTTTCTAAATACCAGCCAGGCGCTGGCGAAACATCATTCACACGCCAACAAGCACCCTTGGGTCTGGGTCATGCGGTGTGGTGCGCACGCGACATCGTAGGCGATCAACCTTTCGCACTCTTGCTACCTGACATGGTGATGAAAGATAAAAAGGGCTGCTTATCGGGTATGATGGACCTCTACTTGCAGACAGGTGGCAATGTGATCGCCACTGAGGAAGTCGCATGGGAAGAAACCCACAAATACGGTATCGTGGTAAAAGGTAAGGACGCAGCCTCCGGCTTTAAGATCGAAGGCATGGTCGAAAAACCTGCTCCCGGCACAGCCCCTTCAAACCTTTTCATCAATGGCCGCTATATCCTGCAACCAGAAATTTTTGAGATTCTGGAAACTCAGGAAACTGGCGCTGGCAATGAAATCCAATTAACAGATGCCATGCTAAAACTTGCAGGCCTGCAAGATTTTTACGGTCATGTCTATAAAGGCAACACCTTTGATTGTGGCTCTAAATCAGGATTCATTGAAGCCAATATTGCGTTTGCATTAGACGATGAGGAAGTTGGCCCACTGATCAGGGAAGCAATGAAAAACTTACTCTAGAGCGTGTCTGTCTTGGATTGCATCGATTTGATGGGTTGGATTTTTGATTT
>CAZEPF010000199.1:0-4929 GCA_964514045.1 uncultured Rhizobiaceae bacterium | reverse complement strand
GACCTGCTGTGCCGGCACACATGAGCCCTGCGCCGCCAGCGCCTAAAATGATCGCGTCGTAGGTATCTGCGTTTTTCATGGCTTAAAACAAAAAAGCCCGAACGTTTGTCCGGGCTTTTGATCCAATTGTATCAGCGCTATGCTGCTTCGATGTCTTTTGTCCATTTGCCGATTGCGGCAAGGCCATTCATTTTCGCACGATGGGTAAAGGCCGCCTGTGCAGCGCCCACATTCTCAGACTTGCCACCCCAAGCACTGAGTGCAGCGGCTTGCAATGCGCGGCCATATGAGAAGGTAAGTTTCCAAGGCATATCATACATCGCGTTCATGGCTGCCAAATGTGCTGTTGCAAGTTCGTCAGACTGACCGCCGGATAGAAATGCGATGCCTGGTACGGATGATGGTACGCAGTCCTTAAGACACTTCACAGTGCGCTCTGCAACTTCTTCCACGCTAGCAGACGAGCCGGAAGACTGGCCCGGTACGATCATGTTTGGCTTGAGGACCATGCCTTCCATGGAAACGCCAGCATCATACAATTCATCGAATTGTGCTTTCAGCGCCCATTGTGTGACTTCGTGGCAGCGCTCGATAGAGTGTTTGGAATGTTCGCCATCCATCAACACTTCAGGCTCTACGATTGGTACAATACCGTTTTCCTGACAAAGCGCTGCATAGCGGGCAAGCGCATGGGCATTTGCTTTAATGCAGTTCCAGCTTGGTGTGTCTTCTGTGATGGTGATGACCGCGCGCCATTTTGCAAAGCGTGCACCCGCCTTATGGTACTCTTGAAGGCGACCGCGAAGTCCGTCCAGACCTTCGGTTACTTTCTCAACTGATGTGCCTGTCAGGTCTTGCGCGCCTTTGTCGACCTTAATGCCGGGTACAGCGCCTGCGGCTTTGATCAGATCTACCAAGGGTGTGCCATCTGCTGCCTTTTGATAAAGGGTTTCTTCAAATAAAATCACACCGGAAATGTGGTTCTTCATTGCGTCATCTGCACGAAACAACATCTCGCGGTAATCGCGTCTGCTGTCTTCGGTTGATTCCACATTGATGGAATCAAAACGTTTTTTAATGGTTCCTGTTGATTCATCGGCTGCAAGGATTCCTTGTCCCTCAGCAACCATTGCAATCGCGATATCTTCCAGACGTTCGCTCATTGATATTCTCCTGAAATCTCGTTGAGCATCGTCTAACAAACCTTGGCGCAGAATAGAAGTTTATGAGTGGCGATTCGTGGCGAATTCTTTGGAAATACTCGTTTTTTAGCCACATAATGCCCCTAGGTGTGATTTCCGCACGAGAATTACAGTATGAGCCTGATCAAACAGCTTCAAAGCCAAACCTATTATGATGATCCGTTTCCAGTTTTAGAAACGCTGCGGTTACGTGGACCTGTGGTTTCTACTTCTATTCCAGTGATTGGCAAGGTTTGGCTAACAACCACGCATAAGGCCACAAGCTACGTCTTGAAGAATGCATGCCAATTTCCGGTCAGAAAACCGGACGGTAAAGTTGTCGGCCTTTCATGGTGGATGCCGAAAAGTCTTCGACGGCTCACCAGCAATATGCTTGCCTCGGATGATCCTCATCATTCACGCTTGCGACGGATTGTGGATCACGCGTTCCACCGCTCCTCAATTTTGGCTTTGGACTCAGCAATTGAGCGCATGTCGCAAGCGCAGTTTGAAAATGCTGCATCATCGAGTGGAAGTTTTGATCTTGTTGCAGAGTATGCGCGGCCATTTCCCCTACAGGTGATTTGCGAGCTTCTTGGGTTGCCAGAAAAAGATCGCATTCAATTTATGCAATGGGCGTCGGGAATTACATCTGTGAATGGACCGATATCACTTCTTTTTGCTTTGCGACGTCTCAAGCCCATGATTGCATATATAGAAAGCCAAATTGCACGGGTTCGTTCATCGAGTGAGGGGGCTGGCTTAATCCACCTGCTTGTGAATGAAAGCAACGAACAACTTAACGATGATGAACTTGTGTCAATGATCTTCCTGCTCTTAATGGCCGGGCATGAAACTACGACGCATTTGATCTCGGGTAGTGTTTGGGCGTTGATGAAACATCCCGACCAGCTTGAATTATTGCGCTCTGGTGATGTGACGATCAGTCTTACAATTGAGGAACTGCTGAGATTTGTCAGCCCGGTTCAAACAACCAAACCAAGATTTGTTTCTCAAGATATGGAACTAGATGGAGTGCAGTTAAGTAAGGGCGATATCATTATGCCCTTTATCGCTGCAGCCAATATGGATCCGGATGTATTTGAGACACCCTCAAAACTAGACCTGTCGCGTAGGGCAAATACGCACATAGAGTTTGGCACAGGCGTTCATTTTTGTTTGGGGCATCAACTAGCACGTTTGGAAATTCAACACGCACTAGGGACATTATTGATGTCTGATGAGCTGATCACGCTGGAAGACCCATATGGTCAGTCAGAATGGAATAACCGATTTGGCTTCCGCTCTTTACAACAATTAAGAGTTAGGACTTAAGATCTGCTTCTACGAGTGTTTCAGCTGCGCCACTCATTCTCCATAGGAAAACGGCTGCTGTCTCAACGAGTTTCTCGTCAACATGCTTTGATGATTTAATAGTTCTGTGTGTAGATGAGCGTGCATCATACATGGAATTATTGTCTAGTTTCTGATTCATAACCTGCATCACTTTCGACCCCTGTAATCTATCGCCCAGTGAATGATTACTTACGAATTGTGGCACGAATTGTGACAGGTCGTGGCAGAGATGTGATTTTTCAGAGGTCTAGATATGATATTTATGCTGAGAGAACCGCTACTCCAGGCAATTCCTTGCCTTCCATCCACTCCAGAAATGCACCGCCTGCGGTGGATACATAGGTGAAGTTCTTTGACGCATCTGCGTGATTTAGGGCTGCAACCGTATCGCCACCGCCACCAACAGACACCAAAGCACCCTGTTTGGTTTGTTCAGCGGCGACTTTTGCAATGGCTACGGTTGCTGTATCAAATGGTTCGATTTCGAAGGCGCCCATCGGTCCGTTCCACACAAGCGTTTTTGCAGATTTCACTTTTTCGCTGATCAACGCGATTGAAGCAGGGCCCGCATCGAGAATCATTTTATCTTCAGGACATGCGTTTACACCCACGGTTTGATTGGGTGCATTAGCCGCAAACTCGCTTGCGACCACCACGTCTGTTGGGAGAATGATTTCGCAATTCTGCGTAATGGCCTCTTTGGAAATTTCGCGTGCGGTATCTGCCAGATCATGCTCACATAGAGATTTGCCAACATTGATGCCTTGAGCTGCAAGAAACGTGTTGGCCATGCCTCCGCCGATGACGAGCATGTCTACCTTGCTCACAAGGTTCTTCAACAAATCAAGTTTGGTGGAGACTTTCGCGCCGCCAACAATTGCGATGACAGGTTTATTAGGATTGCCCAAACCCGCTTCCAGTGCTTCCAGCTCTGCTTGCATTGTGCGTCCTGCAACGGCGGGCATGTGACTCGCCAGACCTTCTGTTGAAGCGTGCGCGCGGTGAGCGGCAGAAAATGCATCTGAAACAAAGATATCACCATTTGCTGCAAGCTGTTGCGCAAAATCAGATGAGTTTGCTTCTTCGCCTTCATGAAAACGTGTGTTTTCAAACAGGACGATGTCACCGTCACTCATCGCGTTCACTGCAGCCTCAGCCATTGGACCAATACAATCCGTGCTAAATGCAACGGGTTTGCCGATCATATCAGACACTGTTGAAACGATTGGCGCCAGCGACATTTCAGGATTTGGCGTGCCTCTGGGTCTGCCAAAATGGGCCAGTAAAATCACTTTACCGCCTGCGCCTGAGATTTCGTTGATGGTTGGGAGAATGCGCAAAATACGGGTTGCATCGCTTACATGTCCGTCAGCCATAGGCACGTTCAGGTCCACGCGTACTAAAACGCGTTTGCCAGTGACTTCGATATCATCAAGTGTTTTGAAATTAGACATTACCATTTTCCCAAGTTGCAAGCTTCCCTAACGCGTCTTGTGAGAGCCCGCAAGCGGCTGTGAGTTCGTGCTTTAAATTTTGCGATTTTCACGGGCTGAGCATAAGCCTTTATTAACCATAATTTCTGATCTTCTACCTTAACGTAAAGGTTGGAATAATGATTCGCGTATTTGTTTTGCTGATGACAATTATTGGGCTCTTGGCATCTTGTGCCTCGCCAAAAGTTGCAAACAAAAAAGCGGCTTATCCCCCTGCAACCTTCAAGGTCTCTGATGTTGTGATAGATGGTAATCAATTGCCGGATGCTACCCGCTTGTTTATGCGCGAAATGCGTGTTGCTGCCAACAATACCCGTAAGGCTTATAATTCCGAAAGAGGCGATGGCGAAACTTACACATTGGAATTGTCGCTGCAAAGTCTGGCGATTGATCGCGAACTTGTGCCTGTCCTTCCTATTACTGAAAACCGTATTACCCTGATGGCAACGTTAAGACATCCGCAAACGGGTGTGGTTATTCGATCTGCTCCAGTGGGACACCAACTGGTAGCGCTTAATCCAGACTTTACGCGTCAACAGCAATTGATGCGCGGTGTGTTGCCAAAGGCGTTTAACGCAATGTACGGTCTTAGCGCAACGCCAAGTGGCATTGCTGCGAATGATATCTTCAAAGCCAAGCCTAAAAAGGCTCCCGCAAAGAAAAAGGCCAAGAAGAGCGCCCCAGCTAAAAAACAATCTGTTGCACCTGCGCCAGAGCCTATGGTGAGCGAAAAGCCCTTGATCAACGAGCCACAGTCAGGCGAGCCAAAGGTGATCACCTGCGCAGTGTGCTAGTTTTATGGACTGGTTTTTAGCGCTCTTGTGGCGGGATGTGTTTAGTTTCGGCAGCGAATGTCTTTAACTCATCAATAGAATATTTTGTATAGCGGCGTTTGGTAG
>CAZEPF010000198.1:0-4945 GCA_964514045.1 uncultured Rhizobiaceae bacterium | reverse complement strand
AAATCAAAAATCCAACCCATCAAATCGATGCAATCCAAGACAGACACGCTCTAACTACCCGTTTCCTATTTTCGCAACATGCCTAAATCAGGTTCCGTAAGACTTGAGATTGCCAGATCACCGTTTGGCATTTCTATGGCACCTGTTACCAATGCATACGCGCCCGTTGGATCTTGAAGCGTTTCAATGACGTTTCCGTTTTCATCAATTTTCATCAGGAATGCATAACGCTGCGGCTTTGGTTGAATGAATGCCGGAAGCCTTTGAATAATTTTCCGCATAAACGGTTTTCCAGACAGATCATCAACCGGCTTTGACCGCGGACTGACCAACCCTACCCAAAACGTACCATCCGCATTGCGTTTGATATTATCGGGAAAGCCCGGAAGGTTGGACAGGATGGAGGTGGCTTTTGCTGATCCATCAAGAGGCAGTTTCAAAATCGAGTATGTACCGGTTTCGACAATTAGCAAATGGCTCTGATCTTGGGTCAGTGCCACACCATTGGCAAAGCTTAATCCATCAAGAATTGTCGTTGTTGATTTTGTGTCCGGATCGTATTTAAGAATACGACCATTGGGGCCATGTTCCAACAGATCAAGCAGCGACGCCGGCAAGGTGCCGCCATTTTGCTTTGCGCCAAATTTAACAGAAGCATCTGAGAAATACACACTCCCATTATCAGTCACATCAACACCATCCGCATAGGGAATGGGAGATTCATTATCGGTTTTATTGGCAAGCAGGGTTGCCTCGCCCGCCTGATTGATCGCAAACAATCCTTCATAGGCATCGGCTACATATAGGGTTCCGTCCTTGCCAAATGTGATGCCTAATGCACGACCGCCTGTCGATGCAAACTCTTGAGCGGCACCCGTATCAGGATCAATGCGCAGGATCACTCCCTCATGGGTAGGTGTGTAAATTTTACCATCAGGACCGAGTGCCACATCTTCAGGGCCAGTATACTCACCAAGATCAATCCGCTTGATACCAGACAGTCGGGTATTGCTCGCAAAATCGCCCACATAGCCTTTATTTTCTGGTGCATCCCACGCAACAGGATCAATCGGGACAGGCCATAACAGCAGATAAGCAAGTCCAATAACAAGGATTAAGCCAATTGGTTTTAGCACTCGTTTCATCTTAGGTTCCTTTGTTGTTGACCTTGTTACGGGCGACGTATTCCGGTGGGTTGCTCGTAGAGATAGGCTATTCGTTCGACAGCCTCCAAGAGGGGTTCGCTGGTAACATCCATAGAATGTCCGTTCGCGTGAAGCAGCATGTGTTGGCCTTCTGCGTTTCGTCCTTCACAAATACCCACGTGACCGCGCCAGAATATAAGATCACCACGCTGGATGTTTTCAAACCCATCACCTGCATCAATCTCTGTTCCCGCAGATGCGGCTTGCATATCAGAATCGCGCAGGACGAACTGACCACACATGAACATTGCAAGCTTCACAAGTCCCGAACAATCAATGCCAAAGGCAGACGTGCCCGCCCAAAGATAGGGTGTGCGCATCAGGCTAGAAGCGGCTGAGACATAATCGCTATCATGCGCTTCAATCGGCCTGATGTGGCGCGCTATGATTGCTTCCCCATTTGCAGTGATCGCATAATCCGTTCCACGCACTTGCACTTGATCAACAATCCGCAATGCACTGCCCATGGAGCGCATGCCCTTATGCGGTAATTTCAAATCAGGTTCTGGATAAAAAAACGTGCGCGGCACACAAACAAGATGGGTTGCAGGTTCCGGTTCATGGATCAATGTGGTTTCTTCCAACCAGCCCACATATTGATCACGATCTGCCTGAACCCAAGCCCAACCTTCGCGAATATCCTGAACGGTAACGGTTTCACCAAATATCAGTTGCGTATCAATTCCACCCGAACGATCAGGCTTGGCTCTCAACTCTGTAAACGCAACGCCAATAGCCGCTTTCGTACCTATGTTTGCCACGGGTGCGCCGGTTGCATCTAGAAAATTCAAACGCCTGTCTTTGGGATTAAGAGTGGGAAGGTTTGACATGCTCACAGTTCCTTCGCCTTGTCAGATATCAGGTTTGCAAGCTGATCTAAGTATTGTGATCCGGCTACGGTTCGCCGAATGATGACATTGCGTCTATCCTGTTCATCGCGTCTGCGCTCAAGCAATTTCATCCGTCCCATTGTGTCAAGCGCACGCGTAATCACAGGCTTGGTCACATTCAGTTTTGCAGCAAGACCGCGAACCGTATGGGGTGGCGGCTCCAGATAAACTGTTAGCAATATCGCCATTTGTCTTTGCGTGAGATCGCGTGACCCATCGGTTACCAACCCAAAGGATACACTGCGCCACAAACGAAGGGCTTGGCTTTGATTAAGATCAGCAGCACTCATTGTAGAAGTATAACTTCATTTCGATGCCGTAATCAATTTATACTCGCTCACTGATCACTTTGAACAGCGCGCGAATACCTTGCGCCTCGCCACCCACAGGTGCCCAAGGCTTTGCGGTAGGCACCCAGCCATAAATATCAAAATGTGCCCACGAGTGAGCCTTCTCTACGAAGCGTGACAAAAACAGTGACGCTGTTATTGAACCAGCAAATCCGCCTGTTGAAATGTGATTCACGTCAGCAATCTTGGAAGACAGCATTTTCTGATAGGGCGCCCATAGCGGCATACGCCATAGCGGGTCATGCACGTGTATGGATGCAGCTTCAATCGACTGCGCCAGTGCGTCATCATAGGTATAAAACGGCGGCAGGTCGGGACCAAGCGCCACCCGTGCAGCACCCGTCAGCGTTGCCATATCAATCATCAGGTTCGGGCTTTCTTCATCTCCCAACGCTAGCGCATCAGCCAAAATCAATCGGCCTTCCGCATCCGTATTACCGATCTCGACGCTTAAACCTTTGCGGCTAGGCAAGATATCACCAGGGCGGAAGGCATTGCCTGAAATCGAATTTTCAACGGCAGGAACAAGCAGACGCAGCCGTACGGGAAGTTTTGCATCCATGATCATCTGGGCAAGCGCGATTGTGTTTGCGGCTCCTCCCATGTCTTTCTTCATCAGGGCCATCGAGTTGCCCGGCTTGATGTTTAACCCGCCCGTATCGAAGATAACGCCCTTACCAACCAACGTTACTTTTGGGTCAGATGCCTTGCCCCATTTAAGATCGATTAACCTCGGTGCATCTGTGCTTGCACGCCCAACCGCATGGATCATCGGGAAGTTCTTTTTTAACAGGGCATCACCCTTGGTAACCGACACGCTTGCCTTAGAGGCTTTTCCAAGTTTACGAATTTCAGCTTCAATCTGATCTGGCCCAAGATCATTGGCAGGCGTATTGATGAGATCGCGCGCAAGGTAACTTGCCTCAACTTCGCGGATGATTTGCTTGTTATCAATACCCTTCGGCAGCACCAAACTGGCTTGTTTAGCCTTGCTCTTTTTATAGCGGTCAAACCTGTAGGCACCCAACGCCCAACCTAGAGTGGCAAGCTCGGGATTATCCAGATCACCCTCCAGCATATATTTACCAAAGGGGAGTTTTGAGGATAAAGACCCCGTCTCCAATGGCGTGCGCGAAGTGGAATTGCCAAAGAGTATAGACTGAATTTTTCCGTCCTTATCTGAAACAATCAGATGCGTGCCCGACTTGCCCTCATATCCGTTTACTTTTGCCCATGCTTTCTCATTTGCAGCAAGGCCAGACGAGCGAGATGTCAGATCATCCGATGTAATCAGCTTGATTGGGATAGATCCTGTTTTGGACGTTGTGATGGGAAGTTTCGTCATATGCGCGACCTTTCAAATACTGAACATGAGCCTGCGTTAACCAAGCATTAGGGTTAACAGAATATTTCTTAAAGGGAATCAACAGGTTCGAGTTCTAGTTTAGACGGTACAGGCAATATCATGATCATCAAAAGTCACCAAAGACGAAACAAGACTTTTCTTGCTCTTCCGATAGCATTCATGTTGGCGCTTTCAGCGTGTGCGAAAGATCCAACGACAACAAATTCCATACGTGCTGGTGGTAAACCCATTGAGCAAATGTCTGTTCCGGAACTCAACCAAGCCGCAAATACACTGGGTCAAAAATATTCAAAGCGCCCAGGCGATCGCAATGTCGGGCTAATGTATGCGAAAGTATTGCGGGCAACAGGTCGTAACGAGCAAGCCCTTGCTGTGATGCAGCAAATGGTGATTAAACACCCTGAAGACAATGAAATTCTTTCAGCTTACGGCAAGGCTCTTGCCGCGGCAGGTAGCTTCAAAAAGGCGCTTTCAGTTATCAAACGCGCGCAGCGTCCTGATAGCCCAGATTGGCGTTTATTCTCTGCTCAAGGCGCAATTCTTGATCAGCTAGAACAGTCCAAGCAAGCACGTGTATTATACCGTAAAGCATTGGATATCGTACCGAACGAACCATCAGTTCTCTCCAACATGGGAATGTCCTATGTGTTGACGGGTGATCTTCGCGGTGCAGAAACCTATTTGCGAAAGGCAATTCGTCAGCCTGGTGCTGACAGTCGTGTTCGCCAAAACCTCTCACTGGTTGTAGGTCTACAGGGTAATTTTCAGGAAGCTGAAACAATTGCACGCGGTGAACTTCCACAGGCAGAAGCTGAAGAAAATATTGCATTCCTAAGGCAAATGCTTTCCCAGCAAAGCGCCTGGAACCTGTTGAAGAACTCAGACAAGCAAAAGCCAAAAGCTCAGTAATTGAGCTTTTACTTACTTGGTTAGTGCAATTTGCTGACTCAATAAGTCTCCCTAACACAACTTCATGACGTTGCGCGGACGGCTCCCTATTGCTCCATTTGCTATGTGGGTGGATGACGTTGCCCGTGAAAAGCGACCCTTACAAAGAGTGGTTTTTTAATTGCCCTGATCTAGAGCGTATCTGTCTTGGATTGAACCGTTTGAACGCCGTGGCGTTTGTGCTCC
>CAZEPF010000197.1:0-5045 GCA_964514045.1 uncultured Rhizobiaceae bacterium | reverse complement strand
GATCAAGCCCCTGCTGTCCACCTGATACAATCAGAACATTCTCACGCGAAAACGTTACGGTATCATTGCTATATTGTGCAGCGATCAGATCGCGTAAATCAGTCAGGCCATCAACGGGGGGATAGTTCAACGCCTCATTGGGATGTTTAACCATAACCCGGCCCGCAATTTCTGCGAGTTCATCCACTGGATAAGTAGATGGATCAGGCAGACCACCTGCAACATTGATTAGGCCAGGTATTTTACCAGCCGCAAGGAACACACTTGTGATGTTATTCGTTGATGAAAGCCATTTTGCAAATTCTGGGCGCTTGCTCATATCAGTTCCTGAATTAAGGTCTAAACTAGTAGGCTCTGATACTTACATCGCCCGATTAGCAGCACTTACGAGAGCTTCCAGAGAGGCCGCAACAATGTTGGAATTCACCCCGACGCCCCAGACTTTCTGACCATCAATCTCGGTTTCCATATAGCAGATCGCAGACGCATCGGCTCCCGGTCTCAACGTATGTTCCGAATAATCAATCACGGAAATCTCTTTGCCAATATGGGTTGAGAGCGCGTTGACAAATCCATCGACCGGACCAGTTCCCTCACCTTCAATTTTCAATGACTTTCCAGCATCAACGATATCGGCTTCCAAGCTTCGCACACCGCGTTGGCCTTCTGCAGGAACCGTTGTGTGGTCAACATACTTGAAGCGCGCTTCAGGTTGCTCGACATAATGGTGTTGAAACACTTCGTGAATGCGCGAGGATAGAAGTTCCTTGCCTTCTTCATCGGTAATATTTTGCACGATCTCACGCATCTCGATCTGCAACCCGCGTGGCAGTTGAATGCCATAGTCGGCTGCTAGAATATAGGCAATGCCGCCCTTACCCGATTGCGAGTTAATCCGGATAATCGCCTCATAGCTACGCCCAACATCTTCCGGATCAATCGGCAAATAAGGCACTTCCCATAAAGGTTTGTTGGCTGTTTCAAGCGCCTTCATACCCTTATTGATTGCATCCTGATGGGAACCGGAAAACGCCGTATAAACCAACTCGCCCACATAGGGGTGACGTTCTGCAATTTTTAGCTGATTAGAATATTCGTAAACCTCTTTCATGCGCGGAATGTTGGAGCAGTCCAACATCGGATCAACACCTTGGGTAAACATATTAAGCGCTAACGTTACCACGTCCACATTGCCGGTACGCTCACCGTTTCCAAACAAAGTACCTTCCACGCGGTCGGCACCAGCCATCAATCCAAGTTCGGTTGCTGCTATGCCCGTGCCACGGTCATTGTGCGGATGAAGTGAAATGATCAAGCTCTCACGGTTATCCAAGTTCCGGCACATCCACTCGATTTGGTCGGCATAAATATTAGGCGTCGACATCTCGACGGTAGACGGCAAATTGATGATGAGTTTGTTATCAGGCGTTGGCTGGATAACCTCGGTAACCGCGTTACAAATATCCAATGCAAACTCAAGTTCAGTGCCTGTAAAACTCTCCGGCGAATATTGAAAGCGGAAATCATTCGATGATTTCTCAGCCTTATCACGGATCATCTTGGCAGCATCAACCGCAATCTGCTGGATGCCAGCACGGTCCATACCGAACACAACACGGCGCTGTAATTCTGACGTTGAATTATAAAAATGGACGATAGGCTGTTTAGCGCCATCAAGCGCTTCAAATGTCCGGTCAATCAATTCAGGTCTGCATTGAACCAAGACTTGAAGGGAAACATCATCCGGCACATTACCGTGTTCAACACACCAGCGCGCAAAATCATAATCTGTTTGAGAGGCTGACGGAAAGCCGATCTCGATCTCTTTAAACTTCATGTCCAGCAAAAGCTTGAACATGCGCTCTTTGCGATCTTGCCCCATTGGATCAATCAGCGCCTGATTGCCGTCCCGCAGATCTACCGAACACCAGATCGGTGCTTGAGTGATGGTTTTTCCAGGCCAGCTACGATCAGAAATATCGATCTGATTATAGGGCTGATATTTATCATGCGCCCCAGTCATGGATGGGGATTGTCTATTATCGGTCATTACTTGGTTCCGTTTCGAACAGCATCCGATTCACACGGAAACACTGTTTTGTAAATACTGAATATATAAGAAGGGAGAGAGCCTAGCCTAAGCGGCGGAACCGACCGCCGGGCGCTCTCTATCAGTCAAGCCCAACGATCGCAGCTAAGTGCGAGTAGAAGAAGAGAGAGGAGCGCTTGAATTTTCATAGTCTCAAATTAGTAGACCAATATGTTTTTTATGACAAGACCTTGTTGCGAGCGCTCTTGAACATCGCCCATTTAAGTCAAGCCAACATATCATCGCCCTAGATGAGCGACAATATTTTCAATCATACGCATTCCTGCTTCGCCCCCTAGTGACATGATGGATTCAGGATGGAACTGAACTGCAGCCACCGGTTCGGTTGCATGTTCGATGCCCATCACTATTCCATCATCGGTAAGAGCGGTTACTGTAAACTCATTGGGTAGTTTGGACGCAGCGGCATGGATAGAATGATACCGCCCGATTGTAATTTCATTCTCAAGACCGGAAAACGTAATGCCGGGTTCAGTAATCTTAATGCGCGACGGCTTGCCATGCATTGGAACATCTAATTGCTTCAATTCACCACCATAGGATTGAGCAATCGCTTGCAAACCAAGACACACTCCAAAAATAGGCAGGTTGCGAGAACGTGCTTTTTTGATGGTCGCTGCACAGTCAAAGTCTGATGGACTACCAGGTCCAGGAGACATCACCAGAAGATCAGGCGCATATTCATCCATCACGGCTTCTGACACAGGAGAACGAACCGTTAAAACTTCTGCACCTGTCTGGCGGAAATAATTTGCCAGCGTATGCACAAATGAATCCTCATGATCAACCAGAAGGATTTTACGCCCTGCGCCAACATTGGCAGCTTTTCGGCTTATACTTGTTTCATTGCTTTTGCCCGCTTCACGAATGGCCGCAAGCAAGGCGGAAGCTTTAAGTTCTGTCTCTTTTTCTTCTTCCATCGGATCAGAATCAAACAGCAGCGTCGCACCAGCACGTACTTCAGCAATGCCTTCTTTAATGCGCACGGTACGAAGTGTAAGACCTGTATTCATGTCCCCATTAAAGTGAACAATACCAACCGCGCCACCATACCAGGCACGTGGGCTTTTTTCGTTTTCTTCAATATAGCGCATTGCCCAAAGCTTTGGCGCGCCAGTTACCGTTACTGCCCAAGCATGGCTGAGAAACGCGTCAAACGCATCCATTCCTTCACGCAAACGGCCCTCAATATGATCAACCGTATGGATGAGTTTTGAATACATCTCGATTTGACGACGACCCAGCACCCGCACTGAGCCCGGCTCACAAACACGGGACTTATCGTTACGGTCGACGTCCGAACACATCGTCAATTCAGATTCGTCCTTTTTGGAGTTGAGCAATTTCAAAATCTGTTGCGAATCTTCAATTGGGTCACGCCCTCTTTTGATTGTGCCGGAAATCGGACAGGTTTCCACGCGACGCCCGGACACTCGAACAAACATTTCAGGTGACGCACCCACCAAGTATTCCTGATCACCAAGGTTGATAAAAAACGAATATGGAGACGGGTTTGTCACTTTAAGTTTGCGGACAATATCTGCGGGTAGACTGTTGCATCGCTCGAAAAACATTTGCCCCGGCACAACTTCAAACAAATCACCTTTACGGAATTTGTCCTTCGCCTTTTCAACCATCGAAGCATATTCGCCCGGCTCATGGTCGCAACGCGGCGGCGTCACATCTGACGACACAAACGGATCAATGGTGCGTTCACGCTCGATACCTACCGTGGAAACACCACCCACTGAATATTCGTAGCTATCATTCCAGGCTTTTGCTTGGTGATGATCCACCACAAGAATTTCATCCGGCAAATATAATACAAGATCGCGCTGGCTATCGCTGCGATCCATCTTGAAACTAAGATCATCAAATTGAAATGCGAGATCATATCCAAAAGCACCAAACAATCCGAGATTGGGATCTTCTTCACTGCGGAACAGATCAACAATTGCACGAACAACAGAAAAGACCGTAGGCGCACGAGAACGCTCTTCTTCTGAAACAACATCCAGTCGTTTCGTAATTTGCAGACGAATACTACGGCCATCCTGATGCGCTTGATCTACATGCTCATGTTTGCTGATGATGTCAAAGATTGGCTTCAGTAAAATCTCACCGCGCGCATTGTAAGCAATGATTTCTACCGAGCGACTTTTTGCTTCAATGCCCAAAGGGGGATTTACAATCGCCGTATCCCAACGCGTGTACCGACCCGGATATTCGTAATTGGAAGAAAGAACCGCTCCACGTTCAGAGTTCACCCTATCCAGAGTTTCATTGATTGCGGTTGCATAGTCGGCAGGGCTGCCTCTGCGTTGTACACCAATGCCACCATCCGTCACATATTCCAAGTTTGCTGAAACCATCTCAATCTTCCCATTGTACCGATTTGCAAAAAGACAATTCAGGACAAACAAAAAGCCGCCCGGATTGAATCCTGCGGCCTAATTCGAAACATACGAGTACGGACCGCTTTTAGCGGGTCCACCACCAGTTGTTTGCTTGCATAATATTCATGAAAATAGAGATATCTTGGGTACGCTACAGAAGCAAGAGGTTTGGTATAAGAACACCTGCACCTCAAATGCCATCAAAGTCTTATATCAATGTTAGAAAAAATCGGGGAGGCGCAATCCGGGCGGATTGGAGTGCACCTCCCCTTGGTTAAATGCCTGATTTACTCAGGCGCACAATAGCACGGTCAATAGCAGGGGACCGCTCTAGTGTATTTTAGATTCTGTATTTTCGTGCAAATTATACCCACACAGATACACAACCCATACGAGCATTACACCCTATAGTTGCATATGTAAATATTGCCTGTATAAATTTAGTAAGTTTGGGAACAGGAAACATCTACCCCAGAAATAGACACTTAGAGCGTATCTGTCTTGGATTGAACCGTTTGAACGCCGTGGCGTTTGTGCTC
>CAZEPF010000196.1:0-5053 GCA_964514045.1 uncultured Rhizobiaceae bacterium | reverse complement strand
AGGAGCACAAACGCCACGGCGTTTAAACGGTTCAATCCAAGCCAGATACGCTCTAGATAAAAAATGAGCGGGAAAGTCCCGCTCGTAAATTCAACATTTGGATTGTGTTTTGACCTAATTAGGGTCAACCCAACCGATGTTTCCATCCGATCGCCGATAGACCACATTGGTTTTCCCAGTGCCTGCATTAGTAAAAATTAAAACCGGATTATCCGTAAGATCAAGCTGCATCACAGCTTGCGCTACGCTCTGCGTTTGAATGCTGGTAAGTGATTCAGCGATCACAACCGGATTGTAATCTTCCGGTATTTCTTCTTCAGGATCAGGTTGCGCAACAATAGAATATGCTGCTTCAATCCGATCAGATTTCGAAGCATTGCCATGATGGTCTTTCAGGCGTCTTTTATAGCGTCTTAGACGTTTCTCAATTTTATCAGCAGCTGATTCAAACGCGGCCGTCGCATCATTTTCGATTGCCGTACTTTGCAGATCGATACTGCTATCAAGATGGATGATACAATCGCAGGAAAATCGAGATCCTTGTTTTTCCAGGGTCACATGCCCTTGAAATCCGCCATTGAAATATTTGTCGACTGCCTCTTCTAGTCGAGCTTCAATTCGCTCTGTGAGGGCATCACCAACATTCATATGTTTTCCCGAAATCCGTAAGCTCATCCGATCTCCTTCCGTGATTTGCTAGAGTGCAAGCTTAACGCGCAATCAAGCAATCGGTAAAGGGTGAAATCAATTAAGCTAAAGATCAGGCGCTTTGTTGTATCGCCATGGACTTCTCACGACGGCGTTGCACAGACGAGGGAATACGCAATGCTTCACGGTACTTAGCCACTGTGCGCCGCGCGATCTCAATGCCTGTTTCTTGCAATAGCTGCACAATCTTATCGTCTGAAAGTATTTTTTTCGGGTCTTCGCAATCCACCAACTTCTTGATGTGATGTTTCACGGTTTCAGCAGAATGTGTGCCTTCCCCGTCCTGCCCGTTGATGGCGGATGAGAAGAAATATTTCAATTCAAACGTACCCTGATCACATAGAAGGTATTTATCCGACGTGACACGGCTAACCGTTGATTCGTGCATTTTAATTGCTGCAGCTACGGTTTTCAGATTCATTGGCTTTAGATGTTCGACCCCTTTAGCAAAGAACATATCCTGCTGTTTGAGGATTTCCATCGACACTTTCAAAATTGTCTGTGCACGCTGGTCAAGGCTTCTGGTTAGCCAGTTAGCATTGCTCATACACTCGCTGATGAAGAGTTTGCCCTCATCGGAATCAACGACTTTTTCAAGCTCCGCATGATAGTCACGGTCCACCAAAACACTGGGTAAGGTTTCCGGATTGAGATCAATCGCCCAGCTTCCATCTGCTTTCTGGCTGACTAACACATCAGGAACGACGGTTTGAGAAAGAATGGGTTCAAACTTCAATGCAGGGCGCGGATCAAGTGTTTTGATCTCGCGGATCATATCGTTAAAGTCTTCGGTTGATACGCCACATAGTTTTTTCAGCGCCTCTAATTCGCGGCGAGCCAGCATATCAAGATTGGCAATAAAAATTTCCATAGCCGGATCAAGCCGGTTTTGATCTTTCAACTGAATAGCAAGACATTCAGCGAGGTTCCGTGCGCCAACGCCAGCAGGTTCAAGCGTCTGGAACTTTTCCAAGACTGATAAAAATCCGTCCAACCCTACATTAAGATGATCTGCAGTCTGCTTCGGGTCTTCACGAAAATAGCCGTCATTATCAAGCGCATGGGCAATGTATTGCGCAATACGTCGACGGGTAGCATCCTTGAACGATACTGAAATTTGAAAATCGAGATGTTGCGCTAAGCTTTGGGATTCACCCAGTTGCGCAATTAAATCCAGGTTTTCATTATTGGAAGACGAACTGCTAGAGCCTTTATCTTTCGAGCTTGATGAGGTTTGCGTTGCGCCCTGCTGCTCAGCGCCGGCTGTTCCGCCATCATAAACATTGTCAAAATTCGTATCGATATCATCAGCTGTAGAAGCCGCATCAACCTTCATCTCAGTGCTAACCTGTTCGGACGCATCTTGTGTAGAAGGCGTATCTTTCGATACTTCAGAAGAACCATCGCGATCTGAACGTTTATCACTGTGAGAACCCGATTGTTCGGTATCAAGTTCTAACAACGGATTTTTTTCGATTTCACTGATCACATAATCCATCAAGTCAAAATGACCCATCTGTAGCAGTTTTATCGACTGCGCCAGTTTGGGTGTCATCACTAAGGATTGCGATTGCTTCTGCTGGAGACCTAGTCCCTGAGCCATCTTCTACCTACCTGTCCTGTATATCAGGCTTCTTTTTGGCCTGATTATTGCAGGAACGGTAACAGCCAACCCTTCCTAAAGGGTAAACTGCTCTCCAAGGTAAAAACGGCGAACATCCGGATTAGCAATGATTTGCTGCGGGTTTCCATGGGTAAGAACATTGCCAGCATGGATGATGTAAGCGCGGTCAATCAGGCCCAAAGTCTCTCGAACATTATGGTCTGTGATCAGGACGCCAATGCCTCGCCTGGTAAGATGACGGACAAGATTTTGAATGTCTCCTACCGCGATTGGATCAACACCGGCAAAGGGTTCATCGAGCAACATAAAGGATGGACGTGTTGCCAGCGCGCGCGCAATTTCACAGCGTCTGCGCTCCCCACCTGATAGGGCAATGGAAGGTGATTTACGCAAATGCGAAATAGAAAACTCTTCGAGCAGTGCATCCAGTTGCCGTTCACGCTCTTTCTTGTCTGGTTCAACAACTTCCAGCACCGCACGAATATTGTTTTCTACCGTTAAGCCCCTGAAAATAGAGGCTTCTTGCGGCAAATAGCCGATACCAAGTCGCGCACGACGGTACATTGGCGTGCCCGTAATATCGTGCCCGTTTAACTCAATATGACCTGCATCAGGACGCACCAATCCGGTAATCATATAAAAACTTGTGGTCTTGCCTGCACCATTTGGACCCAGAAGCCCAACGGCCTCACCACGCCTTACGCCCAGGGTTACGTCGGAGACAACCATCCGTCCCTTATAGCTTTTCTGCAAGCCGGAAACGAGCAATACGCCATCACGCGATTGCGGTTCCGATGACTTAGGTTGCTGCAGTGGCGTTACATTATCAGGAAGGCTGGAAGCGGATTTATCTTGCAAAGGTTCGCTTGCCCAGTCGACGCTTTTTCGACGGGACTTTTTGAAGATATTCGGGATGAAATTCTTAAATCGCAATGCACTCTCCGCAGGCCCAAGAAAACACTGCTGTGGTTAATATTCTGTGTTTTTATAAATGTGGTTTGGGGTGGCGATTGTCAATTCTGCTTACGCGACTTCGGATCCAGTAAAAGTTTGATCCGGCCATTGCCGCTTGATGAGCCACCACAAGGCTGCACCGTTGAAACATTAGTCTTCAAATTGACGGTTACCTTGCACCCTTTCACGATGTTAGAGCCCTGACTAATCAGAACGTTTCCAGCAAGCGTTACAAACTCGGTCACCATATCAACGGTTGCCTTATCAGCAGTTGCGCGGTTTTCAGCAGAACGTACCGCTACCTTACCAGAAGCAACAATACGGCGGATGCCACTATTGGTGGCGCCCTTATCTTCGTTACGCAGATAGAAAACCTTTATCTGGCGCGCCTTCATTAAAGTGTCGCCCTGCACGACACTCACATTACCCGTTAGGAGTGCCGTATTTTCATTATCAATGATTTCAAGCTTATCGGCTTCAATTTGGATCGGCTGGTCATTATCCCCCATGCCCTTGAAAGCATTGCCAAGCTGTTGCGCATGTGAGGTAGACACAATGAGAAACAGCCCCGATATCAGGCCAAACATTAGACGCGTAAGAAATCCGGTTCTAATTCGCATTTTGCCCCTCATTCTCATCTGATTGTTTTGGCCTTAAGGTCATCCGCACCGTGCCTTCAAAAACAAGTCGTTCTCCGCCATCTTCTACGACAAGCGTATCTGATGAAATATCAGCTTGCGGGCTGGTTGCTGTAATAGGTGATAAGGTTTTCATTGTGCTGTTTTTGATATCAACATCTGCAGCCTCTAAAGAAATACTCATGCCGTCTGTTGTGTCGATTTGAATGCTCTCGCGCAGGATTAAGGTTTTTGCTTCTGCATCATATACGCCATTACCTGCAATCACATCCGCACTTACCTTTTCTGACATGGGCAGGGTCGCAAAGATTTTTTCCAGCTCAACAACGGCAGGATTAGCGGCATCTTGAATGGCGCGATCTGCTTTCAAGCTAAATGGGCGTTCATTATCGTCAAACCCGTTCAGGTTTGGATTTTCCATCACAAGTTTACCGTCATTCATAGAAATATTGGCAATCTCAATTCCAGAAAACATAAACTGCCTAACCACCAAAACAGCAGCGATGCCTAATATGATGACAATGGCGAAGATAGGCAGGGCGATTTTTAAGGCACGAACGCGTGCAGAATGGCGTTTTGCCTTGTCGAACTCAAGGTCGCTTCTATGGCCTGATATAAAATCAAGACTACCACCATCATTACCACGGGTTGGATAATCCACCTGCGGTGTTGGAGCATCACGATAGTGTATTGGATCGCTCAAGATCGGTTTCCATACTAAAATTTACTGAGCCGCGAGATAGGGTTTCATCATGGTCATTTTACGACCAAGACTGAAACACATCAGCTATGGGCAAAAATATCGGTTTCCGGCCAGCCTGCCAAATCAAGACGTGCGCGGGTTGGTAAAAATTCAAAGCATGATTTGGCAAGCGCTTCACGATCTTCCCGCAATAATCTTTTATCAAGATGCGCGCGCAACTCATGCAAATGCAACACATCAGATGCCGCATATTCAAGCTGTGCCTGTGAGAGCGTGTCAGCTGCCCAATCAGAACTTTGCTGCTGTTTGGAAATATCCACGCCGATCAACTCACGCACAATATCTTTGAGACCATGGCGGTCCGTGTAAGTGCGGGTCAGTTTCGATGCGATCTTGGTGCAGTAAATATTATTGGTAGAAATACCC
>CAZEPF010000195.1:0-5056 GCA_964514045.1 uncultured Rhizobiaceae bacterium | reverse complement strand
ATCAAAAATCCAACCCATCAAATCGATGCAATCCAAGACAGACACGCTCTAGCTTTTGCCGACGGTGGGTTAAGCAGCATACTCTGCTTTGATCATGTCTGCGCATTTCTCGCCGATCATGATGCTGGGTGCGTTGGTATTGCCGGATATGACATTCGGCATGATGGATGCGTCGGCCACGCGCAAGCCTTCAAGTCCGTAAACCTTCAACTGCGGGTCAACTACAGCCATATCATCGACACCCATTTTGCAGGTGCCTACTGGATGATAAACCGTATCGGAGCGATCCCGGATTTGTTGTTCCCATTCAGCGTCGGTCATTTCATCATGCATTCCAAACAGTTCTTTGTCCTTGTATTTTGAAAGGGGTGGGGTTTCCAAAACCTCACGGGTTTTCTTTGCGCCACGGATCATGGTTTGCATGTCCCGATCATCTGAGAAAAACTTGGGGTCAATGCCCGGCGCGGCCATTGGGTCGCTGCTTTGGAGAAAGACTTCACCACGTGAATAGGGGCGTAATACGCAGACATGGCAAGAATAGCCATGGCCGTAATGCAGCTTGCGTGCGTGATCATCCACGACAGAGATTACAAAATGCGTTTGAACGTCCGGATGACTAAGCGATGGGTCCGTTTTGAAAAAGCTGCCACCTTCTGAAATGTTGGAAGCAACCATCGAATTACCGTCTTTGCGCCATTTGAAAATCTCTCCGATGAGTTTTATCGCGCCGCGTAGTCCGATCCCGAGGTTGTCTTTATCCTTGGTCTTGTAGGCCATTACAAAGTCTATGTGGTCTTGCAGATTTTGCCCTACACCTTGAAGATCATGCACCATGTCGATGTCATGCTTCTGCAGATCCTGCGACCGACCCACGCCGGACAATTGCAAGAGTTGAGGGGATTGCAACGAACCACTACACAAGATCACTTCTTTGTTTGCATAAACCTCTTCGGTTTTCCTGCCCTTGCGATAGGCAACTCCAACTGCTCGTTTGTCTTTGAACAAGATTTTTGTTGCGTGGGCTTTTGTAATGATTGTTAGGTTCTTGCGGTTTTTCATAATTGGAAAAAGATAAGCGGCGGCTGCAGAACAGCGCTCGCCATTCTTATCTTCGGAGTGGAAGATCGTCGTTTGCCAATGTCCAGCGCCTTCATTGTCGCCGCCATTAAAGTCTGGTGTGCTGCGAATTTGCATTTTGTTGCTGGCATCTACAAAGGCTTGCGTGATGGGACGTGGTGCCTTTTGGTTGGACACTTGCAGCGGCCCCGATGCGCCGTGTAGTTCGTCGGCGCCGTTCACATTATTTTCGGCCCTTTTGAAATAAGGAAGGACATCGTCCCAAGCCCAGCCTTCATTTCCAAGCTTTGCCCAGCCGTCATAATCGTTTTTGTGGCCGCGCATGTAAATCATGGCGTTAATGGCGCTTGAACCCCCTAGCGCTTTGCCGCGTGGTTGGTATCCTTTGCGTCCGTTCAAACCCCGCTGCGGTACGGTCTCGAAAGCCCAGTTATTGATTTTCGGGCGACCGGGAAGCATTGCAACAACTGCTACGGGCACGCGAACGAGAAGACCATCGCCGCTACCACCGGCCTCTAAGAGACACACACTGACACCCGTGTCTTCGCTCAATCGTGATGCAAGCGTTGCTCCTGCAGAGCCTCCACCCACAATTACAAAATCATAACTCATCTTTGCTCTCCACGATCATGTAAGGTCCACTTGAGTAATGACCCTGATTTTGAATAGCAAGTTTACAGGCATCAGATTTGGTAATGCAGCTGTTTGCTTTTCCATAAACCTGTCATCACGGGAGCGCTGAAATTGCTTGCAGGTTCGCAAAATAGGTCTAGGTTGTAGGCTGAATCAAATCCATTTAAAGGCTGCGTTTTGTGCGCCTGATTATCTCTCTTTCCGCACTTTTAGTGTCCATTATTTTTGTTCAAGTGGGCAGTGGTTCTCTAGGGCCATTGGATGCTTTGTCCGGCCTGACACTTGGATTTTCATCCACTTCAATTGGCTATTTGGGGTCGGCGCATTTTGTGGGCTTCTTCTTTGGTTGTGTTTTTAGCCCGTATATCGTTGTGCGGTCAGGCCATGCGCGTGCCTTCGCGGTCATGGGGGCCATGTCCACCATATCCATAGTGCTGCATCCGGTTTTAAGTGAAGTCTGGTTTTGGGTTCTGTTGCGGATAATTTCCGGTTTTGCAGTTGCGGGTAGCTACACGGTGATTGAAAGCTGGTTGCAGTCAAAGCTCAACAAAGAAAATCGCGGTACGGTGTTCTCTGTTTACCGTATGGTGGATATGAGTGGCACATTGCTTTCGCAGCTTGTCATTGCAGGTCTGACACCAGCACATTACGTATCCTATAATCTGATTGCGGTTGCTGCGTGTATGGCGCTTATCCCGCTGGCACTCACCCAGAATACTGCACCATCATTGCCTAAAGCGCCAAGCTTTCAGCCGTTTTTTGTTTTCAAACTTTCGCCTCTTGCTGCATTGGGCGTAATCGTGGTGGGGTTGACCAATTCGTCTTTCCGGATGGTTGCGCCAGTTTATGCTGCGCAATCGGGTCTATCCAAACAGGGCATTGCGATGTTTCTGGCGCTTGCGATTGTTGGCGGCTTGATTGCGCAAATGCCTGCCGGGATTATCGCAGACCGGATCAATCGCCGTATTACGTTGATCGGCTTCAGTATTCTCTCGGTTGGTGCGTGCTTTCTAATTTCTTCTGAAATGGTGAGTGAGATTGGTGGTATCCCATTTGTCTATATCGGCAGCTTCCTGTTTGGATTTGCAACACTACCGATCTATTCTATCTGTGCGTCCCATGCGTCCGACTTTGCGCAAAAAGAAGACATGCTTGCGCTGAGTGCATCTTTGATCTTTTTCTTTGCGCTAGGTGCGGTGGTCTCACCATCGTTTGCGGGTTATCTGATTGATACTTACGGACCGTCAGCGATGTTTACGTTCATCATGGCAGCGCATGTGGCGTTACTCGTGTTCACGGTATGGCGGTCGTTCCAGCGTCCGGTCTCTAACATTCTACGACCCTATCGCTATATGCCGCGAACCACTCTCTATATTGCACACCTGACGCGGCGCAAACGTGTGAAATCCGATACTGATGGCGTTTGAATCCATAACTTTGCTTCAGGTGCTGGCCGTGTTTCTACTGGCAGGGACCGTGAAAGGCATTTTGGGGTTTGGGTTGCCCATCATCACGATGGCATTGCTGCCTTTTATCATCGCGATTGAGCCTGCGGTTGCTTTGTCAGCCGTCGTGCAGCCTGCAACCAATATTTTTCAATTAGTAACATCGGGCAATGTGAAACGTGCTGCCTCTATCTCAGCCCCAGTGTTGTTTGCCCTTGTGCCAGGCATTGTGCTGGGGAGTTATTTTTTATCGGCCGTCGATGGGCAAACATTGCTGCTGTTTGTTGGTTTTACGATTGCTGCATATTCTCTGAATGAATTGTTTGGAAAGTCTATTCTGATTGCTAAAGAGAATTTCCTTCCTGCCGGACTTGGTTTCGGATTTGTGGCAGGTATTGCCGGCGCATTAACTGCGCTAAATGGCTGGGCATTCATCATGTATCTTGTGGGTATTGGCACAAGCCGTCAGGAGTTTAGATCGGCGATTGCGCTATTGTTTCTGGTATCCGGATTTTTGATCAGCTCATCGTTCTGGCTTGTCGGAATGCTTACCCTGCCATTGGTAGTGACGGGAATGCTGGCATTGGTGCCTGCGTTCATTGGAATGTGGGCTGGTGATGTGTTGGGCCGCAAATTTTCTGCCGAGGGGTTCCGGCGACTTTTGTTGATGGCGCTCGTATTTGTGGGGTGCGTTTTGTTTTCTCGTGGCCTTGGCCTATTCGGGTAGTGTGCTTGTGCCCAGGAATTTGCGATTGAGATAAATCAGAGGTGGGCGTGATCCATGCTCCATGCTGATGACGCGACCAATATAAATGAAATGGCTACTGGCGCTAACCGATTCAATCACCTCGCATTGGAAGGCGGTGACGTTTTTCAAAAAGGGGGGGACGCCGCTTGCTTTGTCCCATTCGGGGTCTGCAAATTTATCAATTTGGTCAGCATCGAGGTGCCTTGCAAAAATCATCGCAAGCTCGGACGCGCTTTCGGGCAGTACGTTGACGCAAAAAACTCCGTTTTGACCGACTGCGCTAGAGGTGTTCCCGTCTTTATTGAGGCAAACAAGCACGGTGGGAGGATCGGCTGAAACCGAGCAGAATGAACTGACTGTAGCGCCAAACATGCCTGCTTCACCATCGGTGGTGACAACCGTCACGCTGTTGGCAACATTGCTCATGGCGCTTAAAAAATCGCTGCGATGGGCATCTTGATTATTGGTAAGGTCGTTCATTTAGAAAAATCTCTTTGTTCAACCTGCTTCCTGCCAAAGGTTTGCACGAATGTAAATTAGGTATCCAAAAGACTGAGTGGAAATTGCGCTGTCATGTGATAATCAGATGGTAACAACTGACCATATTTATACATGCGCTTTGGAAGGGCACCCACTCATGGAACTTCAAGATGAAATTCGGATTTCTGCACCACGCCAAAAGGTTTTTGATGCGTTGAATGATCCTGCGGTACTGAAAGAGTGTATTCCCGGGTGTGAAGAAATCACCAAAACATCTGAGAATGAACTGGAAGCCAAAGTGGTCTTGAAGATTGGCCCTGTGAAAGCAAAGTTTAGCGGTAACGTAACGCTTGATCCAAGCCAAGCGCCTGCAAAGTTTTCTTTATCCGGTGAAGGCAGTGGTGGCATAGCGGGTTTTGCAAAGGGTGGCGCGGATGTTGAGCTGTTTGAAGAGGGTGATGAAACCCTCTTGAAGTATGATGCCAAGGCTGATGTGGGTGGAAAGATTGCGCAATTGGGAAGCCGTCTGATTGTCAGTACGTCTCAAAAACTGGCGCGTAGTTTCTTCGAGAAATTCAAGGAAGAAGTCGAAGAGCAGGGATAGTCTGCTCTTTTTGGTTCTAGAGCGTGTCTGTCTTGGATTGCATCGATTTGATGGGTTGGATTTTTGATT
>CAZEPF010000194.1:0-5074 GCA_964514045.1 uncultured Rhizobiaceae bacterium | reverse complement strand
AGCACAAACGCCACGGCGTTCAAACGGTTCAATCCAAGACAGATACGCTCTAGGAGATTCAAATTTCTCTTTGCCAATCTCTTGCCATTGTGTATGCCGATAAAGCGCAGGTACTGAATTGCTGTTGGACCTTATGCGTATTATTAAAAAGCTCATTCTGTTTTTATTGATTGTGTTCATTCTGCCTGCCTTGGCGTCTTTAGCGGTTTGGCAGGCTGATGCGAGCAAGCCTAGAAGTTGGCGCGATGCGAATTGGTCTAGCGCGAAAATTCTGCCTGAAGCAACGCGTGATCGCGAAGCGGTTATTCATGTCATGGCTGCAAAAACAGGGCGCTGGAAGGGCGCGTTTGCGGTTCATTCCTGGTTGGTGATGAAGAGTAAGGGCGCGAACCATTATGACCGTTATGATGTGGTCGGTTGGGGCAGGCCTGTTCGCTTGAATGCTTATGCGCCGGATGCGCGATGGTATTCAAACCAGCCGGAAATTCTAAAAACTATTAAAGGCGAAAAGGCAGAACGCTACATCCCGCTGCTTGAAACGGCGATTGCGGATTATCCGGCTTGGCAACGCGGTGACTATAAAATCTGGCCCGGCCCGAATTCAAACAGTTTTATTGCGCATGTTCTAAACGACGTGCCGGAATTGCAGGCTGTTTTGCCATCCAATGCAGTGGGGCGTGATTTTCTTGCATCGGGTGAGTGGCTTCGGGTTGACCCAAATTATGATAATATTCAGGTTTCGCTAGGTGGCTATGCAGGGTTTGCAATCGGCAAGCGACACGGGTTTGAGTTAAACTTTCTCGGACTGGTAACGGGCTTTGGAATAAGCGAACCATCCATCAAACTGCCAGGGTTTGGAACCATCCCGCTGAGCAAGTAACGCAGATTAAGCGTGATGTTCTTCTTCGCTCTCTGATACCAGTGCCCTGTTGAAATGTGCCAAGGCTGAGGTTTGAGAAGCGGTGCCAACGATTTGCCAATCACGGTTTACATCGACCACGGGCAGGGCGGGTGCGCCCGCCTCATCGAAACGGCGAAGGGCGTATTCCAGACTGTCCGTTGTATCGAGATAGGGAAGCGGATTTTCTTCCTCATCAAACTCGTGTCGTTTTACCTCTTCTTCTAGGTCTGCTTCTGAATAGAAGTCCTTCACTTTTATCGAACGCATCAGATATTTATGGGGACCATCCTTAAAGAACAGTCCGCGCATTTCTAACTGCCATTCAAAAAATGAGTGTCCGTGAATAGCCTGATTGATGCCTGTCGAAATCGAAACTGCCAGTAATAGGGCAATGGATAGGGCATACCCGCCTGTTAACTCGAAGACGATCATTGTCGTTGAAAACGGAGCGCCCAGAACAGCTGCTGCAACCGCACCCATGCCTAGAATTGCATACAGCCCTTCACTTGATGAAATCTCTGGAAATATGCCTGACGCAATCTGCCCATAGGCCGCACCTGCAATTGCGCCAAGATACAGGGCTGGCGAAAAGACCCCTCCGCCAAATCGTGAAGCAAGGGTGATTGCTGTGGCCGCAGTTTTGAAAACCAGCAGGGCAAGCAGGAGTTGAAGATCAAGTTGGTTCTTTAAGGCAAGGTCGGTTGCTTCATATCCAACGCCTAAAACATGAGGGAAGAAAATTGCAATAAAGCCGATTAGCGCGCCGCCAATAACAGGCCTCAGGAATAACGGAATGTTGATGTTACGCGCCACATAGTCGGTGCCGACCAGTGCAAACTGAAAGATTACTGAAACGAGTGCGCATACGACGCCTAGAATTGCGAAAGCGGGAAACTCCCAAAACGATGTGATCTGATGTTCGGGAATCTCAAACGCTGCAACGTTACCAAACCATAAGCGTGAGAAGATCGTACCGCCAACCGCAGCAATGACGATGGGTACAAACGAACGCCGGGCATAGTGGCCCAAGACAATTTCATGGGCAAAAAGCACACCGGCAATTGGTGCGTTAAATGAGGCAGAAACGGCGGCCGCTGCACCACTTGCCAATAGGGTGCGGTCACACCATTTGGGCAGGCGAAATCTCTCGGTGATTGCAGTTGCGATGCCCGCACCCAAATGGACCATTGGGCCTTCACGACCGGAGCTTGCCCCACTGCCCAATGATATGGCGGTGGTTAAAGCTGAAAGGACAGACTGTCGGAAACTGACGCGTCTTCCGTCCATGGTGCGTGCTTCGATTACATCTGGAACTCCGCTACACCGTCTTAGTGGTAATACCCTTACCAATAGCCAGCCGACAATCGCGCCGCCTGTAATCGGGGCTGCCATGATCACATACCAAGGCACACCTTCACTCGCACTGATGACGTTCTCCGAACGGTCTGCGAGCCAGAGAAATTGAACAAGGCCAATAAGCTCACGAAACAGAATTGCGGCAAATGAAACGGCAAACCCAATGATGATCGCTGCAATCCAAACTCTGAATTGGCGACTGGTATTGAATATCTCCAGATTGGGCGAAATCCATCCAAAGATCAGGCTAGGCAGTTTCTTGATAATTTCCGGCATTGGACCAGCGGAGTAGTTTTTATATCTCTTGTGTTCCACATAAAAAACTGAGGCGCAAGAATGATGCCGCACCATGCACTATTGGATTATGAAAGACTTTTGATTGAATATGGCAAAAGGACAACGCCTCGCGTTGATCAAATTGCTTCATTATCGTGCAGAAAGTGTTTAACCTAAGGGAAGTGATTTCAAATTGATTGGAGGAATGGCGTGGCGCTTAAGGATTTGGAACAGTTGCCCAGAAATGACGAGGGCATTTCTACCGTTATCGGAATTTTGAAACAGCGCTTCGGTGAGCAGCTTAAAACCTCTCAGGCTTTATGTGAACAGCATTCCCACACCACGACTTACATTCCTTCTCAATTGCCAGATGCGGTGGTGTTCGTAAAATCCACTGAAGACGTTCAAGAGGTTGTGAAAACCTGCGCCAAATACAAAGTGCCGATAATCCCATTTGGAACGGGTACCTCACTGGAAGGCGGCGTAAACGCACCTGCAGGTGGCATATCCATTGATATGAATGACATGAACCAGATTGTGCAGGTCAATGCAGAAGATCTGGATTGTGTGGTGCAACCTGGTGTTACGCGTGAAGCATTAAACGAATATTTGCGCGATACGGGATTGTTCTTTCCGATTGACCCAGGCGCTAATGCGTCGCTTGGCGGTATGACTGCCACCCGTGCTTCCGGCACAAATGCGGTGCGCTATGGTACGATGCGGGAAAACGTGATCAATCTGACCGCAGTAATGCCTGATGGCCGGATTGTGAAAACTGCAAATCGCGCGCGCAAAACATCTGCCGGCTATGATCTAACCAAATTGATGGTGGGCTCTGAAGGAACGTTTGGTGTGATCACTGAAATGACCCTTCGCCTTTACGGCATTCCTGAATCCATGTCTGCGGCGGTTTGTTTCTTCGATACGGTAGAAGATGCTTGCAATGCGGTTATCATGACTATGCAAGTTGGTGTTCCGGTTGCGCGTATAGAATTACTGGACGAAGAAACCGTGAAAGCAGTGAATGAATACTCCAAGATGGACTTTGAGATTAAGCCTATGTTGCTGCTGGAATTTCATGGAAGCGAAGCGGGGGTTGCAGAACAAGCTGAGATGTTTGGTGAAATCGCTAGTGACTGCAATGGTCAAGGTTTTGAATGGGTAAGTAAACCTGAAGAGCGCACGAGATTATGGCAAGCGCGACACGATACGTATTGGGCGGCTAAAGCTCAACGCCCTGCTAAAGAAGGCATCAGCACCGATGTTTGCGTGCCGATTTCCCGATTGGCGGAATGTGTGACTGAAACCCAGAAAGATATCAAAGATGCAGGGCTTTATGGTCCGATGGTAGGGCATGTGGGCGATGGTAATTTCCACACGCTGTTGATGGTTGACCGCAATGACCCAGAAGAAATTGCGCGTGCAGAAGAGGTTATGGAAAAAATGGCGATGCGCGCCATCGCAATGGAAGGGACTTGCACTGGTGAGCATGGTATCGGGCAGGGCAAGCGCCGCTTTGTACGGCTTGAACATGGTACGGGTGCTGACATCATGATGTCATTAAAACAGGCGATAGATCCTGATAATATCATGAATCCCGGCAAGGTTGTCGGATTTTAAGAAAGCCGCATCCTGAATGAATTTTCTGTTTCGCTCATTTGTATTGGTTGGAGTGCTGATTGTTGTAGCGCTGTTTGCAGCTCTGCTTGCGCCAATGATGATCGACTGGAAGCAGTTTTCTGACGAGTTTGAACGCCAAGCAACAAGGGTTGTTGGTCAGCCTGTAAAAGTAGGTGGCGATACAAATCTTAAAATCCTGCCGCTACCCTCTTTAAGCTTCGAGCAATTGGAAGTAGGACGCAACGAAAGTGGCCAGCCGCTTATGACGGTTGAGCGGTTTTCTCTGGTTGCAGAATTACTGCCGTTCTTGTCTGGCGATATTCGCATCGTTGAAATGACCATGCAAAAGCCCAAGCTTGATCTGGAAGTAGATGAAAGCGGAACGGTAGCGTGGACATCGCCCCAATCAGCGATTGTTGATGCCGAGCAAATTGAAATTGAGAAACTCACCATTGAAGGTGGCACCGCAAAGCTATCTGGTCTTGCTGGTGGCAGAGAAGTTCTCCTGGAAAATATCAACGCGAATGTGTCTGCGCGTTCTTTGCTTGGCCCTTGGCGGATTGATGCAAATGCAGATATTGAAGACGTGCCGTCTCGATTGGATATCTCAACGGGCACCTATCAACATGATGTGCGATCCATTCGCTTGAAGATTGAGGCGCTTCGTAAGGATCGCCCCTATCGGTTGCTTATTGATGGCCCGTTGAAGTTAGAAGAAAACGTATTGAACTGGTCGGGTGATTTTGACCTGAAACCTTATGCGGGAAAAGATTTGTCTATTTCCGCAAAGGCAGAAACACCTTTGCCGTTTCATCTCGATGGATTGTTTTTAGCAAACCCAAACAGTGTAAAGTTTTCAGAATATCGTTTGGAAATTGGTGCCGAGGCTGATCCTTATGTTATCACAGGACAGGGTGAGAC
>CAZEPF010000193.1:0-5150 GCA_964514045.1 uncultured Rhizobiaceae bacterium | reverse complement strand
ATCCAAGGCAGACACGCTCTAGGCCTATTTAAGGGGTTTCGACTGTTTTTTTGCCAAGCTAAATGACTGGAGCAACCTTTTTGGGTAATCGAATCGTGAAAATTGATCTGTGAGAGCCAAGTTTTAGGAAAATTCGGTGCTGATCTCCTTCACTGCTTCCATCGTGACATAGGTAGAAGAGCTCGCCACATGCGGTAGCGTAGATATCTTTTCACCCAGCACATCGCGATAAGAATTGATATCCGATGTTCGCACCTTCAAAAGATAATCGAACGGCCCAGCCACCATATGGCACTGCTCGATCTCTGATACAGCTTGAACCGCTTCATTAAATGCGGTTAGCGCAGGTTCGCGCGTATCGCTGAGCTTTACTTCCACAAATGCAACATGGCTAAGGCCAAGCTTTTGTGGATTTATGATGGCCCTGAAGCCCAAGATAAATTTCTCAGCCACAAGGCGCTTTACCCTAACATGGCATGGTGTCTTAGACAGTCCGAGTTTGTGGGCAAGATCAGTAATGGTCATTCGACCATCCTCCACCAGTTCTTTCAAAATTTTCCGGTCAAACTGGTCAAGTTGACTGTTTTTACTATTCTCAGGCATCACAAGTTCCAAATATTCATAAAAAATAGGTTTAAATTCTGAAATACCATACTTCATAGGTGAATATCACTATAAATTATATGTCATATTTATCTGAGTGATAAGGGAGAGACATAATGCCTAGTTTATCTGACTTTCGAGAGAAAATTCGTGAGCTTCACCTCGCCGATGAACAGCAGGTTCTAAGCGATCTTGTTAAATCCTACGCGCCAAGTATTGAGACACGCGCACAGATCACAGAGAAATCAATTTCGCTCGTCAAGGACATCCGCGAAGATGGCAATCCCGGTCTTATGGAAGTCTTTCTAGCAGAATATGGCCTATCGACCGATGAAGGGGTTGCCCTTATGTGTTTGGCGGAAGCGCTGCTACGTGTGCCGGACGCTGAAACCATCGATGAGTTGATCGAAGACAAGATTGCGCCTTCTGCATGGGGTGAACACCTGGGTCAATCCAGTTCACCACTTGTAAACGCATCTACGTGGGCGTTGATGCTGACGGGCAAAGTGCTGCAAGAACCTTCAAGCAACACTCTTGCAGATACGTTGCATATGGCCGTGCGCCGATTGGGAGAGCCTGTCATTCGCACCGCTGTAAAACGTGCCATGAAAGAAATGGGACATCAGTTTGTGCTGGGGCAAACCATTTCCGAGGCTGTTAAGCGCGGCGATGGAATGCAGAAGCTTGGCTTCACTTATTCATACGACATGCTGGGCGAAGCGGCTCTCACTGATCGCGATGCGCAGACATTTTATGCAGCCTATGAAGATGCCATCAAAAGACTGGCAAAGCGCGCAACGCATGAAGACATCAGAGACAATCCTGGAATTTCGATAAAACTATCAGCACTCCACCCACGCTATGAAGTGAGCCAACAAGAAAGGGTTATGCGTGAACTTGTTCCCCGAGTGAAAGAACTCGCGCTTCTGGCCAAGAATGCCTCTATGGGACTGAATATTGACGCAGAAGAAGCGGACAGGCTGGACCTGTCGCTGGATGTCATTGAAGCAGTTTTCCGCTCGCCGGAACTCAAAGGTTGGGATGGGTTTGGCGTGGTGGTTCAAGCCTACGGCAAACGGGCCTCATCCGTGATTGATTGGTTGCATCAACTGGCAAGTGAAGAAGACCGTCAGATTATGGTGCGTCTGGTAAAGGGCGCTTATTGGGATACCGAGATCAAACAGGCGCAAGTGGAAAGTACAGAGAATTTTCCTGTCTTCACAGACAAGGCTGCAACTGACATTTCGTACATTTGCTGCGCGCAACAATTATTGAATTATGCAGACCGCCTTTATCCGCAGTTTGCCACACATAATGCACATACGGTGGCAGCCATCTTAAATATGGCTGATGATGGCGTGGCTTACGAGTTTCAGCGTCTCCATGGCATGGGCGAGACACTACACACCAATGTATTGCAACAAGAACAAACTCGATGCCGCATCTATGCTCCTGTTGGTGCGCATAGTGACTTGCTTGCCTATCTTGTTCGCCGCCTCTTGGAGAATGGAGCCAACTCGTCTTTTGTAAACCAAATCATCGAGCCGGATGTTACGCCAGAAGAAATTTCCAGTGATCCGTTTGCCCTATACGAAAATGGTAGGCTGGGTGCGAGTGAAAGTGTCATCAGTCCAGAAGTTCTTTATGGCGTGGGCCGCAAAAACTCCAAAGGTTGGGATTTGCGAAATTATGATGATTTGTCAAACTATCACGCTGAACGCGATCGCTTTGAAACTCATATTTGGAATGCAAAGCCCCTTGTTTCAGGTTTAAAACCTGCTGGTGATGCGACACCTGTGTTCAGCCCGAATGATCCCGATCATCAAGTTGGCACAGTAATCGAAGCCAGTGATACTGATGTTGATCACGCGCTTAATATTGCACGTGCTTGGAATGGGGCTTCACCACAACAACGCTGCGATATCCTCAATAAAGCTGCGGATCTTTACGAGGAAAACTCAGGCGAATTTTTTGCTGCACTTTGCAGAGAAGCAGGCAAGACAGCCCTTGATGCGATTGCGGAAATCAGGGAGGCCGTAGATTTTCTAAGGTTTTACGGCACAGAAGCGATCAGGCTTGGAGACGCGCATGCCCGTGGTTTGTTTACCTGCATATCCCCTTGGAACTTTCCTCTCGCGATTTTTACCGGTCAACTATCGGCGGCGCTGGCGGCAGGCAATGGTGTACTGGCAAAACCTGCCGACCCTACCCCGATCATTGCATCAATTGCGGTCAAACTGTTGCATCAAGCCGGCGTGCCAAAGGATGTTCTTCAACTTGTGATCGGCAAAGGTTCTGTCGTGGGTGTAAAACTCACCACAGATCCAAGCATTAACGGCATATGTTTTACTGGGTCGACCGGAGTGGCTCAAATCATTAACCGCAATGCTTCCCAAACTTTAGAACCCGACTTTACTTTCATTGCGGAAACAGGCGGATTGAATGCCATGATCGTGGATTCTACCGCACTTCCAGAACAGGCAATTCAGGACATTGTGGATTCATCGTTTCGTTCTTGCGGGCAACGGTGTTCAGCCCTTCGTGTTTTATATCTACAAGAAGATATCGCTGAACCCTTCTTGGAAATGCTTTATGGCGCAATGGACGAGCTTGAGGTCAGCCATCCGTGGGACATGTCATCAGACGTAGGCCCGGTGATCACCGAAACCGCACGTACCGAAATTATCAATCACATAGAAAAAGCACGGATTGCAGGCACTCTTTTGAAACAAATGGATGCACCGGATGATGGGCTGTTTGTAGGACCGGCTGCGATACGGGTAGATGGCGTTTTATCGCTTGAAAAAGAAATATTCGGGCCTGTTCTTCATGTTGCAATCTTCAAATCCAACGAAATTGATCAGATCATCCACGACATTAACACGAGTGGCTATGGCCTAACGTTTGGCCTTCATACGCGCATAGATGACCGGGTCGAATACATTACTAGCCGTCTGAATGTCGGCAACATGTATGTAAACCGAAACCAGATAGGCGCGATTGTTGAATCCCAACCCTTCGGTGGTGAGGGATTATCAGGCACAGGCCCAAAAGCAGGTGGCCCTTTATACGTGAACCGCTTCAAGAAACTGGAAAAGCCGGAGCTTAAAACTACAGCAGGTAATCACGCAGATATTGCTGCCGTTCAATCAGCACTGAACGCTGCACGCTCGCAGAATCACGCACCGCTTGAAACCCGCGATATGCCGGGGCCAACGGGGGAATCCAATCGATGGTCCACCTACCCCAAAGGAACCATTCTTTGCCTTGGGCCCACAATCGAAGCCGCAAAGCAACAAAGCGAGATTGCAAACTCTATGGGGTGTGCAACGGTGACAGTGGTTCCTGGTGTTAAGGGACCGAATAGCGTATCAGGCTTTCTAGAAAGAAACGCGCTGACAGAGCTTACAGAATTTGCAGCCGTTGCGCTTTGGTCAGAAACTGCTGACCTCTTGGAGGCGCGCAAAGCACTTGCCCTGCGAGATGGCGCATTGCTTCCCTTGATTGCAACTAACAAGATGGAAGAATTGTGTGTGTTGGAGCGTCATCTGTGCATTGATACAACAGCAGCAGGCGGTAATGCGTCTTTGCTGGCAGCGCAATAAAAGCTAAATTGTTTCTTAGATCACTATCTACGAAAGCCTTTTAATGAAAACACTTGCCGCACTGGTATTTCCGGGATTTGAAACGCTGGACTATTTTGGTCCTATAGAAATGCTTGGCGGGTTTGGAAAAGAAACTGAAATCATTACTGTAGCAAAAACCAGCGAGCCAGTGCCAAGCTGTCATGGTCAAAAAATAGTCGTCGATAAAACTCTGTCTGAGAAAAATGACTATGATCTCTTGTTAATTCCCGGTGGCGATTCTGCGCTCACAGCGGTCAAAGACGAAGACCTAATGCAATGGCTACGGCAAGCATCTGAAAATGCCGAACGCGTTATGACGGTTTGTACTGGTAGCATATTACTAGGACTGGCAGGCGTTTTGGGCGGACGCAAAGCAACAACCAATAAACTTGATTTCATGGATACTGTTCACCTTGCACCCAATGTTGAATGGGTAAAGGAAGCACGATGGGTGGCTGATGGAAAATTCTATTCGTCTTCCGGCGTATCAGCAGGAATGGATATGGCACTTGCGGTCATGGCTGATTTATTTGGTCAGGATATGGCGGACAGGCTTGCTATTGGCTGTGAATATGACTGGCACAAAGATCCAAACTGGGATCCTTTTGCAAAACTAGCAGGTCTTGTTTGAGTACTGCCAAACGATGCGACCGATACCAAAATCGCAACTACTACAAATACGCATAGCGTGATGACAGCGAGATACAGTTTGGCTTTTACACCAAATTTAGCGCTTCCACTGCTGGCACTATTTATAGCTGTTTTGTTGTTTGTGAAATTTAAACCGCGCAGAAAACCAGCGCCATCCGTAAAAGACATCTTCAAACACTCGGTTGTTTGTTAGAGCGTGTCTGTCTTGGCTTGAAGCGATTTGATGGGTTGGATTTTTGATTTCAGCTAGGAAAATACCACAGCGCGATG
>CAZEPF010000192.1:0-5178 GCA_964514045.1 uncultured Rhizobiaceae bacterium | reverse complement strand
CGCCTAGTCAGGAGCACAAACGCCACGGCGTTCAAACGGTTCAATCCAAGCCAGACACGCTCTAAATCTTATGCAGCCGGCATCAAGGTTTCAGCAAGTTTTGCCCAATAACTGGTGCCATGTGGAATCGCTTCATCATTAAAATCATATTCTGGATGATGGAGACCCGCCGTATCGCCATTGCCCATAAAGATGAAAGCTCCAGGGCGCTCAAGCAACATGTATGAGAAGTCCTCACCCCCCATTGTCGCTTCCTTATTGGCATCTACCTTATCAGCACCTGCAATCTCGGAAGCAATTCTTACAGCCTTATCAGTCTCTGCTTCATGGTTGACTGTAGCCGGATAGCCCTCAATCAATGTAACTTCCGCTTTTGCTCCCGCAGAAGCAGCAATTCCATCACAAACTTCTTGCATACGAGCAATCGCATAATCACGGGCATCGCGCGAAAGACTACGGATCGTACCAACAATCTCCGCATCTTCTGCAATAACGTTAAACGCCGTACCTGCATTGATCTTCGTGGCTGAAATCACCAAAGGCTCAAACGGATTGAGATTGCGGGACACAATCGTTTGCAATCCCAAAACAACCTGAGAGGCCGTCACAACTGGATCTACGCCTTCATGAGGCATAGCAGCATGGGCACCTCTACCAATGATTTTGATACGAAACTCGTCCGTTGCCGCCATAAGTGGCCCCGGACGAATTGCAAATTCACCCACTGCTAGACCCGGCATATTGTGCATACCGTAAACTTCTTTAATGCCGAACTTATCCATCATGCCATCGTCACACATGGCTTTGCCACCAGCACCGCCTTCTTCCGCAGGCTGGAAGATAACGGCAACACTGCCATCGAAGTTACGTGTTTCAGCCAGATATTTTGCAGCACCCAACAGCATGGCCGTATGGCCATCATGCCCACAGGCATGCATTTTACCCTCAACCTTGGATTTATAAGGTAGATCTTTAACCTCCTGGATGGGCAATGCATCCATATCCGCACGCATCCCAACCACATGGCCCGAATTCTGAGTCTTGCCGTTAATGATTCCAACAACACCCGTCTTGCCAATTCCGGTATGAACCTCATCACATCCAAAGACTTTTAGTTTTTCCGCAACATTTGCTGCAGTTTCGTGAACATCGTAAAGCAGTTCCGGATTAGAGTGGATTTCGCGACGCCACTCAGTGATTTCTTCGTGAAGTTCAGCCATTCGATTGATGATGGGCATGTTTAATCCTGATTGTTTCTGTATGGGTTATGGAGACTAATTTGGAGCACTTGTTCCGAATTGACAATCCCGCTACTGAAAGAACATGACGCTCATGAATTTCAAAAATACACTTTTAGCGCTTGGCTTACTGTTCTCGCTCATCTCTGGTGCAGCGATGGCAGCGGACAAACCCCATATCGTTGTTGATGCGGAAACGGGCGCTATCATTTCACAACACAAAGCCAATGATCAGTGGCACCCCGCGTCTCTCACAAAACTAATGACCGCCTACGTAACCCTTCGTGCGATCGCGAGTGGAGAAATTGAAGATGGTTCACCTGTGTTGATAAGTCAGGCATCAACACGCCAGCCACCAAGCAAAATGGGATACAAGAAGGGCGTACAACTGCGCATTGATACCGCACTGAAAATCATCATCATAAAAAGCGCCAATGACGTTTCCCACGCATTAGGTGAAGCCGTTGCGGGCAGTTTGAAAGCCTTCGTAGGCAGAATGAATACAGAAGCCAAAAGACTGGGGCTGGCTAATACCCGATTTACCAATTCAAATGGATTGCACAATCTTGCTCAGGTCACATCTGCGCGTGACATGGCGCTATTATCGGTCAAACTTTTAACTGAATTTCCACAATACGCTTACCTGTTCAAAGCAGTTGGCATCAAAACTCCTGTAAAAACGCACTATACATACAACCTATTATTAGAGAGGTTTTCCGGGGCAAATGGCCTGAAAACAGGCTTTGTCTGCGCGTCTGGATATAATCTGGCAGCCTCTGCCACCAGAAACGGGCAGACTTTAATTGCTGTTGTATTGGGCCGATCATCACAAACCGACAGGGCTGTTTCGGCAGCAAAACTACTGGAAGAAAGCTTTGGGAAAGCTGGAACAGGGTCGGTGCATCTACCCGTCTTAAAAGGTGCCGCCCCCAAAAACATGCGCCCTGTTCTATGCACACAAGAAGCGCGCGCCAGCCGCTATGACCCCGGCGCAGGTGCTGCTGTCATAAAATCGCAATACCTGTCACCACGCAAAAAATCATCAAATATTCTGGATATCCGATCCGGTGGCGTTGATGCAGACCCAAGTCCTGCTGTTCTGACACGCCGTTTTGCAGTTGTAGGCAAAGTCCCTGTGCCATCCTTAAGACCCGATTTTGATCGCGACACCGGACAAATCAGATTGCCAGTGATCGGCGTAGCTGCAACCGGTAATCTGCCAATTCCTTCCCCAAATCCGCGGTAAGGATAAACCGTCATGAAGCGTATCCCTGTAATCTTGCTTACCGGATTTCTTGGAAGCGGCAAAACCACCTATCTCAATAAACTTCTTTCGCGCGAATCATTTTCCAACTCGCTCGTGATTGTAAATGAGTTTGGTGAAGTGCCCGTCGATCACCTACTTATCGAACAAGCCACCGAAACCATTTTTGAGATGTCCAATGGATGTCTATGCTGCAGCATAAAGGGCGAACTGGTTGAAACCCTCGCACGCTTGGAGCTTGGTTCATTTGATCGCATCTTCATTGAAACAACAGGCATCGCAGATCCGCTTCCCGTGTTTCAGGCACTCACCGCTGACCCGCAAGTGTCGTCAAAATTAGTCCCAAGCCAGATTATTACAGCGTTCGATGCGACCCGCGGCATGGACCTGATCCACGCGCATGAAGAAGCAGCCCGACAACTTGTGATCGCTGATAAAATCATTCTCACAAAACAGGACATTCATTCGGCCAAAGCCGCACTGCTTTCAGAAATTGCAGCTTTCAATCCAACAGCAGAAATTCTACCTAGCGATGTAGAGATAACGCAGTCAGATTTGGAAAAGCCAAGTGCAGACAAGCCCGATATAAAACCACTACACAAACATTCTAAATTCCATTCAACCGTCATGACATCTGATCGTATCATCGGCCTGCATGATCTCGCCGGAATGTTACACTTGATGATTGGGCAATTGGGCTCCTCGCTTCTTCGCATAAAGGGCTTTGCTAAAATTACAGAGCATGAAACCCCTGTAATTGTTCAAGTGTCAGGACAAATCGTTCACGACTTTGCACCTGCCTCAGCGGATTTGAACAACCCAGACCAGACCAGTCTCGTCATCATCACAAAGGACGACACCCCAGACCATGCAATAGAAATTTTCAATGGCTTCTTTGGTGAACTATCGACGCAGGGTGCGGACCGAGATGCCCTTATGGATAACCCACTCTCAATTCCGGGCATGTAACCGCATGTTCAAGCGTATCAAACTTAAGTCTCGCCTTTGCGAACAATAAATCGGTGATGGTCTTCCATTTCCTGGCTCTTCACCAACTCATGCCCGTTTTCATTACAAAAAGCAGGGATATCGATCACAGCCAGAGGGTCTGTTGTTTCCAGACACACTTCTTCATGCACCGCATAAAAGCGGAAGGCTTTTCTGGCCTTCAAGACAGGCAATGGACATTTCAATCCACGTAGATCTAAAACTTTCAAATCGTCACCCCTGAGTAGCGCCTCGGTTGATTAGTGGTTCATATGCTTAACAGAATCCCAAGAGAATTAAAAAAGTCCATATAAAACAATGGCCAGCAACATCAACCTGTCATCGTGTCCAAACTAACCATACGGAATATTAAAGCCTTTGTCTTATAGTGATCTATGGAAGACGAGGTAGGGTAGTGTCAGTTTCATTGACCAACATGTTTGGACAATACGTACCATTGCGGTTCGAAAAGAACGGCAAGGCTATCCTTGCGCGTGCCGATCATGTGATCTCAGGCACGAACGATAGTGCAATATCCCAACGCATGGCAATCAAAGTATTTTCCATTCGCGTTACAAGTGCAGTGATCGCCTTTGCCTCTCAAGTTTTATTTGCACGCTGGCTTGGAACATTTGAGTACGGAATATTTGTAGCAGTCTGGGCAGCGATTATCATACTTGCCACACTTTCAAGTTTTGGAATGCCTTCAGCTGCAGTTCGGTTTGTCTCGCGCTACCGTGAGCTTAAAAAACCCAGACATTTACGCGGTATGGCAAGAGGTGCAGTATCATTTGCAGCCTGCTCGTCTTTTACGATTTCCACGGGCGGCGCATTATTGTTGTTTTTTCACCCCGAAATCATGACCAGCTACTATATCATGCCAGCCTTCCTGGCGTTGGCATGTTTACCCATGCTGTCAGTTGCGGAAGTCGTGGATGGAATTGCCAGACCGTTTAACTGGGCAAGCTTAAGCTTCATACCAACGTATATAATCCGACCCATTGCCATTATGGCCTTACTGGCAACAGCAATCGCGCTTGGATATCCGGCAACCGCTGAAACTGCTATGTGGTGCGCTGTCATTGCCACCTACGCAAACGGCCTCACCCAACTAACTGCAATTCGCAGAAAACTTAAGCGAACCGTTGAAGCGATAGCACCAATTTATAAGATGAAGACATGGTTTGTCGTCGCAATGCCAATCTTCATGGTCGAGAGCTTCTACGTTTTACTGACCTCAGTAGACGTATTATTTGTCAGTTGGCTGACAAAGCCTGAAGACACAGCTGTATATTTTGCTGCTACCAAAATTCTTGCGCTCGTACACTTTGTCTATTTTGCGGTACGCGCTGCAGCCTCGCATCGGTATTCCGCCTATCAAGCTTCTGGCGATACAGAAGGCTTGAGCCGGTATGTTCAAGAAAGCATTACATGGACGTTTTGGCCATCGCTGATACTCGGCTTGTTTATGATAGCAACAGGCAAATATTTTCTCATGCTGTTTGGGGCTGAGTTCGTTGAAGGGGCAAGCTTCCTATATATTCTAGTGTTCGGGATTGTTATCCGTTCAAGCGTTGGACCCGCAGAATCCTTGCTTGTTATGACAGGCAAGCAAAACATTTGTGCGGTGATTTACTCATCAGCCTTGTTTGTAAACGTATCATTGAACCTCACGCTGATCCCCGCCTA
>CAZEPF010000191.1:0-5204 GCA_964514045.1 uncultured Rhizobiaceae bacterium | reverse complement strand
TCAAACGGTTAATACACTGTTTTCGGTGATTTTTTATAGACTTCACCTCTAGCTTAAGTACAACGTACACCTGCTTCAACCAGTTCAAACCCGACGATTTCAAACTCATAGAGTTCGCTATTATCGGATTTCATCGCGCGGGCAATCAGCTTTCCATCTTCGTTGTGAAATACCGCATGGGCTGTATGAAGTGCGCGATAACAATGATCGCCATTTGGGTAGTAATATTTAATCATGTTGCATCCACCAGATTTAGGGTTTCGGGAAGTCCCTGACCATTATTTCATCAACGGTTGGGATTGTCGTTCTTCAGATTATAGGTTGGTCGGCTTGCCCGACCTTCTCTAAGAAAAATTACCCTAGCAAATTTATGCTGACATGTATGTGTCAGTAGGGTGTGCTATGATGAAAGAATGAGTAGATCCGTCCGTTTCTTTGAAATTATCCAGGTCTTGCGCCGCGCCACTGTGCCTGTAACGGCACAAGAGCTTGCAACCAAGCTGGAGGTTAATATTCGAACGATCTATCGTGATCTGGCTTCTCTTCAAGCAAGCCATTTACCTATACAGGGTGAAGCAGGCATCGGTTATATTTTACGCTCCGGGTATGATTTGCCGCCTTTGATGTTCTCTCAGGAAGAACTGGAAGCAATAGCGGTTGGTCTATCCATGATCGGGCGTAGCAGTGATGATGCACTGATTGATGCTGCAAAAACTGCGTCTGGAAAAATATCAGACGTGTTGCCAAAAGAATTGTCGCTTAATGGGCCGCTACATGTATCGCAATGGAATGAAATACCCGCCTCGCAGGTAGAACCAAAGCACTTGCGCCAAATCATACGGGATTGCGCAGAGATCAACATAACATATATCGATTTGGAGAATATCGAGACAAACCGGACCCTCAAGCCCATCGGCTTACTGTACTATGTTGATGCCATATTGCTGGCCGCATGGTGCGGGCTGCGCAAGGATTTTCGCCACTTCAGAATTGACCGGATACAGCGATGGGAATTAACGGGCGAGTATTTCACAAACGAGGTGCAGGCACTTCGCAAGCAATGGGAAATCAATCTGTGACTTTCAGTAATGCCTGCAACATTATGGCGATTGCTTTTCATTTTTGACACATGATACTGTCCATTAAAATGGAGAATATGGATGCCAACGAATGTCGCCCTGACGGGTCTTGCCCGCGATCTTGAAGCTCGTGCAGATAGCGGAAAACCCATTCGCATAGGTCTGGTGGGATGCGGCGAAATGGGTACCGATGTCGTCACCCGCGTGGCACATATGAAAGGTATTGAAGTTGCAGCCGTTTCTGACCGTGGTTTGAACAAAGCAAAACACGCGCTGGAAATTGCGCAAGGGTCTGACGAGAACGGAAAAATCACTGCTACTCAATCGGATATGAGTGTCGCCATCGAAGCTGGCAGAATGGCGATTGTTGAAGACGCCACAATGATTGCTGAAAACCCGCTGATCGACGTGGTGATTGATGCAACGGGCGTGCCATCCGTGGGTGCGGAAATCGGCATTCATGCAATGGAACATGGCAAGCATCTGACCATGATGAATGTGGAGGCTGATGTTTGCATCGGACCATATCTGAAATCTGAAGCCGAGCGTCTTGGGGTTGTTTATTCACTGGGCGCAGGGGATGAACCTTCGTCGTGTATGGAATTGATCGAGTTTGTTTCTGCAATGGGACATGAGATCGTTTGTGCTGGCAAAGGCAAAAACAATCCGTTGAACTTTGATGCGATCCCCGATGACTATCGCGAAGAAGCAGAACGCAGAAACATGAATGTGCGGATGCTGGTCGAATTTGTTGACGGCTCCAAAACCATGGTGGAGATGTGTGCGATTGCCAATGCCACAGGTCTGGTGCCGGACAAGGCTGGGATGCACGGTCCTGCAGCAACCATTGACCAACTTTCTTCCACTCTTATTCCTGAAGCAGATGGCGGTGTTCTATCCAAAAAAGGATGCGTGGATTTTTCAATCGGCAAAGGCGTGGCACCGGGCGTTTTTGTGATTGCCGATATGTCCCACCCGCGCATTACCGAGCGTATGGAAGATTTGAAAATGGGCAAAGGCCCATACTTCACGTTCCATCGCCCGTTTCATCTTACCTCGCTTGAAGTGCCACTTACCTGCGCACGGGCCGTTTTGTATGGCAAAGCCGATATGGTGCCTCTGTCAAAACCGGTGGCAGAGGTTTGTGCGGTTGCAAAGAAAGATTTGCAGCCGGGTGACCTGCTTGATGCGATTGGGGAGTACACTTATCGCGCATGGGTAATGGCTAAAACCGAAGCCGTATCCAGCCGCGCCATGCCATGTGGGTTATTGGACGGTGGAACCGTGATCAAACCCATCGCAAAGGGTGAGTTGATCACCCATGACAATGCCAGAGTTGCAGATGGTTCCAAAATCGCAGCACTGCGCGCCAAGCAAAATGCAATGGTCGCAGCGCTTTAATCGACCTTTACTTAGCGTGATAATGGCCACCTAATTTATAAAAACCAATTGCCGCACTGCAGAACGCAAGACCGCTAAATCCTGTTCGTACCCAATTCCAGAATTGCCATGTTTCGCTATAGGCGCTCCAAATTTTCAATGCTTCTTGCGGATCAGTGGGAATAGCTGTTTCCAGTAGTTTGGTATTCATTGGCACAGCTATATTCATGGTCACTAGGAATGCCCCAGCTAAATAAATTATAAAGGCACCTGCAAACCATAGTGCAGACGTTCTTGCTCCAGCCATCCATAGAATAATAAAACTCAAAATCCCGATTGGCACAGGCCCAAAAAACGTAGGCGCGAAAACACCATTAAGGACGGCTGTGTTAATACCGTTCATTGCCTCAATGGCGACCTTTGCAGGGGTGAGGTCCAATCCCCACATTGCGGAACACGCATAGGCGTAAAAGAAACCGAAAATTGCGGCTAACAGAAACAATTGCAGAAATGAAATGGTTTTGGCCAGGCCAGAAATTGATAAAACGTTTGACATAATACCCTCCTCAAGGTTCTAGCGAAACCGTATGATGTGCTGCTTCCACCTGATAGTTACAAATCTGTAACGTGGATTAAACTTCGGTAAGGTCACGGAAAAAGCCCATTTATGTAGAATATCAGTGGTAGTTTATTTTGCCGACTTTACCAAACGACAGGTTTGGCTATTGTTCAACGTAGTTGTACAACCCATATCAATACTGACCAATTGAGTATCTATCCATGCCTGTCGACACCCCACTTCTCGACACTATCAACATTCCTGCTGATCTTCGCAAGCTTGACGAAAAAGACCTTCCTCAACTTGCCAATGAATTACGCACAGAAATGATTGATGTGGTTTCCCAGACCGGAGGGCATTTGGGTGCAGGTCTTGGCGTTGTAGAACTAACAACAGCAATCCATCATGTATTCAATACGCCTGATGATCGATTGATCTGGGATGTGGGACACCAATGCTATCCGCATAAAATTTTAACGGGCCGCCGTGACCAGATGCGCACCATTCGCCAAAAGGACGGACTGTCCGGTTTCACCAAACGTGCCGAAAGCGAATACGACCCGTTTGGTGCGGCGCATTCCTCAACCTCTATTTCCGCAGGGCTTGGCATGGCTGTTGCCCGCGAGTTGGAAGGTGGCAATAATAATGTCATCGCTGTTATCGGTGATGGATCCATGTCAGCGGGTATGGCGTTTGAAGCCATGAATAATGCAGGTGCGATGGATGCGCGCCTGATTGTTATTCTCAATGATAATGATATGTCGATTGCCCCGCCAACAGGTGCGATGAGTGCCTATCTTGCTCGCCTTGCTACCGGACGCACCTATATGGGCATGCGTGATCTCGGCAAGAAAATGACAGCCTATCTAGGCAAAACGGTAGACCGCGCCATCACCCGTGCAGTTGAGCATGCACGGGGATACGTAACAGGCGGCACGATGTTTGAAGAGCTCGGCTTTTATCACATTGGCCCGATTGACGGACATGATCTTTCTACGCTTGTTCCGGTTTTGAAAAACGTTCGAGACAACGCAAAGGGCCCAGTGTTAATTCACTGTATTACCCGCAAAGGACATGGATACGCTCCGGCGGAAAACTCTGCTGATAAATATCACGGTGTATCAAAATTTGATGTGGTGACGGGCGCACAAGCCAAAGCCACTCCTAATGCACCTTCCTATACAAAAGTATTTGGACAAACGCTTGCCCAAGAAGCAGGCGACGATGAAAAAATCGTAGGCGTAACTGCTGCCATGCCCTCTGGCACAGGTATGGATATTTTTGGTGAAGCATTTCCAGATCGTATGTTTGATGTTGGCATTGCCGAACAACATGCGGTCACCTTTGCTGGTGGTCTGGCAACTGAGGGCTATAAGCCATTTGTAGCGATATATTCTACCTTCCTGCAACGCGCTTATGATCAGGTTGTGCATGATGTCTCCATCCAGAACCTACCTGTTCGGTTTGCAATTGATCGCGCTGGATTTGTGGGCGCTGACGGGCCTACCCATGCGGGATCGTTTGACACGACCTATCTTGCGACACTGCCCAATTTTGTGGTGATGGCACCTGCCGATGAAGCCGAACTCAAACACATGGTTCGCACCGCTGCCGCCTATGACGATGGCCCGTTATCCTTCCGCTATCCACGCGGTGAAGGTGTTGGTACCGACATGCCGGAACGCGGTGAAATTCTGCCGATTGGTAAAGGACGCGTTGTGCGCGAGGGTAATCGCATTGCTCTTTTATCATTTGGCACACGCTTGGCAGATTGCGTTTTGGCAGCCGAGGAATTGGATACTTATGGCCTGTCAACAACTGTAGCGGATGCACGTTTTGCAAAACCACTGGATGCTGATTTATTGAAAGAATTAGCGAGCAATCATGAGGTTCTTATCACCGTTGAAGAGGGTGCCGTCGGCGGGTTTGGTTCACATGTGGCCCAACATCTGTTTGCGTCAGGCGCAATGGATGATGGCCACTTACGGTTCCGTTCTGTGTTTATGCCGGACACATATGTTGATCAAGCAAGCCCTGATGACATGAACATCACAGGTGGGATTGACCGCTCAGGCATTGTGAAAACTGTGTTTGAAGCGTTGGGCAAAGACGCAGAAGCAGCCATTCGCGCTTAGAGCGTGTCTGTCTTGGATTGGATCGATTTGATGGGTTGGATTTTTGATTTC
>CAZEPF010000190.1:0-5227 GCA_964514045.1 uncultured Rhizobiaceae bacterium | reverse complement strand
GCACAAACGCCACGGCGTTCAAACGGTTCAATCCAAGCCAGATACGCTCTAGCGTTATCAAACCTTTGCCGCTTCGGCCTGTGAGGCAAATCTTTCTTTGCCATCGAATTCATCATCATTCATGGCTTCCAGAGAAAGTGCGGTTGATTTATCTTCAATGGCACTGGCAAGTTTTGTGGAAAACTCGTCTGGTTCCAGCCCTGCATTTATCACAGGAAGAAACTCTAAAATGCACGTGCCTTTGTAAAGGCGCATCCCATTACGCGGCCAAAACAATCCTGAGTTAAGCGCCACTGGCAAAACAATCGGGTCAAGATTGGTATACATGTGGGTCAAACCGAATTTATATCCAGGCTCAGCGAATGCCATTTTTCGCGTGCCTTCAGGATAAATGATAATTTGACGACCGACTGAAAGTTGTTCGCCAGCAGTCTTGTTCATCGCACGCAACGCATCTGCCCGCTTACCACGGTTGACCGGTATCACCTGCATTTTAGCTGCAAACCAACCAAAGAACGGAATGAACATCAACTCACGTTTTAAGATGTAACTTGGGTCTCGCACAAACATCAGCATGGTATACGTTTCCCAGCTGGATTGGTGCTTGGAAGCAACCAAAAATCCGGACCCGTGCGGGATGTGTTCCATACCCCTGAAATCGTAACGCGTGCCAATCAACCAATGCTGCATCAACAGGTTGAGATAGCCCCAAGAACGTACAACTTTCCATCCATCCTCTCTGGACATGAAAAAGAAAACAGGCGTCCAGAAGATCATCTGAACAAAGGTTCCGAGATAAAATAAAAACAGAAAAAGGATCGAACGCAAAATCATCATCGCGAACGGCTATTAACACATGCCAAGGGGCATAGGCCAGACTCAATGAGAGAAGTTCAAACTCTTAAAGTGAGCGATTTGTCGGGCGGGTAAGAGCAGACAGCATAAACTTGGCTGGCGGCTCCGCGCCAAATCGTGCAAGTACAAATTTTGCATACTCGCCAATAATAATACGCGATGATGCCAGTTCCCAGAACTGCTTATTCTGAAACAGCGGCGGCACGATTGGCACGCCTGTGATTTTCACATCCGGCATGCTCTGTTTCATCAACATGAGACTGCGCGGCAAGTGATAGTTGCTGGTAACAACAATCAAGTTTTCAAAGCCATGTAGCTTGGCCCATTCAGCAGTATATTTCGCATTTCCGCGTGTATCCATCGCGTGACGGTCAATATCAATGCAACACCCATACATGATTGAAGAATTACCGATCACACGTCCCAAATCGGAGCGCGTGGTCATGCGATCAACGCCACTGATCAAAAGTCGATGCCCATGATTTTCTTGCAGAAGACGAACACCTTTTTCAATTCGATTTGCACCACCCGTCAACACAACAACGGCTTCAGCTTGCGAAATATCGCCTACCAATTGGGCATTTTCTAAATTTCGAACGAATTGATAGAATCCACTTACGCTGGCCATCACGGTACTGATCGCAAGCACACCAATCACAGATACGATCATACGTAGCGGTGTGATTTGTCTAGGTGTAAGCTTCTCATGAGCGTTTTTCATCACTCATTAATATTAGTTAAAAATGGTTAATTAGTGGTAAATTTCAGGCAGATTGAGATTTGATTACGTTCTAATTCTACGGATTATGGCGGTAATTTTGCAGTAAATTCACCTGCTTTTTGACAGTCCAAGTAGACGTTAAAGCAGTAAGAACCGCAACCAAAATCAAAACAAGAACCATCCCGAAATAACCACCCCATCCCAAGGAAAACGTTCCGAAGAGAGCTGTAATTTGATCGCCTTCAGGGGTGGCGACGGCACTGGAAGACCATATCCCAAGTCCGACAAAAAGAACGATGGCAGCCGCCACACCACAACATGCGCCTTTAGCACCCAAAACCAGAAAATGCTTTTGAAACTGCGTGGCGATAAATGATTCGTCTGCCCCGACAAAATGCAACACTTCTACCACGTCCTTATTGCCAGACATCGCACCTCGTGTTGCAAAGATCACGGTGGTGATGGTTGCGGAAATAACCAGCATAAAAATTGCAGCACCAATCACAACCATAGACCATGCCATGGTGGTTAAACGGTCCACCCAAGCACGATGATCATCCAGACTACTGCCGGGAACCTCCGCCTCCAACTTTTCCTGCATTTCTTGAAAATCGGGTTTTTCACCCTCAGAAAGCGATACGGTCAAAATTCGAGGCACCGGAAGTTCAGACAATTGAAGCCCCGTACCAAGCCAAGGCTCCAGCAATCGTTTCGTTGCATCATCATCAAGAGTTTCAACCTTGGCAACACCATCAAATGCAAGCGCAATACGGCTTGCCTGCCTAATGGCATTGTCCATTTCTACCGCATCTGACGGACGCAATTGGATTGTCACCTCCCGTGAAATATCACTCTGCCACTTAGATGCACTGGAGTTAACAAGCGAGACAGCACCCAAGGTTAAACAGGCAAGAAACGCCATAATGCCAATCACGAAGACAAGTGCTGTACCCGCAATCGTTTCACTAGGCACGATACTAGTGCCACTACGCAACGCACGTGACGGTTTCTTTGTCTCGACTTTCTTGGCAGGTTTGCCCTTACCGCTAGTCTTGGCAACGGTTTTTTTTGCGGGCGCAACTTTTGGCGGATTTGTAGGGGCCTTACTCATAGATCTGCAACCTACCACTGTTCAAAACCAATCGCCGCGCATCAAACTGGTCCATCAAACCAAGATCATGCGTTGCAATAACCACGGATGTACCCGAACGATGAAGCTCAACAAAAAGCCGTAACAAACGCGCCGCCAAGGGTGGATCAACATTACCGGTTGGCTCATCTGCCAATAGAATATCAGGCTGGTCAATCAATGCGCGAGCAATAGCCGCGCGTTGCTTCTCACCGCCAGAAAGAACGGGCGGCAATACGTGCATGCGATGACCCAACCCAACCCAATCCAGAAGATCTGTAACGTCCTTACGATAAGTGGCTTCCATCTTACCTCTAACTTGCAGGGGCAGAGCCACATTTTCATAGGTGGTTAAATGATTGAGAAGGCGGAAATCCTGAAACACAACACCAATCTTGCGGCGGATAATCGGCATTTGCTGGGGTTGGATAGTGGACGCCTCTTTTCCAAATACACGTACAAGCCCTCGTGTTGGTCGCAGCGACATCAACATCAAACGCAACAGGCTGGTTTTACCCGCACCGGAAGGTCCGGTTAAAAACTGAAAGGAGTTTGGTGCAATATCAAAAGAAAGATCACTAAGGACTTCCTTTCCAAGGCCATATCGCAAGCCAACATTTTCAAATCTGATCAATCGCCTGAATCCCTGATCCGCATGTTCATGGTTAACAGCCCTTTAATGACTTTGCTTTATCAGATTCATCACATTCGACAAATCCATACTGTGAATACAGATTTATCATTTTATGACCGAACCATCCCATTCTTGTCCAAACTGCGAGTATGAGCGATCCACACAAGGGCGCCCTGTGCCTGACGGTGACCGGATCAAATGTCTGGATTGTGGCAGTATATGGAAAGAATTCTCAGGACAGGGAATTATTCGCCCTGAAGTCAAAGACGAAAAGCGCGCTGCTACAATTCGCGAGTTAAGAGAACTGGCACGCCGCAAAGAGAGTGTCGCAAATCCGGAGCCAGTTTTTTTGCATTCAGCAGACCCTGAGCCGGCTCAACACATACCGGAATTGCAACCCAAGACAAAAACTATGGCAGCACCATTTGTGTTGGCCGCAATATTGCTCGTTTCAGGTGTTGCAGCAACACTATGGTTCATGGGCCTATCAAACCCCAATATCCCTTCAGACAAAATTGCGCTTCATGGCATTCAGTTGAAAGAAAAAATTGGTCGAAACGGCGCAAAAATTATCACAGTCCACGGCACAGTGATCAATGGCACAGCAGAATCAAAGTCCGTGCCACCTATTGCAATTATTCTCAGACAAACAGATGGCGGCGAAATTTTCCGCTGGCGGCATTCCTCTGCCATGCCAGTTTTACAACCTGGAACAAAATCTAGGTTTGCCTCCTCTATTCAATATGATACGCCAAGCGTGGCCTATGCAGAGGCCGTATTTGAATAAAGGTTCTGGGTATGCCGATCGTTCGCGGCAAGCAAATTTCTGTCCTGTTTTCTCAAGAAGAAATCAAACAACGCAATCTTGAGCTTGCCTCGGATATTCACGAGTCTTCGTTGGATAATCCTCTGGTCATTGCGATCTTAAAAGGCTCGTTCGTTTTCGCCGCTGATTTGATACGCGCAATGCACGAAAAGGGCATTTCACCGGAAGTAGAGTTTATTTCAATCTCCAGCTATGGCGGCGGCACACAAGCAGGAAAACCAAAAATCCTGCGCGATGTAGAAACCGATGTAGACAGTCGCAATGTAATTCTTGTCGACGATATTCTGGAATCAGGCGGCACCCTTTCCTTCACACGAGAACTCATGCTGTCACGCGGCGCAAATTCAGTTTCACTTGCCGTATTGTTAGACAAACGATCACGTAGAAAGACACAGCTTGATGCCGATTTTGTAGGCTTTGAATGCCCGGATAAATTTGTGGTTGGCTATGGCATGGATGTGGGCCACGCATTTCGCGAATTACCCTATGTAGGCGAAGTCACGGGCGACGCGTAAGCGTCCCCATACCTGCATAAAACCAGTCACTCCGTTTCAAGCAACCGTTCAAGATAGTTTTTCTCAATCACAGGATTGTCCGGAATAGCCAGCCGATCACGAATCGCATCGAGAATTCTGCGCGCGCGTTGCGCATCAATCTCGCCGGGAATTTCAACATCCGACCCGGCATTCATACCATCCGTTCCAGATTGGCGACCAAGCGGATCAGAACTACGCTGTTGCCCCGCCTGTCCTTGGCCTTGTTGCTGGCCTGGTTGTTGTTGTCCTTGCTGACGATCACCCGCCATTTGCTGCATCATATTCTGGGCACCCTGACGAAGCGCTTCTAACGCGTTACTCTGGTTTTGCCCCGCACTCCCCGGATTACCCTGACTTAGGTTCTCACCCGCACGGCCCATTTCACTTTCAGCTTTCCCAAGTTCGCCAGGTTGACCCAATCCCAATTGATCAAGCTGTTCACCCAACTGGCTTAGCTGCTCCTGAAGCGCTTGCTGTTGCTGCTGCAATTGTCGCAAAGCCTCTGCGAATTCTTCCTGTGTCATCT
>CAZEPF010000189.1:0-5327 GCA_964514045.1 uncultured Rhizobiaceae bacterium | reverse complement strand
CAGGAGCACAAACGCCACGGCGTTCAAACGGTTCAATCCAAGTCAGATACGCTCTTAAGTTAGATATGGCGTAAGCTCAAAAATTTAGAGCTTACGCGCCTTGAACGTATCGCAAGATTCCATCCGACCTGATTCATATCCACGTCTAAACCAATAGCGACGTTGTTCAGACGTGCCGTGATTAAAACTCTCCGGCACGACATACCCTTGCGTACGCTTTTGAATGGCATCATCACCAATCTGGTTAGCTGCGACCAATGCTTCTTCCAGATCGCCTGCTTCAAGCCATCCTTCACGCGCAACGTAATGTCCCCAAAGACCTGCAAAACAATCTGCCTGAAGTTCAACCTTCACAGACATTTTGTTGGCTTCAACCTTACCCATTGAACGGCGCATTTTGTTAAATTGCGGCAGGACACCAATGACGTTTTGCACGTGGTGACCAACTTCGTGTGCAAGCACATAGGCTTGGGCAAAATCACCACCTGCTTTGAACTCACGCTCAAGCTGTTTGTAAAATGACAGATCAATATAAACCTGAGAGTCGCCCGGACAATAAAATGGTCCTGAGGCCGCAGACGCAAATCCACATGCAGAGCGAACCTGTCCTGTAAACAAGTTCAATTTAGGCTTGGGATAGGATTTTCCGTATTGGGAAAAAATATCAGTCCAGACTTGTTCGGTTGATCCAAGGATCGTCTCAACAAATGCACGACCCTCATCATCGCTTCGCGGCTGACGTGTTTGTTGCGTTTGCGGTGAAGGCGTATTAGGCGCAAAACCATCCCCAAGGCCACCACCCATTCCACCGGCAAGCAGTTTTAACGGATTAATACCAAGGAACCAAAGAACAATGCCGATGATGATCATCGTGCCAATGCCCATACCGCCACTATTGCCACGTCCCATCGGGATTTGAACACCGCGACCTCTACCGCCTCCACTTGGAAAGCCAAAGCCGCCACTGCGTCCCCGCTGATCGTTTACATTAGAGCTGCGCTTACGCCCTTTCCACCGCATCGGTGTTCCTCCCGTTAAAATCTGTATATGAGGTTAAAGCACGTTTGAATTATTCGTTCCATAGGAAACGAAACATGGGCGTTTAATCAAAATCAGTTGCTATGGCCAGAATGGTCCATGCCGTCTTCACCATCCATCTCCGCAGGGTCAACAACCATCAGGTCAATTTCTACGCTGCCTTGTTTTTCAAAGGTCAGAATAGCCTTACGCATCTGACCAACTTCCATTTGCTCTTTGAGTTTCATGAACATCAAATGCAAACCACCTTTTTTAAGGGTAACCGTCTCACCCGGTTTAATTTCAATACCATCCGCCAACGGGCGCATCTTCATAACACCATCAACCATTTACATGGTGTGAATGCTGTTCTTGCCAGCAAAATCTGCAGAGACCGAAACCAGACGGTCAGCCGCATCGCCATTATTGGTAATTTTCAAGTATCCCGCAGCAACCGGTGCTGACTTTACTGTCGCAGGAATGATCGGATGATCAATCAGCAAATTACCTGCTTTAACCTCATGAGCGTGGGATGCCGTAATAGAGAAAACAAGCACTAAAGCAGCGGCGAAAAACCGGATTACAGATACAATCACGTCAATAAACTCCTTGGATATGATGCCCGTCATGACCTATACCGCCACCATGACAAATTGAAGACTGACAAACCGCGATATTTGGTCACGATATCCACTAACAATTCGCCCCCAACCCCTTTCGCTTTCTCAAAGCTTCAACTATAGAAATCTTCTAGCCGATACATTTGCAAGTCTGATTCCACCCACCTGCCAACAGGTGTCTTCAAAGTGGAATGACTATGCTCGCATAGAAAGCAAAAGCTGCATGCCCGCTAGAAAAGATATTTCCTCCATCCTCGTTATTGGAGCCGGACCTATTGTGATTGGTCAGGCTTGCGAGTTTGACTATTCCGGAACACAAGCCTGTAAAGCCCTAAAGGCTGAGGGGTACCGGATCATACTGGTCAACTCCAATCCGGCAACCATCATGACCGACCCCGATCTTGCCGATGCCACCTATGTTGAGCCGATCACACCTGAGATCGTGGCAAAGATTATCGAAAAAGAGCGCCCCGATGCACTGCTTCCAACCATGGGTGGTCAAACAGCACTAAACTGCGCACTGTCCTTACGAAAAATGGGCGTACTGGATGAATACAACGTCGAGATGATTGGCGCAAAAGCCGAAGCTATCGACAAAGCAGAAGACCGCGAACTTTTCCGCGATGCTATGAAAAAGATCGGGCTTTCAACACCTCGCTCCGCATTTGTGAATACGACAGAACTGAAAGCACGCTTCACCTCTGAACACGATGCAGGGCTTGCAAAGGCAGAAGCAGCAGGGACAGCCGAGCAGTTTGAAAATGAGTGGCGTGAAGGTGAAACCATTCGCTTGGAAGAACATCGCCTTACCGCGCAAATGCAAGCGCTTGAAGCCACCAAAGTTACAAGTTTACCAGCGATTGTGCGACCATCCTTCACCCTTGGTGGCCAAGGCGGTGGTATCGCCTACACATTGGAAGAACTCTACAAACTTGTGATTGGCGGCGTGGATGCATCCCCTACCAACGAAGTGCTGGTTGAAGAATCCATTCTTGGCTGGAAAGAATATGAGATGGAGGTAGTTCGCGACAAGGCGGACAATTGTATCATCATTTGCTCCATCGAAAACGTAGACCCGATGGGCGTTCATACAGGCGATTCCATCACTGTCGCCCCTGCCCTCACATTGACGGACAAAGAATACCAGATCATGCGGGACGCTTCGATTGCTGTCCTTCGTGAGATCGGCGTTGAAACCGGCGGATCAAATGTACAGTTTGCGGTAAATCCGGAAGACGGACGCCTCGTTGTTATTGAGATGAACCCGCGCGTATCACGTTCATCCGCATTGGCCTCAAAAGCAACAGGCTTCCCGATTGCCAAGGTCGCGGCGAAACTGGCCGTTGGTTATACGCTTGATGAACTCGATAATGACATCAATGGCGGCGCAACCCCTGCTTCGTTTGAACCCTCGATTGATTATATTGTCACAAAAATTCCACGCTTTGCATTCGAGAAATTCCAAGGCACAGAACCTGTATTATCCACATCAATGAAATCAGTCGGTGAGGTAATGGCCATCGGGCGGACGTTTGCCGAGTCAATCCAGAAAGCCCTTCGCGGGCTGGAAACCGGACTTTCCGGTCTGGATGAAATCGAAATCCCTGGCATTGGCGAAGGCGACGATAAAAACGCAATTCGCGCAGCCCTTTCCAGAGCTACACCGGATCGTCTGCGCATGGTCGCGCAGTCCTTGCGTGAAGGGGCCTCACCCGAAGACGTGCATAAATATTCAAAATTTGATCCTTGGTTTATCGAGCAGTTTGGTAAAATCATTGAAAGCGAAGACCGCATCCGTGCCCATGGCCTTCCAAGTGATGCGCAAAACCTTCGCATGTTAAAGGGCCAAGGTTTTTCAGATGCCCGCCTTGGTGAACTTTCAGGCCAATCAGAAGAAACCGTATTTGCTCTGCGCGACAAGCTTGATGTGCATCCGGTTTACAAACGCATTGATACTTGTGCAGCAGAATTTGCCTCGCCTACAGCGTATATGTACTCGACCTATGAAGTACCATTTGCCGGACAACTTCGAAACGAAGCTGAAGTTTCAGACCGCGAGAAAGTTATGATTTTGGGCGGTGGGCCAAACCGGATTGGGCAGGGTATTGAATTTGACTATTGCTGTTGTCATGCAGCCTTTGCGTTAGAAGACGCAGGCTTTGAAACCATCATGGTCAACTGTAACCCAGAAACCGTATCAACCGATTACGACACGTCTGACCGGCTTTACTTTGAGCCCCTAACAGCTGAAGACGTGATGGAGATCATCCGTACCGAACAAGCAGCAGGAACACTCAAGGGTGTAATTGTTCAGTTTGGCGGACAAACCCCTCTTAAACTGGCACAAACCTTAAAAGACCAAGGCGTTCCAATTCTTGGAACATCACCGGACAAAATCGACCTTGCTGAAGACCGTGACCGTTTCCAGAAATTGCTCAACGATCTTAAACTTCTGCAACCCAGAAACGGTATCGCCCGTTCGGTGGAGGAAGCCCGCGAGATTGTTAAAGAGATCGGGTATCCTGTTGTTATCCGTCCATCCTATGTGTTGGGTGGGCGCGCAATGGAAATTGTGCGCAGTGATACGGGCTTTGAGCGTTACGTCAGTGAAGCAGTTGTTGTATCCGGCGACACGCCCGTATTGATTGATTCCTATTTGTCAGGCGCAATCGAAGTTGATGTGGACTGTTTGAGTGACCGCACTTCCGTGAAAGTGTGCGGCATCATGGAACATATCGAGGAGGCTGGCATTCACTCTGGCGATTCTGCGTGTTCATTGCCTACCCACTCCCTATCTCAATCCATCATTGATGAACTGGTGCGCCAAACCAAGGAAATGGCATTGGCGCTGGAAGTGTCTGGCCTGATGAATGTTCAGTTCGCGATCAAAGACGATCAGATTTATGTGCTTGAGGTAAACCCGCGCGCGTCGCGAACAGTACCATTTGTTGCCAAGACCATCGGCGCACCAATTGCGAAAATTGCAAGTCGTATCATGGCGGGTGAAACACTTGATACAGCCGTGTCAGAATATGGCGAATGGCGCGAAGCACAAAACCTAGGACACATGGCTGTAAAAGAAGCCGTGTTCCCGTTTGCCCGCTTCCCGGGCGTTGATATCCTGCTCGGACCTGAAATGCGCTCCACAGGTGAGGTTATGGGATTGGATACTGACTACCCGATGGCCTACGCTAAGGCTCTGCTGGCTGGTGGGATGGAATTACCAAAACAAGGCACGGTCTTCTTATCTGTTAAAGACAGCGACAAGGCAGGCATCTTGCCCGCAGCCAAAACCTTTGCAGAACTTGGGTTCACACTGATGGCGACAAGCGGAACGCAGCGTTATCTCGTTGATAACGGACTGGACTGCAAGCGCATCAACAAAGTGCTTGAAGGGCGCCCACACGTGGAAGACGCTATTCTGAACCAGCAAATTCAACTGGTGATCAATACAACAGAGGGCGCTAAAGCAATGTCGGATTCGCGCTCATTGAGGCAGGCAGCACTTCGCACCAAAACGGCGCATACAACTACTCTTGCTGCAGGTGTCGGAATAGCAGAAGCAATGTCCGCACTCAGCAAACGCGATATGGATGTGAAACCGCTACAAGACTATTTCAATTAGGCTCAGAACCTTAGAGCGTGTCTGTCTTGGATTGCATCGATTTGATGGGTTGGATTTTTGATTTC
>CAZEPF010000188.1:0-5353 GCA_964514045.1 uncultured Rhizobiaceae bacterium | reverse complement strand
TAGACGCAAGCGTCTGGTTTTCCTGTTGAATAGTGACGTTTTCTTTTGCCTCAAGTGCCTGGTGCTGGCCTTCTGAATAGCGCCGACCCGGCATCATACGACCAGTAAATTCATCAATCAGAACAATTTCGTCATCACGAACGATATAGTCTTTGTCCTTGTTGAACAGCTTATGGGCCTTCAACGCGTTGTTGATGTGGTGAACGATGGACACATTCTCGATGTCGTAGAGTGACTCGCCTTTTAGGATGTCTGCTTCGCGCAACATGACTTCGAGTTTTTCATTGCCGTCTTCGGTGAAGTTTACCGTGCGCTGCTTTTCGTCGAGTTCGTAATCCTCGTCTGCAATGTTTGGAATGAATTTATCGATGGTCACATAGAGGTCAGAGCGATCATCCAGTGGGCCGGAAATAATCAAAGGTGTCCGTGCTTCATCGATCAGAATGGAGTCTACTTCATCGACGATGGCAAAGTGATGATCACGCTGCACCATAGATTCCAGATCATACTTCATATTATCGCGAAGATAATCGAAACCGAATTCATTGTTTGTGCCATAGGTGATGTCGCAATTGTAGGCATCCTGGCGTTCTTCATCATCCATGCCACCGACGATCACGCCTGTGGTCAGGCCAAGGAAACCATAAAGCTTGCCCATCCATTCCGCATCGCGTTGGGCCAGATAGTCGTTCACGGTAATAACGTGAGCGCCCTTGCCCGGAAGAGCATTCAGATAAGTGGCGAGCGTAGCCACCAGCGTTTTACCCTCACCTGTACGCATCTCTGCGATATTGCCGCCATGCAAAATCATGCCGCCCATCATCTGCACATCAAAATGTCGCATACCCATGGAGCGTTTGGAGGCTTCGCGCACAACGGCGAAGGCTGGAACCAGAAGATCGTCTAACTGGGTGCCTTCTTCCAGTTGTTTGCGGAATTCAACAGTTTTTCCTGCCAGTTCTTCGTCAGACAGTTTTTCCATTTCTGGTTCAAGAGCGTTGATTTCATCAACGCGTGGGCGAAGGGGTTTAAGCTCGCGCTCGTTTGCTGAACCAAAAACTTTGTTGGCAATGCCACTAAAAATACCCATGAGGCCTCTCGAAATTGGGTTTCTTACACCCGTCGCGCTGAGATTACAGTTATCCCGTCAACATATCCCGAACACTTAACTTTTAAGCGATCACATCCGGGTTATTGCATTCGGAAAACTGGACGTTCGAACAATGGACAGATAAGAGGGAGGTTAAGCCATGTCAACCAAACGAAGGCAGACAACATTTCTGCCTTTTTTGAAGTGCAAACAAAACACGATATTAAAACGTCTATATAATACCCTGAAAGGTCATTCATGAACCGCATTCTTGCTTCCTCGATTTTCGTCAAACCTCTTGCTGTTGCAGCTATCATTTCTGGTCTCAGCGGACCTGTATTTGCTCAGGAAGGTGGCGATACGGTCATTGCTAAAGTAGGCGAGGTGGAAATTACCTCTCGTGAACTGGCATTGGCCGAAGTTGATCTAATGCAACAGTTTGCGCAAACGCCTGCGGAAACCCGTAAGGCAGCTATTTTAAATGCTTTGATTGACATTAAAGTACTGGCGGAAGTTGCCAAGAAAAAGGGTTATGCTGATAAGCCTGACTTTCAGACGCGAGAAGCATTTAATCGCTCCAGAACGCTTCATAACAATATTTTCCAGAAGGAAGTGCTGGATGTGATTACCGAGGAAGAGGTTCAGGCGCGGTATGATGTCGAGATTAAAAACTACCCGCAAAACCCAGAAGTAAAAGCACGTCATATTCTTGTGAAAACAGAAGACGAAGCCAAGGCCATTATTACCGAGCTTGATGGTGGTGCGGACTTTATCGAACTGGCTAAGGAAAAATCTACGGGCCCAAGTGGTCCTGGTGGCGGTGATCTTGGATATTTTGGTAAAGGCCAAATGGTGCCTGAATTTGAAGTCGCGGCGTTCAATCTGGAAAAAGGTGCTTATACGAAAGAGCCTGTGAAATCACAGTTTGGCTGGCATATCATTTTGAAGGATGATGAGCGTATGAGCCAACCCCCTACACTCGAGCAGGTGGGTGAGCAAGTTAAGCAAGCGATTGCACGCGACAAGTATTTCAAACTCACCCAAGACGCGCGTAGCGATGTTAAGTTTGAAATACTTGATGACGATTTGAAAACTGCTGTTGAGGCGTTAAAGTAGACTTACTTTTAATTTGTGAGTGTTGCCATGTCCGCGAAAGTGTCTCCGCTTGCGCCCAAGCTTTATCCTGAATTGCCAGTGCTTGAGGGCGTTGACTTAAGTGCGATTGAAGCGGGCATAAAATATGCTGGCAGAAAAGACTTGTGTGTTATCCGGTTTGAAAAGCCCGCAGAGATTGCCGGCGTTTTTACCACTTCAAAATGCCCGTCTGCACCGGTTGATTGGTGTCGCAAGATCCTATCGAAGGGTAAGGCAAGTGTGATTGTTGTGAACTCCGGCAATGCAAATGCCTTTACGGGAAAACGCGGAGCAGACGCAGTTGCCATGACTGCCAAAGCTGCCAGTGAAGTTTTTGGATGTAATCCTAAACAGGTTTACCTTGCTTCAACAGGTGTTATTGGCGAACCGTTGGATGCGTCTGGCTTTGGCGAAAAACTGCAAATGGCATCGGCTATTTTACGTGGTGACCGTTGGCATGAGGCTGCTCAGGCTATTATGACGACCGACACTTACCCAAAGCTTTCAGCGCGCAGTTTTATGATGGATGGAGAAACCTATCATCTGAATGGTATCGCAAAAGGTTCCGGCATGATTGCGCCAGACATGGCAACCATGCTTGCGTTTCTTGTGACCGATCTACCGATTGATAATAAGGTTTTGCAAAAGCTGTTATCGCGAAATACCAAAACGAGTTTTAACGCAGTTACAGTTGATAGTGATACTTCCACCAGTGATACGGTTTTGCTTGCGTCTTGCGGCAAGGGTAAGAAAATCACGGAATTGAGTGATAAGCGCCTCAAAGAATTTAAGCATGCTTTAAGCGATGTGATGCACGAACTTTCAATGTTGCTGGTTCGCGATGGTGAAGGTGCCACAAAACAGGTTGGCATTACAGTGACAGGTGCAAAAAGCAAAGGGTCTGCGCGCAAAATCGCAATGGCGATTGCCAATTCTCCTTTGGTTAAAACTGCAGTTGCTGGCGAAGATGCTAACTGGGGGCGTATCGTTATGGCCGTTGGTAAGGCAGGCGAGCCCGCAGAGCGCGACCTGCTGGAGATCAGATTTGGTGATGTGGTCGTTGCCCAAAAAGGCGAGCGCGTTCCCGACTATAGTGAAGAAGAGGCCTCTGAAATTATGAAGGCTGATGAAATCGAAATTGGAGTTGATATTGGGCTAGGGAAGGGCGAGGCGAAAGTCTGGACCTGTGACTTGACCAAAGAATATGTAGCGATCAACGGCGATTATCGCAGCTAATGATGGCCCCTCAAACAACAGACGAAGACAAGAAAATATTTCTTGCCCAAGTGCGGCGGCTGGAAGCGGTTAGCTTCCGCTCGTTTCCTGCTACCTCCACTCATTATGATGGAACATGGGCCATTCGCCTGACAGGCGGACATCCCGCAAAACGATTAAACTCGGTCAACCCGCTCGATCCATCTGATCATGCTTATGTTGATGCGCGTCTTGAATTGGCAAAGCGAAAGTTTGATAGTTTTGGACGACCGCTAGTGTTTCGCCAATCGCCTTTAGCACCGCCGGAACTAGAAACGCTGCTTGATGATCGCGGGTGGGATCGGTTTGATGAAAGCATCGTTATGATGCTTGATTTATCCGAGATTGATTTATCCGATGAAACCGATTTTGTGCCCATTCGTGATACGGGCTACTGGGTTGATAGTTTTCTGGAACTTTCTTTTGAGCCTAAGACGATGAAGCCTGGATTGTTTGAAGTGATTTCTTCTATCCAGCCAAATTGTGGGTTGTTTGTTAAAAATAAGGATAATCAACGCGTTGCTGCAGTGCGATGTGTCCATGATAACGATCTTGCTGGTATCTTTGATTTGGTAACGGGCGCTGATTTTAAGCGCCAAGGATACGGTCGCACACTTATGGGTTCCGCATTGAAATGGGCGAAACTTTCCGGCGCGCGCAATGCTTGGCTTCAGGTCGTGGCTGATAACACACCGGCTGTTGAATTGTATCAAGGTTTCGGATTTCAAGAATTATATAGATACAGCTATCGCAAGCCGCCTGCTGGCTCATAAGGGAGAAACGGTTTGGATAAGAAAATTGTTCTGGTCAGTGCATGTGCGTTGGTTGATGTAGACAATCGCATCCTGATTGCCCAGCGTCCTGACGGAAAATCCATGGCTGGTTTGTGGGAATTTCCCGGCGGCAAGGTAGAGGCAGGCGAGACACCGGAAGAAACGCTTATCCGGGAACTCAAAGAAGAGTTAGGCATTCAGACTTGGGAGACGTGTTTAGCGCCTCTCTCTTTTGCCAGTTACGCCTATGATGATTTTCATCTGCTGATGCCGTTGTTTATCTGCCGAAAATGGGAAGGTACCCCCATGCCGCAGGAAGGGCAGAGCTTAAAGTGGGTGGCAGCGAAAGCCTTGCGTGACTACCCGATGCCACCTGCGGACGAGCCTTTAATCCCAGCGTTAATGGATATTTTATAATATTGTTACAATTTTACCCAGTGTAAGAGGGCTGGCCTCTTTTTTCTGTTGTGCCGAGGGTAATGATGAAAACAGTTCGTGAAATATTTTCGTTTCTAATGCCAAATGTTGCAGGTCAATCGGTTCACATGGCGATGTTTCTGTCTGCTGTTGCTCTGGCTGTAGCACTGCTTGGTGTTCCGATGCTGGATCGCGCAGCGCAGGTTTATGCAGATAACAAAGCGTTTGGTATTGACCAAGTCATTACGAGTTCTGTTGATCGAACAAAGCGTTACACGGTTCGTAAAAGTGTATTGGACGATGATCAAAATAATTGATCAAAAAGAATGCTGCTTTCAACGGGTAATGCTGAAAGAAAACTTTAACTCTGTCTTTTAACGTGTTTCTCACAAGTCACAGCTATTTTAAGACTTCTAGTAAAGGCTGGATGCATGATCAAAGTATTTGAAAAATTTATCGTTGATGAGAGCGGTGCAACCGCAATCGAGTACGGGCTGATTGCCAGTCTTGTCTGTATGGCGATTATTGGAGGTATCCGAGCTGTCGGTATCGAGACCGAAGATATGTATACTACAATCACAAATGCGGTCTTAGGCACCCCATAATCTTTATAGTAGCCGCGGCTATCCACTAGAGCGTGTCTGTCTTGGATTGAATTGATTTGATGGGTTGGATTTTTGATTTC
>CAZEPF010000187.1:0-5366 GCA_964514045.1 uncultured Rhizobiaceae bacterium | reverse complement strand
TCAAAAATCCAACCCATCAAATCGATGCAATCCAAGACAGACACGCTCTAGGTTAATCAGCTAGGGTCAGTACCCATTAACTAACGCTCTCACCATTGGCGCGCCTTACAAGATAATCAGCAAATTTTGATACCGCAAAATGAAGCGCGACCGCAAATGCTGCAAGCACAAAAAGGCTCGCAAACATCAGGTCTATTTTGGCTCTCCCATTTGCCAATAGCATCAAGTATCCAAGCCCGTTTGATGCCCCTACCCATTCCCCGATAATCGCGCCAATGGGTGCGTAAACGGCTGCTAGTTTCAAACCAGAACCAAGGCTTGGAAGTGCGGCAGGAACGCGGATCTTCATCAGTGTTCTATAGCGGCTGGCATGCATTGTTTTTGCCAAATCAAGAAACCCGTGATTGGTACGTCTTAGCCCGTCCAGAAAATTTGATGTAACCGGAAAATAGATGATCAGCACAGCCATCATCACTTTCGACCAGATGCCGTAGCCAAGCCAGAGTGTCAGGACAGGTGCTAAAGCAAATACCGGAACCGCCTGACTGAATACGATCAATGGCATGAGAAGCTTTCGCGCGGTTTGCGACACCATTAAAAATAATGCAGTCGCTATTCCCAGCGCAGAGCCGATCAACAGACCAATGATAACTTCCGAGATTGTAATCAAGGCGTGCCATGCAATAAGCTCGCGTGATTGGATCAGTGTATTCCAGACCTTCAAAGGTGCAGGCAGAATGAAGGGCGGCACACCAGTAATCTCAATGATTGCCTGCCACAACCCAAGTGCAAAAATGATGGAAGCGACAACCCACAACAAACGGCTCATGCGCCCTCACCTCTCAGTTGTGAAAGAAGTGTAGCCTGCAAGTTCAGGCACTCCGCGCTGTTGGCTTCACCAATGCCATTAAATTGCCTGTTGCTTGTTTGTCTCAATCCATTTTCATCTAGAATATAGTTTGCATCCCCTAACCGTGCGGCCTCATTGGGATCATGTGTCACGAGCAAAACTGTTCTGCCTTTCAAGAGGTCGAAGGCAAGTTCCTGCATCTCTGCGCGGGTTTTTGCATCGAGAGCAGAAAACGGCTCATCCAACAATACCAAGTCCTGATCTTCCATCAATGTACGGGCAAGGGCAACGCGCTGACGCATGCCACCTGAAAGCTGTGAAGGTGTTTTGGATATATGGTCTGCAAGGCCAACTTGATTGATCAAACTATTGGCGCGATTAACATCTACCGTGTCGCCACGTAGGCGCGCGCCAAGCTGGATATTTTCCACCACGTCCAACCAGGGTAAAAGCAGGTCCTGTTGCGCCATATAAGAACATGTAACCTTACCACTCTGCTCTGATCTGCTTATATTCCCTTCAAATGTCCCGTGCGTATCAAGCCCTGCAAACAATCTGAGTATGGTTGTCTTGCCAACGCCCGAAGGACCAAGGAGGCATGTCCAGCCCCTCTCATGGAGATGAAGATCAATATTGTGAAAAAGATAATGCCCGTCCTCTTCGACAAGGCTTCCAGATAGAGAAGTCATTAAGTGCGCCAACACGGGTATGGGTGTAGAGTTTTTAACCGCATGTTGGCGCAACCATGATTATTTTGCCGTTACATCAATCGCGATTTTTTCAATCGGATTGATTGAAGGAATAAGACCTGATTCTTTCAAGAACTCTTCCATTCGGTTGTAACGACCTGCATCCACCGCAGCAGGACGAAGTGCAAAGCGAGGCAGTGTGTCAGCCCAAGCGCGTTTGTTTAGCTCATCATTCAGTTCGGTTGATGTGCCTGCGAAAATCTCCCAGCTCTTGGTTGGGTGATTGATGATGTATTGTGTTGCTTTTTCTGTTGCGGCAAGAAAACGGGCAATCTTGTCCGCATCCATTGTATCTGGTTTCGCAACATAAATTAGCTCATCATAAGAGGGTAAACCCTCTTCCTCAACGTAGAAGCATTTACCCTTCACGCCGTTGATATCCATTTGGTTCAGCTCAAAATTTCTAAATGCACCAATCACTGCATCAACCTGTTTTGACATCAGTGAAGGCGAAAGTGACCAATTCACATTCACCAATTCAATGTCGTCCATGGTCAAACCATTTGGTTTTAGTACAGCGGTCAAAACCGCCTCTTCAACACCTGCAACAGAGAAACCGACTTTCTTGTTTTTAAGATCAGAAATTTGCTTGATCGGGCCATCTTCCAACACGAGCAGACAATTCAAGGGAGTGGCTACCAGTGTTCCCACGCGCTTAAGCGGCAGGCCTTCATGGATTTGCAAATGTAATTGTGGTTGATAGGAAACCGCCAAGTCAGCCTTACCAGCAGCTACAAGCTTAGGAGGGTCGGATGGATCAGCAGGTGCGATCACTTCTACTTCAAGTCCCTGCTCTTTGAAGTATCCCTTTTCCTCAGCAATGATGATCGGCCCGTGATCAGGGTTGATAAACCAATCAAGAATGAGGGTCATTTTATCAGCGGCATTAGAAACCGTGATGCTTGCAAAAAGCATTAACGCTGCAAGAAAGTATTTCATGTTCTGTCTCCAAACAGTTGAACTCGCCATTGATGACGAAAGCAAAAGATATGGCTATTGGATCAGGAGTGGTTGTTCTTAAAATAGAACACTAGGCCCGTTCCCTTCGCCGGCATTAACCGTGTCAGGTTCGATGGGTCGGCTTACGCACCTCTCAGCTAAAATTAGCTCCCCAACGGATATCTTGGAATATAACGAGAAAGATTTGCGATGCAAGTAAATGCGCAATACGCTTGGTTGATAAATCGGACAGAGACAAACACATCTGGAGATCAAATTGCCTGAGATCGAGTATTTTTATTCCACACATTCAGCCTTTGCCTATCTGGGGTCACAAAAGCTAAGCCAGATTGCCGAGCGCACAGGCGCGACCATCAAGCATCGCCCGATTGATCTGAATGCAGTAGTTGATGCAACGAGCGGCGAACCGTTTGGCTATCGCAGTGATGCCCACCGCGCTTATTTCTTTGACCGTGAAATTGAGCGCTGGGCGGAATATAGAAATTCTCCTTTAATCAATCATCGCCCCACCTGGCATGATGAACCGCTCGCTCGTCCCAACGGATTTGTTATTGCAGCAATAGAAGTCGGGCACAATGTTGACCAACTTGTGCATGAAATCCTAAAGGCGCATTGGCTGGAAGATGCCAATCATAATGATCCAGCGGTGCTTACCGCATGTGCTGTAAAATGCGGATTGGATGCCTCTGCATTATTAAAGAATGCGCTATCAGACGAAATTCAGGCTATTCACCTACAAAATACAGAAGAAGCTAAACAACGCAGCATCTTTGGCTCGCCAACATACTTCGTGGATGGCGACATGTTTTATGGTCAGGATAGGCTCGAACTTGTAGAGCGTGCTATCCATGAACCCTTCAAATTTCAAAACGCGTAAATAAGGAATATAGCATGGCCACTCGCCCACTCATTACTGATGCAGAAGCCTCTCATGAGGTGATGAAAGTTTTTGACGATATCAGAAAGACAAGAGGCAGTGATTTTATCAATAATTTCTGGAGAGTGTTAGCGCATGATCCTGATCGTTTGAAAACGCTTTGGGAAGAATTGAAGACCTTAATGGGCCCCGGTAACCTAGACCCGCTCACCAAAGAGATGATCTATATTGCAGTTTCTATTGCAAACTCATGCAGCTATTGCGTGCATTCACATACCGCCGCTGCAACATCTAAAGGCATGACACAGGCACAACATAATGAGCTTCTTGCAGTAATTTCAATGGCTGCAAAAACTAATCATCTGGCTAACGGCTTACAAGTGCCTGTCGATGAGGAATTTATGGCTTAATGCCCATCCGAAAGCCACCCCAATGGCGGCCCTGAACATAGATGGGAACACTTAGGTCTTTCATCATGGCAAACTCACACCCCCCCAAAACCATCCGATAGGTTTGATTCAAAATTGTTTGGGTTTTCCGCCCAGCTGCCAATCCAGTTCTGTCGTTAAAAATACGACGGTTCCTACAATTTGCAGCATTCCAAACAGGGTCCGCAGATTGAGGTTGGCAGTAAATCAAATTGTGGGTTGGAAGGTATCCGTTTCGATCAACTACTACGGAAAAAACAATTCGCTCGTGTAAATCTTTGGTTGCTTCTTGCAACTCTACTAATACATCGTCTGTGAATGCCAAAAATCTTGTGGTGTGTTGAACAGGATCAGACCCATCAATCGGCGTGTAGTTTTCATCAAACAATGCGTCCATGCTAATCTTGCCAGATGCTAACGCTTGTTCAAAAATTTCGGAGGCTTGTTGGGCGGCCTTTAAGCAATGTTGAATGATAGGAGTATCTTTGGTCTCGACACCGCTTTGCTCAATCAACAAAACCATTTCTTCTGAGAAGGAAACAAGATTATCAAACTTCACAAAAGTCTCTTTAAGTGACTGGGCATTTTGAGCAGATACCCGATTAAGTTCATGTGTGTTTTTAGCAACTAATGCGCAGGTAGTTTTTGCCTGCTCAACCGGATTAGATATTTCTGTAATCTGCTGGGTCATTGAACTGACCTGATTACTAAATTCGCGAAACTTACTCAATTGAGTTTCAATTTCTTCTGAGCGTTCAACCGCACCTACCGCTGTTTGCGTGCTTTCTTGAGTTTTAGAAATGAGTTCTGCAAAAGTTGTATTTAGATCGCCTAGATGCTCAACAATTGTTTTTGACACGGTTGCGGTTTCTCGCGCTAATTCTCGAATGGCTTCAGCTATTACCGAAAAACCTTTTCCTGCATCGCCTGTATTTGCTGCCAGAATACCTGCGTTGATTGCAAGGAATTGCGTTTCACTTGAAATTTTTAGAATGGATTGTGAAAAGTCATGGGCTTCAGCAAGCTTGCTTTTAACCGCGGAAACCTCATTGAAGGTTGTCTCTGATGCCTGGGCCATTGCCCTGATATCTGCGACGGCATGGGAAAATGTTGTTTCTACAGCTGATGAGGTTTCCTCAAGCCCACCGCCCACTTCTTGAGCAATTGTAGTAGCGCCTGTTACAAGTTCAGAAATTTCATGGCTTTGTTGAGCAACATGTTCAACTGAACTGGACACATCCTGCAAGGAAATAAGTTGATCTGAAATTTCTTCTGAGACGTCACCAACTGTCCCAGACATATCTGCAATGTTTACGGATAACTCGCCGATACGTTCACCGATACGCGAAACGACACGACCAATGTCTTTCCCATTATACGAGGCTGACGATTGTACAGGTTGCATGCTAGCGTCCGGCAAAGCAGAGCCAACATCGTCAAGGATTTTAGCTTGAGAAGAAGTCAGAGTTTCACCTATTTTTCCATATAACCTAAGGTAGGTT
>CAZEPF010000186.1:0-5409 GCA_964514045.1 uncultured Rhizobiaceae bacterium | reverse complement strand
CTTACAATCTTTTTCCTTTGGGGATTAGCAACAGAATCCAAACTATTGCCATTCAGCTTGCCTGGCCCTGCCAATGGTGATTATCAGTTCGAGTACACTGCAAAAAACGCAGCCGGTGAAACCGACAGCGCTATCGTTAAATTCCGCGTGGCAAAACAGGGCTCTAATCCTGAACAGCTTGAAGTAGGTGCCTCAGACGGTTTTGCTAAAGATGATGCAGTCATGTTGATTGAGCGTCGTAACAAAATCATCAAGGCTCAAAATAATGATGATGGCGGCAAAGATGAAGGCTACAACATCATTGCAATCAATGGACAGCCAGTTGAGCGCGAACAAGTAGTTGAAATTGATGGCGGTGAGGTCTTCTTCACAAAACGTGGAAGCTTCTCTATTCGTCCGTCAGGTGGCATGACAATGGAAGCATTGTTTTTACCTCCTCCAGAAAAAGTATGGAGCACGTTCGTAACACTTCACAATGAAGGCTATCAGGGCGTCTCCCTCTGGGAAAACGTATTCTGGTCTCTGGCTCGTGTATTCATCGGTTTTGCCTTGGGGTGCCTGTTTGGTATTCCGCTAGGTTACGCTATGGGGCTTACGGGTTGGCTTCGCGGCTGGTTTGATCCGATCGTGGAATTCATGCGTCCGGTTCCGCCCCTTGCACTCATTCCGCTGGTGATCATTTGGTTTGGTATCGGTGAGCAAGGGAAAATCTCACTGCTCTTCCTTGCAGCTCTCTGGATCATGACCATTGCTGCTCGTTCGGGTGTTTCCGGTGTTAATATTTCTAAGGTACATGCCGCATATTCTCTGGGTGCAAGCAAAGCGCAAATTTTGACAAAGGTGATCATGCCAAACTCATTGCCTGATATCTTTACGGGCGCCCGTGTTGCTATGGGTGTTTGTTGGGGAACTGTGGTGGCTGCTGAATTGGTAGCTGCTGAAAAAGGCATCGGTAAAATGATCATCGCTGCCTCAAAGTTCCAGCTTACTGATATTGTTATCGTGGGTATCGTAATCATTGGTATCATTGGTTTTGGTATCGAAGTTCTGATGCGCATTATCGAAAAACGCCTCATCCCTTGGAAGGGTCGTGGCTAATTAAATCCCGACACACAGCAAAGCCGGGTCAGGAAACTGCTCCGGCTTTTTTATGAGTGAGAACCATGAGCAAACCTGTTTTTTCTAAACCCTTTACGCAACAAGAAGGCATGTCTGACAGTGCCATTAAGCGTGCGGTTGAAATCATGCAGGGCGGAAGATTGCATCGTTATAATACGTTTGAGAATGAGGTTGCTGAAGCCTCCCTGCTTGAGCAGGAATATGCCGAATACCAAAATGCAAAATACTGCATTGCATGTACTTCTGGTGGGCAAGCCATGAACATTGCACTTCGTGCAGCAGGGTTAAAGCCGGGTGATAAAATTCTGGCAAATGCGTATACACTTGCACCTGTGCCTGGCGCCATGCATGCGGCCGGTGGCGTTCCTGTCTTCATCGAGATTGATCAAAACTGGCATATTGACCTCGATGATCTTCGCGAGAAAGCCCAAAACTCCTCCGCGAAATTCATGCTCTTATCGCATATGCGCGGCCATATTGCTGATATGGATGCAATCGTTTCAATCTGTGATGAGTATGGAATCTCGTTGATTGAAGATTGCGCTCACACAATGGGTGCAACATGGAAAGGGACCATGTCTGGTAATTTTGGTAAGGCAGGATGTTTTTCCAATCAAACCTATAAGCACATGAATTCGGGCGAGGGCGGATTTATCACGACTGACGATGATGAACTTGCTGCTCGTGCCGTCATTATGACAGGTTCCTACATGTTATACGGACGTCATGGAAGCATTCCGGCAGAAGAAGTATTTCAAAACGTAAAGCTTGATACTCCAAACCTTTCTGCACGTTTGGATAACCTGCGCGCGAGTTTGCTTCGTGATCAGTTAACATCCCTTGATGATAATATTCGCCGTTGGAATGAGCGCTATCAAGTCATTGAGCAAGGGTTGAGAAAGTCGCCCCATTTATTTTTACCTGAAAGACCCCAGCATGAAGCTTATGTCGGGTCTTCAATCCAGTTCCAGCCAAAGAACATGGAACCCGAAAAGATTCCTCAACTGGTTGCAAACTGTGCAAAGCGTGGTGTTGAGATCAAATGGTTCGGTGCCGCCGAACCGCTGGCCTTTACCAGCCGCTATGATTCTTGGCAATATTTGTCAGATTTGCCAGACCTGCCTAAGACAAAACAGATATTGTCCCGTACTTGCGACATGCGCGTGCCATTGACCTTTGATAAAGACGATTGCGAATTGATTGCGGATATCATTGTGGATGAGATAAATAATAATATGAATAAATGAGACTGCTGGTCCCAAATGTTTTGCCAGTTGGGGCCAATTGCATTACAAATTATTAGATATAAAAACAAAAAATCCTGACACAAAGGCTGACCATGGGCATTCACGACCGTGAATTGAATACCTCACCACACGTATCTGACGAAGTGAGAAAAACTACATGTTACATGTGCGCATGTCGATGCGGCATCAACGTTCACATCCGCAAAGGTGAGGACGGCCAGCCTAAGGTTCGCTACATTGAAGGCAATCGGGACCATCCGGTCAATAAGGGTGTCTTGTGTGCAAAAGGGTCTGCTGGAATTATGCAGCACTATTCGCCCGCACGCCTAAATAAGCCGCTATTGCGGGTTGGCGAACGTGGAAAAGGTGAATTTCAGGAAATCGAATGGGCTGAAGCGCTCGATATTGCAGAAAAATGGTTGGCAGAGCCGCGCAAAACCGATCCTAAAAAACTGGCATTTTTTACGGGACGTGATCAAAGCCAGTCCATGACTGGGTGGTGGGCACAGCAATATGGTACGCCAAACTTTGCGGCACATGGTGGTTTCTGTTCGGTAAATATGGCTGCCGGAGGTATTTACACATTCGGTGGTGCCTTCTGGGAATTTGGTTCGCCAGACTGGTCAAAAACAGAATTGTTTATGATTTTTGGCGTTGCTGAAGACCATGATTCAAACCCGATCAAATTGGGCCTTGCAGAAATTAAACGTCGTGGAAAAAAAGTCATTGGCGTGAATCCCGTTCGCACGGGCTACAACGCAATCGCAGATGAATGGGTTGGCATTACGCCAGGTACAGACGGATTGTTTATTCTGTCACTCATTCACGAATTACTTAAAATGGGTAAGGTCGATCTGGACTATCTGCTTCGGTATACAAATGCTGGATATCTGGTGATTGATAACCCTGAGGGCGATGATCATGGCTTGTTTGCTCGTGATCGTTCGGGCGATATCCTCGTTATGGATCGCGCTAGTGGAAAGCCTGTAAAGCACTCGAAAAAGGGTGTGAAGCCTGCACTGCATGGCGAATGTAAAATCAGCCGTGGGAAGATCGCTCGTCCGGTATTCCAGATGCTTGCTGAGAAATACATGTCAGATGAGTATGCGCCGGAAGCTGTAACAGAACGTACAGGCGTTCCAGTTTCTCAGATCAAACGCATCGCAGAAGAAATTGCAGAAGCAGCATTTGAAAAAGAAATTGTGATTGATCAGCCTTGGGTCGATATGAAGGGCGAAAAGCACGATAAGATGATCGGCCGTCCTGTATCATTCCATGCAATGCGTGGAATTTCTGCACACTCAAACGGTTTCCAGACGTGTCGTTCTTTGCATCTTCTACAGATTCTATTGGGCTCAATTGATTGCCCAGGCGGCTTCCGTTTCAAGCCACCATATCCGCGCCCGGTCCATGCGCAGCCAAAACCGCATGGCAATGCTATTGCAGGTAAACCACTGGCTGGCCCTCCATTGGGAATGCCGCGTGGTCCGGAAGATCTACTGCTGGAAGAAGACGGTGTCACACCGCAACGTATTGACCGCGCGTATTCTTGGGATGCGCCTTTATCCGCTCACGGCATGATGCATATGGTGATATCAAACGCACATGCAGGTGATCCGTATAATGTCGATGTTTTGTTCATGTACATGGCAAATATGTCGTGGAACTCATCCATGAACTCTCGTGGCGTGATGAACATGCTGTCCGATAAGGATGAAAACGGCGAGTATAAAATTCCAAAGATCATCTATTCAGATGCCTATAATTCCGAGATGGTTGCGTATGCTGACTTGGTATTGCCGGACACAACCTATCTTGAGCGCCATGATTGTATTTCCCTGCTAGATCGCCCGATTTGCGAGCCGGACGTTATGGCAGATTCAATCCGCTGGCCTGTTGTCGACCCCGCAACGCAAGGCGAAAATCGTGATGTGCGGGGTTTCCAATCTGTTCTAATTGATCTGGGTGCACGTTTAGGCCTGCCAGGGATGGTCAACGAAGATGGATCACCGAAGTTTAAAGACTACGCGGATTACATGGCGAACCATGAGCGCAAACCGGGGGTTGGCCCTCTGGCAGGATGGCGCGGTAAGGACGGCGATAGTCACGGACGCGGCGAACCAAATCCGGATCAGGTCCAAGCCTATATCGATAATGGCGGATTTTTTGAAACGCATCTTCCTGAAGAAGCTCGATATTTCAAACATGGAAACAAGCATTGGCAGGATTGGGCGGTCAAAATGGGTCTACAAGATGGCCCGGTTGAGAATGTGTTTAACCTATATCATGAGGCCTTGGCCAAGTTCCAATTATGCGCAGACGGTAAAATGGAACCTGTCACGCCAGACACGCATAAAGACCGAATAAAGCAGTGCTTTGATCCGCTACCAAGCTGGTATCCGCCCTTCGAAGGTGAGGGGATTGATCCGGCAGAGTATCCGTATCATGCACTAACACAGCGTCCTGCAGCGATGTACCATTCATGGGGTTCCCAAAACGCGTGGCTCCGCCAAATCCACGGTACAAACCCGCTCTATGTGCCGGGTAAGATTTGTGATGACGTTGGGCTTAAGGATGGCGATTGGGCAGATATTTCATCGCATCACGGTTCTATTAAAGTTCCGGTCAAACGCATGGATGCGGTTAACGTCAACACAATGTGGACATGGAACGCTCTTGGCAAGCGGTCGGGTGCTTGGAACCTTGATCCTGATGCACCAGAGGCCAAAAAAGGCTTCTTGCTCAATCATCTGATCCATGAGTTGCTACCACCAAAAGCAGATGGAATGCGTTGGTCAAATTCTGATCCTGTTACAGGACAGGCTGCATGGTTTGATCTCCGGGTAAACATCAAGAAAGCATCTGATCAAACCGGACCTTCGGAGCCTCAGTTTGAACCCCAGAAAAAATCAAAATCAGCGCCTGTGAAGGTGGAATATGGGAAGGAGTGGAACTAAAATGACTTCACTTCCAACAGAAACAACGGGCAAAAAGCTCGGCCTTGTTATTGACCTTGATACTTGCGTTGGCTGTCATGCTTGCG
>CAZEPF010000185.1:0-5581 GCA_964514045.1 uncultured Rhizobiaceae bacterium | reverse complement strand
CGCACTTAAGTAATCTGCTCAATGCGCCTTACGTTAAAGGTGAAGTGTCGCGCTTGGTCTATGATTGTAATCGCCCTCCGAAAGCAAAAGATGCAATCCCGGAACATAGTGAAGTTTTTGAAATACCTGGTAATCAAAAACTATCAGAAGCTGATCGTGCACTGCGAATTGACCAAGTTTATATTCCCTTCGCGCAGCAGGTCTCAGATGCGATTGAAACTTCAAAAAAGGTTTCAGCGCTCATAACCATTCACAGTTTTACTCCTGTTTATCACGGCAAGAAACGGGATGTAGAAATTGGAATTCTTCATGACAATGATGCGCGATTAGCGGATGCAATACTCAGTATGGCAAGTAACCATACTGATCTCAAAGTAATGAGAAACGAACCCTACGGGCCGCAGCACGGTGTGACGCACACATTAGTAAATCATGGTGTTTCAAATGGCTTGCTTAATGTGATGATTGAGATCAGGAACGATCTTATAGCTACTGGGGAGCAATGTGAAACAATCGCGCACATGTTGCATGGACTTTTGTTAGATAGTCTGGATTTGCTCAACGTGCGCTCGGCAGAAGCGGGCGTCACATGAAGCGGTTAGCATCTTCCTATGTCAGAATTGTTGATGCTGTAAACTTCCGCATCGGGCGCATGATTATGTATGGCATTTTTGTCATGGCGGCGATCTTGCTTTGGTCATCCATATCCAAAACATTTTTCACGCCTTCATCATGGACGTTGGAGGTCGCTCAATTTGCTTTGGTGACATATTACATTTTGGGCGGGCCATATTCTATCCAGATGGGGTCCAATGTGCGGATGGATTTATTCTATGGCGAGTGGACGGATATGCGTAAGGCGCAAGTTGATGCGTTTACGATTTTCTTCCTGATCTTTTATCTGGCTATTCTGCTTCATGGTGCGCTGGATTCTACCGCCTATTCATTGGGGCACTATAAGGGTGAGCCGTATAACTTCTTTGTTGGGCTTTTAACTGGCTCAGAGGAAGTAGGGCGGTTGGAGCGAAGCCCTACTGCGTGGCGACCGCATATCTGGCCGATTAAAGCCATCATGTGTTTTGGACTGTTTCTGATGCTGCTTCAGGCCATTTCTGAGTTCATAAAAGATATCGCAAAAATTCGTGGGGTAACGCTTTAATGTCTCAGGAAATGATTGCCGTTTTCATGTTTGCCACCATGATGCTGATGCTCTTTACAGGGCAACGTGTCTTTGGTGCGATTGGCGCGGTGGGTGCGATAGCGGCTATTTCGCTTTGGGGTGTTGGTGGGTCTGATATTCCATTTTCTGCTGCCATGAAACTGATGAAATGGTATCCGCTGCTTACTCTGCCGATGTTCATTTTCATGGGATACATCCTGTCTGAATCCAAGATCGCTGATGATCTCTACAAAATGTTTCATGTCTGGATGGGGCCGATAAACGGTGGGCTTGCTATTGGTACAATCGGATTGATGGTTCTGGTCTCTGCAATGAATGGGCTGTCTGTTGCGGGCATGGCTATTGGCGCAACCATTGCACTGCCGGAGCTTTTACGGCGTGGTTACGATAAGCGGATGGTAACCGGTGTTATTCAGGCTGGCTCTTCGCTTGGTATTTTGGTGCCACCGTCTGTAGTCTTGGTATTGTACGCGATGATTGCACGTCAGCCGGTAGGGCAATTATGGCTGGCAGGTGTTATGCCTGGCCTCATGATGGCTGCGATGTTTGTTCTTTACATCTACATTCGCTGCCGCATTCAGCCGGAACTTGGGCCAGCGCTTAAAGAAGACGAGCGTAATGTTTCGCGTTCAGAAAAATTCAGATTGTTACGGGCTGGGGTGCTCCCACTGGCGATCTTTGCTGCGATGATGGTGCCATTCGTAAATGGATGGACATCACTTGTAGAAAGTTCTGCCATTGGAGCAATGACTGCGTTCTTCGCAGCCGTATTCAAAGGGCGTATGACGAAAGATGTGTTTGAAGTATCCGTGCGCAGTACGCTTGCCATCTCTTGTATGTTCATGTGGATTATTTTGGCAGCCCTAGGGTTTGGTGCCGTGTTTGACGGACTGGGTGCGGTGAAGGCAATTGATAATCTGTTCACAGATCAATTAGGACTTAGTCCGTGGACTATCCTCATCTTGATGCAGCTATCGTTTATTCTGATGGGTACGTTCTTGGATGATACAGCGATGCTTGTGATTGTAGCACCGCTCTATGTGCCACTTGTTAGTGTGCTTGGTTTTGATCTCATCTGGTATGGCGTCTTGTATACGATCACCACGCAGATCGCATATATGACACCGCCATTTGGTTATAACCTGTTCCTGATGCGCGCGATGGCGCCGCCAGAGATCACACTCAAAGATATTTATGGTTCAATTCTTCCCTTTGTATTGGTGATGTTATTGGCCCTGACACTTATCATGCTGTTTCCACAGATTGCGCTTTGGCTGCCGCAATATATCTACGGAACATAAGTCGGAGGAACGCGTCGAAAGGAGAGACGGTGATTAACACTCAAATAAATCTATTAAAACTAAAGGGAGAACTATCATGACTACGAGACGTAAGTTTATTCAGGGCGCAGCAATGGCTGCACCTGCAGCAGCGCTTGCAACACCTGCAATCGCACAATCAAAAATCAAATGGCGTATGCAGACTTATGCAGGTGCCGCACTTGCAGAGCATGTGATCAAGCCTGCTATCGACAGCTTTAACAAAATTGCTGGCGATCGTATGGAAATTGAACTTTTCTTCGCAGATCAGCTTGTACCAACGGGTGAGCTTTTCCGCGCTTTGCAAAAGGGTACGATTGATGCGGTTCAGTCAGATGATGACTCGATGGCATCCCCAACAGAAGTGACCGTGTTTGGTGGTTACTTCCCATTTGCTTCACGCTATTCGCTTGATGTGCCTGTTCTGTTCAACCAATACGGTTTGAACGAAATTTGGGATGAAGAATATTCCAAGGTTGGTGTGAAACACATTTCTGCTGGTGCTTGGGATCCATGTCATTTTGCGACTAAAGATCCAATCAACAGCCTAGCCGACCTTAAAGGAAAGCGCGTCTTTACGTTCCCGACTGCGGGTCGTTTTCTTGAGCAGTTTGGAGTTGTTCCAGTCACGCTTCCTTGGGAAGACATTGAAGTTGCTATGCAGACAGGCGAGCTTGATGGCATCGCATGGTCAGGCATCACTGAGGACTACACAGTGGGCTGGGCAGATGTCACGAATTATTTCCTAACCAACAATATCTCAGGTGCTTGGGCGGGTTCTTTCTTTGCCAATATGGATCGCTACAACGAGCTTCCAGACGATCTGAAAGAGTTGTTGCAAGTGTGTATGGACCAGAGCCATTATTACCGTCAGTGGTGGTATTGGGGTGGTGAAGCAGCACTTCGCGTCAATGGTCCAAAGATGAAGCTTACAACTATTCCGGATGAAGAATGGGCGACAGTTGAACAGGCTGCGACCAAGTTCTGGGATGAGATTGCTGCTGAGTCCGAGACTAAAGCAAAGGTTGTCAACATCATCAAACAGTACAATGCTGATATGATCAAAGCAGGTCGTCCTTATCGTTATACGTAAGTTGACCTAGTAAACATTGGAAGCACCGGATTGTCCGGTGCTTCTTAATTCATAAACTACACATTTAGAGAGTTTCCATGTCCGGTACTTTGTCCTTCGATGAACTTAAGAAACACGCACAAGAAGGCACTGTTGATACAGTGTTGGTTTGTTTTGTTGATATGCAGGGACGGTTGATGGGCAAGCGTTTTCATATTCAAAATTTCATCGAGCATTCCAGCGAAGAAACGCATTGCTGCAATTATTTGCTGGCAACTGATTTGGAAATGGCAACGCCTGATGGATATGCCTCGACCAGTTGGCAGTCCGGTTATGGCGATTATGTCATGAAGCCTGACCTTGGTACCATTCGTTTGATGCCATGGCTCGAAGGTACGGCGATGGTGTTATGTGATATTCTTGATCACCACACCCATGAGGAAATCACACACACGCCGCGCAGCTTACTGAAACGACAAGTCGCCCGTTTAGACAAGCTTGGTTTCACAGCGAAAATGGCGACCGAGCTTGAGTTCTTTTTGTTTGAAAAAAATTTCGATGAAATTCGTAAGTCGGGATTTCGTGAGTTAGAGCCAATCAGTGGCTATAATGAAGATTATCATATTTTCCAGACCTCAAAAGAAGAGCATGTGATGCGACCGATCCGCAATCATTTGTACAATTCTGGTATTCCAATTGAGAACTCAAAAGGTGAAGCGGAAGCAGGGCAGGAAGAGCTTAATATTCGATTTGACGAAGCTATGCTGTGCGCGGATTATCATACGATTGCAAAACATGCGATTAAAGAAATTGCTTGGCAACAGGGCCATGCAGCAACCTTCTTGCCAAAATGGGATCACACCCGTGTTGGTAGTTCGTCTCATGTTCACCAATCGCTTTGGACCAAGACGGGAGAAAGTGCGTTTTTCGACAAGGACGCTAAATATTCGATGTCTGAAACCATGAAGCATTATGTTGCTGGTCTCATTAAATACGCACCAGATTATACGTTCTTCCTTGCGCCATACGTAAATTCATACAAGCGCTTTGCAAAAGGCACTTTTGCACCAACCAAAGTTGTTTGGTCAGTTGACAATCGCACGGCTGGTTTCAGGCTTTGTGGCGATGGCACAAAAGGCGTTCGTATGGAGTGCCGCATTGGTGGTTCTGATATCAATCCATACCTTGCGCTTGCTGCTCAACTTGCGGCTGGCATAAAGGGTCTGGAAGAAAAACTTGAATTGCCTGAACCGACTGGTGGCGATGTGTATGATGCAAAGAAAGCCAAGGAAATTCCATCAACACTACGTGAGGCAACCGAGACCCTTCGGAAATCAAAAATGCTGAAAGAGGCGTTTGGTGAAGACGTTGTCGCGCATTACACGCGTGCTGCAGAATGGGAGCAGGAAGAGTTTGACCGTGTTGTTACGGATTGGGAAATCGCGCGCGGCTTTGAACGCGCATAGTCAGAAAGCTTACACATGACAAAGACACTTGAGTGTATTTCACCGATTGACGGGTCGGTTTATGCAGTGCGTGAAACATTGGATCTAGCGGCTGCTCGCAAAGTTGTTTCCAACGCAAAAGAAGCACAAAAAGCATGGGCACAACGTCCGCTATCTGAGCGCGTTAAACTGGTTATGGCCGGTGTTGCGAAAGTGGGTGAAACCACTGACCGTATGGCGGAAGAACTTGCGCATCAAATGGGACGGCCTGTTCGATATGGCGGAGAATTTGGCGGGTTTGAAGAGCGCGCCACTTACATGGCAAGCATTGCTGAACAAAGCCTAACGCCGATCATCATTGAAGACAGTGATGCGTTTCTTCGTAAGATTGAACGCGAACCGCAGGGACTGGTCTTTGTTGTGGCGCCCTGGAACTATCCATATATGACGGCGATAAATACGGTCGCGCCTGCCTTGATCGCGGGTAATTGTGTGTTGCTGAAACACGCGACCCAAACTTTGCTGGTAGGTGAGCGTTTGGCAGAAGCCTTTCATGATGTTGGTA
>CAZEPF010000184.1:0-5584 GCA_964514045.1 uncultured Rhizobiaceae bacterium | reverse complement strand
GAGCACAAACGCCACGGCGTTCAAACGGTTCAATCCAAGCCAGATACGCTCTAGGTTTTTACAACAAAGACTTCAACTGCAACTCTTTGTCTGCAACCTGATCCGGTGTGATCGTTTTACCAGCTTCGAGAAGCTTTTTACACACCATGTAAGTTCGCGGATCATTCATCGCGTCAACGGCCAGAAAATCGTCACCATAAAAATAGAAATGCGACATTGAACCTTCGCGCTCGCCCGCACGCGTAACGATCCGGTCATATCCACGATTAAGACCTGCTATTTGTAGTTTCACATCATATTGGTCTGACCAGAACCATGGATAAGGATGATAGTCACGCGCCTTACCCGCCATATTATCTGCAGCACACTCTGCCTGATCAATCGCGTTTTGGACGGACTCAAGTCGAGTAATATGGCCTTTATAATCAAAGGCTGCGCAGTCACCAGCAGCATATATATCCGGATGCGATGTCTGGCATGAACCATTAACAACGATGCCGCCATCAATAATCAGACCTGCTTGTTCAGCCAGTTCTACATTTGGAATAATGCCGATGCCGACCAGAGCAAAATCAACGTCAATGGATTCTCCACTTGAAAGTTCTACACTGACGAGTTTCCCGTCCCGACCCTTGAGTGCCTTTAACGCCACGCTTTCATGGATCAATACACCTTTACTTGCATGCAGGTCACGAAACCATTCCGAGGTTTGATCACAGGCAACCCGTTGAAGAATGCGTTCAGCTGCCTCGATCAACGTTACGTTGAGCCCCATGCTGGCGCAAACTGCAGCAGCTTCCAATCCGATATATCCGCCACCAATAATAGCGACGCGTTTCCCCTTTTTGAGTTTGCCGGATAATGCGTCTGCATCTGTGATGCTTCTAAGTGTATGGACGCCCTCAAGGTCACCGCCTATCGCGGCAGGCAAACTTCTTGCCCGCGAACCGGAAGCAAACAGCAGTTTATCCCATTGCAGTGCTTCGCCATTATCAAGCGTAACGGTTTTAACCTCCACATCAATGGCGCTGACACAAACTCCAAGACGGCACTCGATATTGTTATCGTGATACCAGTCTTGCGGACGTAGCATCAGCTGTTCGGCGGTCATGTCTCCTGTTGCGTATTTTTTGGAAAGCGGGGGACGCTGATAGGGAAGCGCGTTCTCCTCGCTCACCAGCACAATTGATGAATTGGCGTCAGATTTTCGATATTGAGCAATAAACGAAGCCGCGGTTTGTCCTCCACCTATGATGACAATCTTGTCTGACATTATCTATCTCCAACCCATAAACTTGGGGCATTGAACAATTCTATGCCCTCACTGCTAAACGACACAAACCAACTTGCCAATATTGTTATGCGAAGGGTGTTGCTGAATCCCGACAATTTCCCTAGGTTTGCGTAAGTCTGCATATTTGACTCCGCTGTCTTGCAAATTTTCAAGGTGTAATGCGCGAGCAAACATGCACAATAAGAAAAACGCGGTACAACCGTGTTTGCGTTAATCGTTGGAGTGATTAACGCTTGGGAGGAATACAATATGGCTCGATCAAGCGTTGTCAGCAATGGCAGCACTATTGAAACGTTTCCGCAGTATCTGAAACTGAACGCGGAGCGCTTCAGCAACAGACCTGCGTTTCGTCATAAAAATTACGGTATCTGGCAGACTTGGACCTGGGCTGAGGCCTATGACGAAATTCGCGCCTACTCCATGGGAATTAAAAAGCTTGGCATAAAGCCTGGTCAAAAAGTTGCGATTGTTGGACAGAACAGACCTCGTTTGTATTGGACGTTTTGTGCGGTTCAGGCTGTGGGCGGCATTCCCGTTCCGGTTTATGCCGATTCAGTTGCAGAAGAAATGTCTTACGTCTTGGAACATGCAGAAGTCACCGTTGCGGTGTGCCAGGACCAGGAACAAGTCGATAAAATATTGTCGATCAAGGGCAGCCTGAAAAAACTCAAACATATATTCTACGACGAGATCCGTGGTCTTGGTGACTACGAAGAAAAGTTTCTTCACTCAATTGAAGCTATTCAAGAAATGGGCCGTGAAGTCCTCGCCAAAGAAGGTGATACGAAATGGATTGAAGGTTTTGAAAAGCTAAAAGGCAATGACATCGGTGTCATGCTTTATACATCCGGCACCACGGGGCGCCCTAAGGGCGTCATGCTGTCTTTTAACAATCTTGTTAAATCCGCGTCCAATGCCAATCAATTTGATAATCTTGACGAGACCGATGAAATCATTGCTTACCTGCCTTTGGCATGGGTAGGCGACCACGTATTCTCCTATGCGCAATCCTACACATCGGGGTATTGCGTTTGTTGCCCTGAAAGCCCGGAAACTGCGGATGAAGATCGCCGCGAAATTGCGCCTACCTATTTCTTTGCGCCGCCACGTGTGTTTGAGATACTTCTCACTCAAATTACCGTTCGTATGGAAGATGCAAGCGCATCCAAACAGAAAATGTTCAATTATTTTATGGACCATGCGAACAAAGTGGGCGAGCCTATCCTTAATGGAGAAAGCGTCGGCCTTTGGGATCGCTTAAAATATAAAGTGGGCGAATTCATTGTCTATGGGCCTTTGAAAAACCGCCTCGGCATGACGAATATGAAAGTCGGTTATACAGCAGGTGAAGCAATTGGGCCGGAGATTTTCCGCTTCTACCGTTCACTTGGTTTGAACCTCAAACAGCTTTACGGCCAAACGGAAGCATCCGTTTATGTTTCTGCTCAACCGGACGGGCAAATTCGTGCTGATACTGTTGGCACGCCAGCACCTGACGTTGAGATTGAAATCGCTAAAAGTGGCGAGGTTATGTATCGCTCGCCAGGCGTGTTTGTCGGTTATTACAAGAACGACAAAGCCACCAAGGAAACCAAGACCAAAGATGGCTGGGTTCACACAGGTGACGCAGGCTTTATTGATAATGAAGGCCATTTGCGCATTATCGACCGTGCAAAAGATGTCGGCAAACTCAAAGATGGCAGCCTCTTTGCGCCAAAATACATCGAGAACAAACTCAAGTTCTTCCCGAACATCAAAGAAGCCGTTGCTTTTGGCGATGGCCGTGACAAATGCTGTGTGTTCCTTAACATCGACCTGACATCTGTAGGCAATTGGGCAGAACGTAACAACGTGTCGTATGCGTCTTACCAAGAGCTGACCCAGCATCCAGACGTTATCAAGATGATGGGCGACCATGTGAAAAGCGTGAATAAAGACCTGTCCTCAGAAGAAATGATGGCAGGATCGCAAATCAGTCGTTTTCTTGTTCTGCACAAAGAGCTTGATCCCGACGATGGCGAAATGACCCGCACCATGAAAGTACGTCGTTCGTTTATCGGTGAGCGCTACGGTGAATTGATCGAAGCACTGTATGACGGTTCGACCGATAAGCACATCGAGACCGAAGTGGTGTTCGAAGATGGTCGTAAGGGTAAGATTTCTGCGGATATCAATATTCAGGACGCGCCTGTTTTCCCAAGCCAGGCCATGAAGGAGGCTGCGGAATGAACGCACATGACACAACTCTGCATGGTCGCCGCGATGATGGCATTGCGCGAGGGGAAGTTCTTCTAGCCGTGAATAATATCTCGCTGTCCTTTGGTGGTGTGAAAGCGATTACCGACGTGTCTTTTGATATCCGAAAAGGCGAAGTGCGCGCGATCATCGGACCTAACGGTGCTGGTAAAACCTCTATGCTGAATGTCATTAACGGGTTTTACCATCCTCAAGAAGGTACGATTACCTTCCGTGGGGAAGAACGCCGCAAAATGAAGCCCTATCAAGCCGCAACCAGTGGCATTTCACGAACCTTCCAGAACGTTGCTCTTTTTGCTGGCATGTCCACGCTTGATAACATCATGGCGGGACGCACGCTTAAAATGCATAAGAATTTCTTCTGGCAGTTGTGGCGTTACGGCCCCGCCCTGCAAGAGGAAATCGAGCATCGCAAGTCGGTTGAAGAAATCATCGACTTTCTTGAGATTGAACACATCCGTAAAGAGCCCGTGGGAACCCTTCCCTATGGCTTGCAAAAACGTGTTGAATTGGGGCGCGCGCTTGCAGCCGAACCTGATCTTCTCCTGTTGGATGAGCCGATGGCTGGTATGAACCTTGAAGAAAAAGAGGATATGAGCCGTTTTATCATTGAGGTGAACCAGCAATATGGCACCACAATTGCGCTGATCGAACATGACATGGGCGTGGTTATGGATTTGGCCGACCGCGTAATGGTTCTCGACTATGGCAAGAAGATTGGCGACGGACTTCCTGAAGAGGTTCAGGCAAATGAAGATGTAATTGCGGCTTATCTGGGGGTAGCGCACTAATGGAACTCTTACGACAGATTTTCATCGAACCGTTTGAAACGATGTATGCGCTTCCTGATTTGCTTTTGCAGACCCTATGGGAAGGCTTTGTTTCCGGTACGCTGTATTCACTGATTGCACTTGGCTTTGTTCTGATTTTCAAAGCATCCGGCGTATTCAACTTTGCGCAAGGCATTATGGTGGTGTTTGCAGCGCTCGTGCTTGTGGGTGTTCATGCGCTGGGTGTGAATGCATATCTTGCAGTGATCATAACCCTTGGCGTAATGGCACTTCTTGCAATGACGGTTGTTCGGGTTGTTCTAAAGCCTCTGGTAAACCAGCCGGATATCATATTGTTTATGGCAACGATTGGTCTGACATACATTCTGATTGCGGGCGGACAATTGGTCTTTGGTGGTGAACCAAAAGCGATGATTACGCAAGAACTTGGCCTGCCTACGGGCTCCAGTGACTGGGAAGTTGGAGGCGGCATCGTAATTTTCCAGCATATTGATATTGCAGCGGCCGTGATTGCGGTTTTGCTGATTGCGGGACTTGCCATCTTCTTTAACAAAACCAAAGTGGGACGCGCTTTACGGGCGGTGGCAGATGATCACCAAGCGGCTTTGTCTGTTGGTATTTCACTTGAATATATCTGGATGGTTGTATGGTTTGCTGCCGGTGTTGTGGCGCTTACCGCAGGCATTATGTGGGCTGCGAAATCTGATGTTTCCTTTGCCCTTCAAGTGGTGGCGCTTAAAGCACTGCCTGTTCTGGTTCTGGGTGGATTTACTTCCATCCCCGGCGCTATCATCGGCGGTCTCATCATCGGGTTTGGTGAAAAACTGTTTGAATTATATTGGGGCTCTACCATTCTTGGTGGTGGCACGGAAAGCTGGTTTGCTTTCATCATTGCACTTCTCTTCCTGCTCTATCGACCTGAAGGTCTGTTTGGCGAGAAGCTGATCGAGCGAATATAGGCGGGGAAAGAGATATGTTTTATCGCGAAGCAGGACAGTTCAAGACTTCTTACGAAGCTGATTCCGCCAAATTTCCGATTTTTCAGGATAAGGTCTTTATCTGGATTTATCTGGCGATTGCATTCATTGCGATCCCGATATTCTCAAATCAGTTCTTTCTTGATGCGATTATGATCCCGTTTTTGGTGCTTGCGCTGGCAGCGGTTGGTCTTAATATTCTAACCGGATACACAGGACAGATCTCTCTGGGCACTGGAGCCTTTATGGGTGTGGGTGCGTATGCT
>CAZEPF010000183.1:0-5635 GCA_964514045.1 uncultured Rhizobiaceae bacterium | reverse complement strand
GGTGATACCTGCTTTGATCCTAAATTGAACCCTGCCCTAAAGCGTGAAGTTCGCGACGCTAAAAAATCTGCTGTTCCGGAAAACTACATCAAGCGCGTTATTCAGCTTGCGCGCCAGGGTTATACAGACATTGAATTCCCCGTTTACAACACAGACTGGGATTCAGATGCCTACCTGACTGTTTCTGGCCAGAATTCAAACAACTCGGTCTCACTCAAAGATGGCTTCCTACGCGCAGTGGAAGAAGACAGCGATTGGGATCTGGTAGGTCGTATCACTGGTGAGACCGTAAAGACCGTCAAGGCACGTGATCTTTGGGAAAAAATCGGCACAGCTGCTTGGCAGTCTGCTGATCCGGGCCTTCACTACAACACAACCATGAACGATTGGCACACATGTCCATCGGCTGGTCCAATTCGCGCATCCAACCCATGTTCTGAATACATGTTCCTGGATGACACAGCCTGCAACCTTGCTTCGCTAAACCTTCTACAGTTCCGCAACAAAGAAGGTGCTACGGAAGAAAACCCTCTATCATTTGACGTGGATAGCTTTGAACACGCAACCAAGCTTTGGATGATCGTGCTGGAAGTCTCTGTTTTGATGGCACAATTCCCATCTAAGCAGATTGCAAAACTTTCCTATCAATATCGCACAACGGGTCTCGGCTTCGCCAATATCGGCGGACTGCTAATGACATCAGGCATTTCGTACGACTCAGATGAAGGTCGTGCAATTTGTGGCGCGATTACTGCGATCATGACAGGCGTTTGCTACGAAACATCTGCGCAAATGGCGGGTGAACTTGGCCCCTTCCCGGGTCACGCTCCAAATGCTGAAAACATGCTCCGCGTCATGCGCAACCATCAACTGGCAGCTCATGGCAAAGCAGAAGGCTATAAAGGTCTTTCTGTTAATCCGGTTCCGCTGGACCACGCATCATGCCCACAGGAAAACCTTGTAGAACATGCAAAATCTGCTTGGGACCGTGCGGTGAGCCTTGGCGAGAAAAACGGTTACCGTAACGCGCAATCCACTGTCATTGCACCAACAGGCACTATTGGCCTTGTTATGGATTGCGACACGACAGGCATCGAACCAGACTTCGCACTTGTGAAATTCAAGAAGCTTGCAGGTGGTGGTTATTTCAAAATCATCAACCGCGCTGTGCCGGAAGCCCTACGCACATTGGGTTACTCGGAATCACAAATCGCTGAGATCGAAGCCTATGCGGTTGGTCATGGCAATCTTAATCAGGCACCAGCAGTTAATCCTTCTTCGCTTAAGGCAAAAGGATTTACCGATGAAAAAATCGCTGCACTTAATGAAGGTCTGGGCTCGGCATTTGATATCAAGTTTGCATTCAACAAATTCTCATTGGGTGAAGAGTTTTGCAAAGAAACACTAGGCTTCAATGATGAGCAGTTGAACGACTTCTCATTCGACATGTTGGCAGCCCTTGGTTTCTCACGCAAAGACATCGAAGCAGCAAACATCCATTGTTGTGGAGCGATGACACTTGAAGGCGCACCAAGCCTTAAAGACGAGCATCTGCCTGTCTTTGATTGTGCAAACCCTTGCGGCAAAATCGGCAAGCGCGCCCTTTCTGTAGAAAGCCACATCCGCATGATGGCGGCATCCCAGCCTTTCATCTCTGGTGCGATTTCCAAGACAATCAACATGCCAAACGATGCAACAGTCGATGACTGTAAAGACGCTTACATGCTGTCATGGAAGCTCGCATTGAAAGCAAACGCTCTGTATCGCGACGGTTCAAAACTCTCTCAACCTCTAAACGCGGCTCTTATTGAGGACGACGAAGATGAGGATGCTTTGGAAGATCTTCTCGAAGCGCCAAAAGCGGTTGCAGCTGTTACAGTAACAGAGAAAATCGTTGAACGGGTTGTTGAAAAATTCGTCCACGAGCAAGAGAAACTACCGACACGTCGTAAGGGTTATACCCAGAAAGCAAAAGTTGGCGGGCACACAATCTTCCTGCGCACAGGCGAGTATGATGATGGTCGTCTTGGTGAAATCTTCATCGACATGCACAAAGAAGGCGCTGCTTTCCGTGCAATGATGAACAACTTTGCGATCTCTATCTCGCTTGGCTTACAATACGGTGTTCCGTTGGAAGAATATGTGGAGGCCTTCACCTTCACGAAATTCGAGCCAGCTGGCATGGTGCAAGGCAATGATGCGATCAAGAACGCAACCTCTGTTCTGGATTATATCTTCCGTGAGTTGGGCATTTCCTATCTCGGCCGTCACGACATGGCACATGTGGATCAGTCAGACTTCTCTGCAACGGCCCTCGGCAAAGGCATGGAAGAAGGCAAGACGCAGCCTGTTTCAACCGGCCTGACACGCGGACATAAATTAGCGGTGGTGCAGTCCAATGCAAGCACGCCTTCTTCATCGGAGCCAGCAGGTTCCGCATCGGGTGGCGCTCCAGTTGCAGCACTCTCGTCAGGCCCAATTGCTGCAAGAGCAACAGCAATTGCAGCTAATCTGAATGCAAATGTAGAAGAAGCAACAGCATTCAAGCGTGATATAGCACCGGAAACAGCACCATCTGCCCAACCGGACGCAGAAACAATTACAGAAGCTGTTATGGAGAGTATCCGTGAGGTAGCCCCTGTTCCATCCGCTGATGAGCAACGCGCCAAAGCATTGATGCAGGGTTACACGGGCAATTCGTGTGATGATTGCGGAAACTTCACCATGGTTCGAAACGGAACCTGTGAGAAGTGTGATACATGCGGAGCTACGAGCGGTTGTAGCTAGGCTTAGTCATAGTATCGTGAATAATTAAATTAACCCCGTGGCGGAAGTGCTGCGGGGTTTTGTTTTAACAGACGAACAATTCTAACTGCAAAAATAATGTATCTACCATATGAAAATCACTGCTGAAGCCCCCTCACCCTATGGTTCTTTGAGCGTAACGGAGATGGATGGAGCAATTACTCACATTGACTGGAAATCGCCAGTAAATCCAGAGACTTCACCACTCTTGGAAGAAACCGCCAAACAGCTAGCAGCGTATTTTGCAGGCACACTGCGTGAGTTTGATATTCCACTAAAACCAAAGGGCGAGCCCTTTCAGCAGGCCGTATGCGAAGCGATGTTGAAAATCCCCTATGGTGAAACCACAACTTATGGCGCAATCGCAGAACAACTTGGCACCTATGGCCAACCCGTCGGCAAAGCATGTGGCGGGAACTCCATACCCATTATTATACCTTGTCATCGTGTGTTAGCAGCAGATGGTCTTGGCGGATATTCAGGCGATGGCGGTGTCGAACGGAAAATTGAACTGCTGAAATTAGAGGGCGGCTTCCCTCTCTTATTGTAAAAAAAATCAAGATTCACTTTTCCGGAAACCATTTATTAACGCAATTCAAAGTCTGTCACAAAAATAACCACTCTTAAACTTTCAGTCGTTATCTTATTCGCAATTAGAGCGGATGAAATAATATGATCAAAAATTTTGTAGCAAATACTAAAGGCAATATCGCTGTCACGGCGGCACTTCTAGCTGTTCCATTGGTCCTAGCATCAGGCGCTGCCATTGATTACACGAGTCTGGCACGGAAAAATTCAAAAATGCAAAGTGCCGTCGATTCAGCACTATTAGCTGTAGGCGATAAAATTAGCACTCACACGCAAGCTGAATTAGAGACTGAAGCTAAAAATTATTTGAAAGCCAACCTTCCGGCAGAGCATTTTGCTGAAATTAAGAAAGTTAAGCTGAAGCTTAACAAGAAACAGAAATCAGCTCGACTTATTGTAAAAGCAAATCACGATACAACGATCATGCGTTTGGCTGGCTTGAAACAAATGCCTTATAAGCCAACAGCAAAAGTTATGGTTTCAGGCGGTAACTACGAAATCGCTATGGTGTTGGATTCAACATACTCGATGAGTGCTGATGGCAAAATGGATGCATTGAAAGATTCGGCAACAAAGTTTGTGAATGATTTGATGTTGTTCAATGCTAATGGCCCTCGTATTAAAATGGGCGTTGTGCCTTTTGCAAAATACGTCAATGTAGGAACAGATAAAGCGGGGGCTTCGTGGTTGGATACACCCGCATCTGAAACTACCAATCAATGCAGAACATCATCCCCCGTTATTTCAAAATCTGGCTGTTCCATGCAGACTGGATATAGTGATGGAGTTCCATACGAATATGAGCAATGCTCTAACACAACATATGGCGATCCAGTTGAAACATGTGGGGAACAAACACAAGAATGGAACGGTTGTGTAGGATCGCGAAACTATCCACTAAATCTTCGCGATGAATCATATGGCACACGTGTACCAGGGCTACTTGGCACATATTGTGGTAATGTAATTACGCCTATCACAAGTGACCAAAGCACAATATTGTCAGCAATTGATAACCTCTCTCCAAGCGGTGACACATACATACCGACAGGTTTAACTTGGGGCATGCGAGTGCTGTCATCAAAACAGCCATTCCAAGGTGCAACATCCTATGCACAAGCGACGGCAAAAAACACAACTAAAGTCGTCGTGCTAATGTCAGATGGTGAAAATAGCCGTTCAGCGGACCTCCCAACCAATCCAACGCATAATGGAAGTGATGTAGACCAGGCAAATGACTGGACATTGGAAGCGTGTGAAGAAATCGAAGCTAAGGGTATCAAAGTATACACAATTGGCTTCGGTACCAGCATATCGGCTGATATTGCGACGATTTTGAAAAAGTGTTCTACGAATGATGATAATTACTATGCTGCCGTAGATGCTAAAGAACTTGGCGAAGCTTTTGATACAATCTCAAAGGAATTGTCTGCCCTTCACTTAAGTGAATAAGAAAATTAGCTAAACACCTAGAATATTGGTTTCTCCTGTGAAATGGCGCGTTATAAAGAGCCATGTCGCAGGAGCAACAACCATCCACGCCAAAGACAGATGACACCTCTGTAACAATCGAGGACGTCTATACGCAAGAAGACCGTCTGCGCCCCGAATATATCGCGCAGCTTCGCGAAGTATTGTCAGATGGTGACGCTCAACCCCTAAAAGACTTAGTTGCCCCTCTTCATGAATCAGAACTTGGTGATGTTCTGGAGGCACTTACCGCCAGCGAACGTAGCTCTTTGGTGGGCCTTGCGGGCAACCAATTTGATTTTGCTGCTCTCACAGAAGTTGACGAAGCAATCCGTCTTCAAGTTGTCAACGAACTTCCAAATGATGTTATTGCGGATGCGGTTCAAGAACTGGAATCAGATGATGCAGTTTACATCCTTGAGGATATGGAACTTGAGGATCAGGAAGAGATCCTTTCAAAAATTCCATTTGAAGAGCGTCTTCGCCTCCGACGTTCACTCGATTACCCAGAAGAAACCGCTGGCCGGCGGATGCAAACAAAGTTCATTGCTGTTCCACCCTTTTGGAGCGTTGGCCAAACCATTGACTTCATGCGCGAAGATGATGACCTGCCTGATCGCTTCCATGAAATTTTTGTCGTGGATCCCTCTTTCCGATTGATGGGGTATGTTGCACTTGATCGCTTGTTGCGCACCAAACGTTCAATCACTATCGAAGAGATCAAAGAGAAAAACGTTTATCCAGTAGATGCCAATCTTGACCAAGAAGAAGC
>CAZEPF010000182.1:0-5660 GCA_964514045.1 uncultured Rhizobiaceae bacterium | reverse complement strand
AGCACAAACGCCACGGCGTTCAAACGGTTCAATCCAAGCCAGATACGCTCTAGATTTCTAAAGCCCGTCCCACTCAGAAAATGCTGTCACCACACCCGGTAAGTCAGTCATGCGATTGATCACGGTTTCTGCTCCTGCATCAATCAACTGGTCTGCGTGACCTGGAAATGAATGGGATGCACCTGTGAAGCCGATCACTCTGGCGCCTGCGGCTGCAGCCCCTTGAATGCCCGGAACAGAATCTTCCACAATCACGGTTTCTTTGGGCTGGACCTTGAAATCTTCAATCGCGCGAAGAAACAAATCAGGTTTTGGTTTGAACAGCGGTGGGTCTGTTTCTTGTGCAGAGAACACATAAGGTCTGAACCGGTCATACAAATTCACGCGCTTGAGAACAGCTTGAAGTCTTTCGGGCGGTGAGTTCGAACACACGCATCTGGCCTGATCCAACATATCAAGTACAGTGTCGGCATCGGGAATGATGTTTGCTTCACTGATCACTTTCTCATTCACGCGTTTGCGTGTTTCAGGCACAACGCTATCGGGTAAGGATCGTCCCAAAACCTCTTCCATTTGCACACGCACATCGGCTGCGTTTAGCCCTGCCATGCGCGCGGCAAATTCCATGGGTTCCATGTCTGCGCCATAGTCTGCATAGACTTCCATTTCTGCAGCGGCAGCAACAATCTCGGAGTCTACCAGCACTCCATCGCAGTCAAAAATGACGAGTTGTATCTCGGTCAAAGGTCATCCTTTCGAATCGTAACCCATTATTTACCGTATTAGGCAACACTCTGCTCAACATAAACCCGTTTTTGTTTTGCGTAGGGTAGGTTCCATGGGTGTTCTAAAATTGGCCGAGTTAGGCCGTCAGTCCAATGCCGACAATGTTTGGCTAAACTCCATCATCAAAGGTGACTGTGTTGCCGCGTTGGAGAAACTTCCGGAAAATTCCGTTGATGTGATCTTTGCAGATCCTCCATACAATCTTCAACTGGAGGGAGATTTGCATCGCCCTGATCAATCCAAGGTTGATGCGGTGGATGATCACTGGGATCAGTTCGCGACGTTTGAAGCCTATGACGCTTTTACACGGGCATGGATGCTGGCAGCGCGTCGTGTCCTGAAACCTACAGGCACGATGTGGGTCATTGGTTCGTACCATAATATATTCCGTGTTGGCACAACCTTGCAGGATTTAGGATTCTGGATTCTCAATGATGTTGTGTGGCGCAAAACCAATCCGATGCCTAATTTTCGCGGACGCAGGTTCACTAATGCCCATGAGACGATGATCTGGGCATCGCCTACCCAAGGCGCTAAAGGCTATACGTTTAATTACGATGCGATGAAGATGGCCAATGATGAAGTTCAGATGCGCTCTGATTGGCTGTTCCCGATTTGTAATGGTGGCGAACGCCTCAAAGACGAAAACGGCGACAAGATACACCCCACCCAAAAACCCGAAGCGCTGTTGCATCGCATCATCATGTCCTCTTCCAAGCCCGGTGATGTTATTCTTGATCCATTCTTCGGTTCTGGCACAACGGGCGCCGTTGCAAAACGTCTGGGCCGGAATTTTGTCGGCATTGACCGCGAAGACAAATACATCAAGGCCGCATTAGCAAGAATTGAAGATGTGGAACCGGTTAGTAAGCCGCAATTGGTTGTCACGACAGGCAAGCGTGCCGAGCCTCGCGTTGCATTTGGTTCGCTGATAGAAACCGGTTACTTGAAGCCCGGAGTTGAACTTTGTGATACCAAGAAACGCTGGAAGGCAAAAGTTCGCGTTGATGGATCCATCGAGTATGATGGCAATACTGCATCCATTCATAAGATGGGTGCTCTCGTCCAAGGGCTGGATACCTGCAATGGATGGACGTTCTGGCATTTCAAATCGGGTAAGAAAATGCTTCCTATTGATGAACTGCGAAAAAGTTATCGTCAGGAAGTCATGTCTGCAGGGGCTTAAAAAAGCCTACTGCAACGTGTCGATGTCTTGCTGGGTTACCGTGTAATTTGCGGTGAACTCCACCACATCGCCGGGTGCAAGACTGTCCCAGACACCATTTGTGCCGGAGTCGGTAGAATCGCCCGTTGGACCATTATCTGCAAACAGATTTTCCCCTGCGGGTGTCGGGGCAGGGCCACTGCCATTATGTGCATCTGACAGTACAATATTTGAAACCGTCTGATTGCCCGTATTGGTGACACGATAGGTATATGTCACCGTCACACCCACGGGCACATTAGTGTCGTCGGAGGCAACTTTTGTAACCGTAATGCTCGCACCACCTGGTATGGTGGTTTCCGCGGTAGAGTTATTGGATGTAGCTCCCACACCGCTCACGGATGCGCCGCTGGCACTGGCCGTATTGCTTACAGCATCTGTAACACCGGCAGCGTTATCAACATCCTGCTGGCTTAGCGTATAGGTTGCGGTGAAAGTTTCCGATGCGCCCACTCCAATTGTTGCGGTTGCCGGACTAAACGCAGACAATGTACCTGTACCTGCCGAACCGTTAAACGTTGGGCCACTATCGGAAATTGCCACACCATTTACCGGAACATTGCCCGTATTATTCACCACATATGTGTAGGTGATAGTGTCACCACTATCGGAAAGTGTAGGATTGCCGCCCGCAGCAACCGTTGCGCCTGATGCGCTTTTTGACAATGTAAGAGCAGGAATTTCCCGAATGACGGTTGCATCTGACGAGTTCGATTGCAGCCGTGTACCAAATGCCTGTCCGGGTGTGCCAACGCCTGCAACAGCAGTGTTCACAACATTATTGGCGGATGCGTCACCAGCTGTTGTGGAATAGGTTTGTGTGCAGGTAAATGTCCCGCCTGATGGCACATCGGAACCAATCGCAGGACAGGTAAACGTTCCAATCACATCATCATTGATTTGAATATCTTGACCCGTGTTGATGGGCAAAGGCCCGTCATTGGTAATAACATATGTATAGGTAATAGTATCACCAGCGCCCGCATAGGTGGAGACATCAGCAGATTTTGCAAGGCTGATAGATTGATCAACTACAATCGCAGAACTTGCCCAAATACCAATGCCACGGGCAGCAGCGTTCAGGTTGTTATTGCCTTGGACGTTCTCGATGGATTCATCATATACCACAACCGCTGTACTTGTGCCTGCAGGCCAGGTTGCTCGAATTGAACCCAAATCATTTGCAGCGGAATTGGGGGAGCCAGGAGCTCCTGTATTGTAGATACACTGTGCCTGATTGGCACCAATCGCTCCGGTTGCTCCCGAACCCGCACCCGGGCCAATTAAGACGGAAGTGTTGGCATTTGGAGGGATCACATAGGAAAGCGCTGGGTTTCCCGCATTGCCTGTTGCCGTAATAAAATCACAACGGTCATTGTTTGAATTATTATCGACAGAATCAATATCGCTGATCACGAAAGAAAGGGAATCAACGCCAAATGGCGCCCCCCCACTCGTGAATGAAAGTGTGGCTGTGTTGGGCGCTTCTCCAATACCACTATTTCCTGCTCCTGAATCCCAGATCAGACCAATGGATGTTTCTGTACCAAAAAACGCAACCTCATTGATCGGAAAAGCAGCTAATCCGGACCCACCCGCTTGCGTGATGGTGCCTGTGCCCGTGAGTTCAAAACCGAATTGATCAGTCATGGTGAAGGTAACCGGCCCATTACTGCCTGATGGCCAGTTCGGGTTACTCCCCAAATTCATGGAAAAATCACCGGATAGGGCAGGTGTTAGTGTGCATGCTAAAATAGCAGCGGATACGCATGATAATGAAAATACTCTGCCAAAACGGCGAGGCTGTTTTTCGCCCTTAAAACAAGAACCAATATATGTAGAAGCTAAGCTCAACTATTTCACCGTTACGCATTGGTTGCATGGGATCAGCCTAAATCCCTTGCCATTCATTAGGAGAATATACCGTCAATTAGAGTCTATTTCTATCAGCGCAAAGCCAATACCTTGTGCATAACCTTAGGTAACGCTTCTTCTTTCAGTTGGGTTTCACGGCACCACCACCCTTCAAATGGCATTTCGCTTGCCGTTGTATGCCAAACCTCTAACTCAAGGTGAAAATGAGTAAACGTATGGCGAGCTATCCCTCTTTTTTGCCATTCAGCATACATTGGAGCTGCAGTTGTTCCGGTCTTCCCATCCTGAGATACTGTCCAGTTCGTAGTGGGAACTTGCGTCATGCCAGCAAGAAGGCCCGTTTCAGGGCGTTTACATAAGAAGATTTCGCCCCGCGTATTTTCAATGATAAACGCAGCGCCCTTTCGGGTCGGCTTTAGTTTCTTGGGCAGTTTAACAGGGTAAGTTTCCCAAGTGCCGTTTATATGGGCTTGGCAATCCTCATTGATTGGGCAAAGGCTACAGGCTGGTTTTTTGGGCGTGCAAATCGTAGCGCCAAGGTCCATCATCGCTTGAGCAAATTCCCCCGGTTTTTCCGTGTCCAACACCTCAACTAGAACAGCTTTTATTTCAGGCTTTGCCTTTGGAAACGGTGTTTTGATTGTCTTGTGTCTGGCAATTACGCGCTCCACATTACCGTCCATCACGGGCACGGGTTCATCAAAAGCAATAGATGCAATCGCGGATGCGGTATAATCCCCGATCCCGGGCAGTGTTTTTAACTGATCATACGTATCGGGGAATTTACTATTGTGGGTGGCAACCACTTCATCGGCGCATTTTTTTAGGTTTCTTGCGCGCGAGTAATATCCAAGCCCCGCCCATGCCTTTAAAACATCTTCCTGATCACTGGCTGCAAGGTCTTCAACACGGGGCCATTTTTTTGTGAACTTCAAATAGTAATCACGGACGGTCGCAACTTGCGATTGTTGCAGCATAACCTCTGATAGCCAGGTGCGATACGCGTCTTGCCGTACTCCTTGCGCATGGTCTTGCGGTGGGATTCGCCAAGGCATGCTGCGCGCATGAACGCCGTACCAATCCAGAAGTCTGGTCGCAAATCGTGACGGGTCTTTCTGTAAATGAGTGTCAGTGCTATTCATACGATTACGATGGACCGTGAACAGGTACAAAAATCAAGCATGGCAAACCAGTCTTCACAGGACAGATCGAAGCAGCGTTCGGGGAAACTCAAACGGGCACGTTCGGTCATGGAGCTTTTATCGGGCGTGCTGGAACCTGTTCTGGCGCGAAGAACAGGAATGCGCCTTGATCTGGTGCGTGCTTGGCCGGAAATTGCAGGCGAAGAGTTTGGTGATACCACACGTCCTGAAAAGATAGATTGGCCACGTCGTATCCATGAGGAAAATTCGTTTGAACCTGCCACGCTTGTGGTGGCATGCGAACCATCCTCGGCGCTCTTCTTTCAGCATGAACAAGCTGCAATTCTAGAGCGGGTGAACGTATTCTTTGGATTTCAGGCCATCAAACGTGTGCGCATCGTGCAAAAGCCGGTCAAACTGGAACCTGCTGCACCTGTGGAGCTGGCACCTGAGCCTTTATCGAAAGTCGATAAAGTCAAACTATCAGGCTTGTTAGAGGAGATTGATGATCCGGAATTACGGGATGTTTTAGCGCGTTTGGGCAGTGGCGTATTGCACCGTGGTAATTGATGCGACATTAGAGCGTGTCTGTCTTGGATTGAATTGATTTGATGGGTTGGATTTTTGATTTC
>CAZEPF010000181.1:1542-5751 GCA_964514045.1 uncultured Rhizobiaceae bacterium | reverse complement strand
CGATAAGAAATCAGGAAGCTGTTGCATGGGACCGCACAGCTTCCTTTTTCTTGTTAGCGTCGCAATTTGAATTTTTGCTGAGAGGACTTAGCGGTCCTTCGCAGATCGAGTTTCAATCACGCACGACCACCCGGCCCATAGGCCAAAAACATCGGCTCCTCTTCTTCAAAACGCTCTAGTCGTACAGGTGCCAAATCAAACTCAGGGTGTTTTTCCAGGACGATACTCGATACGGCCTCGCCAACTGCCGGAGCGAGTTTCAACCCATGCCCAGAGAAACCAGTTACTAGATATAGCCCCTCAACGTTTGGAGCCCAGCCCAGGATGGGATGCCAATCGGGCGTGATGTCGTAGGTTCCAGAAACAGAGCGGACAGGCACGGCGTCAGTAAAGTCTGGCAAACGTTCTGCGAGCGATTTTCGGATCCTGACGAGATGCTCTGCATCACCTTGCGCGTTGTTGCCTTCAGCTGGATCTTGCGCCAATGGCATCTCTTTGGGGTACGCTCCAACCAGAAAATCTCTCCCCATGTCAGGGCGTATTGCTACGTTTGAGTTCCCATCCGTTATACAGCACCCAAGTTGCGCACGCCCGGGTTGTTGGCGCAAATACATTGTATCCAAGCGCCGAGGTTCCATTGGCAAATCAACGTCCAAAGGGGCAAGCAACTCACCGGCCCAAGGCCCGCTAGCATTGATAATCATGGGGGCAGCTATTCGGCCAACGGACGTTCTAACCCCAACTGCGCGGCCATTTTTTGTCTCAATCGAGTCGACACGAACACCAGACATCAGTTGGACACCACGTTCTTGGCTGGCCGAAAGAAAGCTCAGCACAATTCGGGTCACATCTATATAGCCACCAGCAGGATCGTGCACGCCTCCGACCAAACCGTCAATGTTGAGGGAGGGTTCAATTTTCTTGATTTGAGCAGGATCAACAAAATGCGTCTCGATCCCAAGACTTTGGGCCAGATTGATATTGCGTTGTAACGCGTCCAATTGCTTTTCAACGACGATCAGCAGATACCCCATTTGCACATAGCCCGGATCGCCATATCCCACTTCACTTTGCCAGTTCCGAAAAAATTGTACGCCGCGCATCGCCATTTCAAGCAGAAGCGCGTTGGAGTAATGCAGCCGGATTTGGCCGAATGTGCGCCCTGACATGCCCCCCAACGGAGGTGTTTGGTCAATCAGGGTTACCCTCTTATTGCTCTTTTTGGAAAGCTGAAATGCGATGCTCGCGCCCATTACACCAGCGCCAATGATCACTATATCAGCAGACGCCACCTGCTCCGATTGGTCCGACATTCTTGTCCCCTTCAAGCAGCTGTTAGTGCGGTTGTATACTGTATCCAGAGTTTTTGGCATTTGTCTATTAAAATTGCGCTTTGGGCTCAAAGCAGGCCTTAAATCTGTCGCCATCGTGTTGTGTGATTGAACGGAAATTTCAAACTGAGCCATTGCCCTTTTTCTTTTCCGGTTTGACTTTACAAGACGCAATCCGCAAAAGACGTTGAGCTTATTGAAGAACTTCTTGGAATGAATGCGTGACTTATTTAATCACCGGCGCGGCTGGCTTTGTTGGTTCCAGCACCGCGGCCAAATTGTTAGAAAACGGTGAGACCGTTTATGGCGTTGATAATGTAAACGATTATTATGCGCCCGATCTAAAACGCGCACGCCTCGAACGTCTGTCACAGTGTGAAGCTTTTACCTTCGGCGAATTAGATATTGCAGACGCGGATGCGCTGAACCAGTTTGTAAATGGAAAGCCGATTACGACGATCATTCATCTAGCCGCTCAGGCGGGTGTTCGATACAGCATCGATAATCCATCTGCCTATGTTCAGTCCAATTTGGTTGGCCACGTCAACATGTTGGAACTTGCGCGAAACACGCATGGGCTGGAACACGTGCTCTATGCGTCGTCCAGTTCTGTTTATGGAGGTCGCACGGATTTGCCATTCTTGGAATCTGATCGCGCGGACACACCTATTTCGCTTTATGCAGCGACAAAGAAATCCAATGAATTGATGAGCCACACCTATGCCCATCTGTTTGGCATTCCGCTAACAGGACTGCGTTTCTTCACGGTTTACGGGCCTTGGGGTCGACCGGACATGGCTTATTATTCATTCACCAAGAAAATTCTGGCAGGCGAGGAAATTCAGGTCTTCAACCACGGCGATATGTTGCGGGATTTCACCTATATCGATGACATTGTAGATGGCGTAGTGCGCATTGCAGAGCAGGGGCCAATTAACCGAGAAGGTGTGCCGCATGGCGTGTATAATATCGGCAATAACAATCCTGAGAAACTCGAAGACTTTATTGCCATTCTGGAAGATGAGCTTGGGGTAAAAGCCAATCGCAAAAACCTGGAAATGCAACCAGGTGACGTGCCAGCAACGGCGGCGGATATTACAGCGATCAATCGTGACTATGGTTTCAAACCCACAACCAACTTGCGTGACGGGTTAAGACAATTCGTGCGCTGGTATCGCCAGTATTATGGCGTATAGGCAGTTTGCTCATATACACAACAAAACATTCGACTTGGCACACCAAGTGTGTTGAGTTTGAGAATAGTTAAAACTATCTGATCGGGGGATTGAGATGAAGCGGTTTACACTCTTATTGGCTGTGATGTTCATAAGCATGGCTGCTCTTTTAACAAGTCTTTCGTTCGAGAGTGTAGTGTTGGCTCAGGAAAATTCAGCCAGCCAATTAGACCTCCAACCGATCATTGATCAGGCCAAGGAAAAAGGCGTGAGCATTGTGGTGATTTCACCCGATCATGAGAACGCAAAACCAAAAGATACAGGGCCAACGCTGCAGGAACAGATGTTCAAAATGCGCGGTGAGTTAAGACGCATTTTCTCCAATGCGGGTAACTTGTTTCCAGCTATTCAAGCCACACTGTCTAAAGTCAGCCCAGATGGAACCTTTTCATGGCTATGGTTTTCTATCGGTCTCTCGGTCTTGGGTGTCGTAGTTGGAACCGTCCCTGCCTATGCAATCAGACGCTGGAATGTGCGCTATTTCGCAAGCCTTTATGACCCCAATCCGGTGAATGACGCGGCAAAAATTTCCTATCTTATGTTCCGTGCGTTTTTGATATTGCTCAATCTTGCAATCATGGCGTCTATCGCGTTCGTCGTTGTTTTGATTTTTGATCCCGGTCATGGCGCGAGTTATGCGACGGTTGGTGCGATTATCGGTGCGTATACGACCTACCGCCTGTTCCGACATGTGATCCTGTTTAATATGATTTCACCCGATAGCGCCTCACATCGTCTGATCAATCTAACCGATGAGTCAGCTGATATGATGCAGCGCGATTGGCGGACAATTGCTCTTATCGTTGTTGTGATTTGTTCGTTCTTCGTCTGGCTTGCTTTCATTGGATTGCCCGGTGATCCGCTTAAATTGCTTGTGATTGTTTCTTTGTTTGTGTCTGCGCTGTTGATCGGTGGGCTGTTCCTCAAACATAATCAAGAATTTCACGACATCATTCTGGGTTCGGGTGATCCGCTTAACAAATCCGGCTTACGCAAATTACTGGCGTCACAGTGGCATATACTCATGATCGGATATCTGGTCGTGGCGTGGCTCGTCAGCATGTTCCGTGTGTCATTAAACATGCCGGGTGCTCTGGCTGTCGTAGGTGCCCCTGTTGCTGCACTCATCGGTGCGGTTGCTGCATACGGGATGCTGATCATCATCATTGACCGCGTATACGGAAACCGGAAAGCACGTTTTGAAAAGCATCAGGCACTGCTTATGGAGCAGCGCCGTATTCAACGCGAAGCAGACCAGCGTGCATTTGAAGAAGCGCAAGCAAATCGTTCGGATGATGATGATGAAGAAATGATCATCAATCAGGTCATGACTGCAAAAGAAAGTGACGAACCGGAGATTTACAAGCCGATCTTTAAGACATTGCTGGAAGAAGCCGCAGGTATGTTGGCGCTGATCGGTGGTTTCTGGTGGGTATTGCGGGCTTGGGACGTTAACATCGGTGAGCGCGGAAATCCTGTTACCGGCTTTCTAGATACAATACTGATCATCTTCCTTGGCTGGTTCATGTATCGCTTGGTGGTTGTGTACATCAACAATCAGCTTGAAGCAGAAGGCGAAGACGCATTTGCGGAAAGCGGCGAGGCCGGTGAGGAAATGTCAGGCAAAAGTGCCAGCCGATTGG
>CAZEPF010000181.1:0-1532 GCA_964514045.1 uncultured Rhizobiaceae bacterium | reverse complement strand
TTCCACTGCTGCGCAATGTTTTGGTTGCTTGTATTTTCATACTTTCCGGTATGATTATTCTGTCCAATATGGGTGTTGATATAGCACCGCTATTTGCAGGTGCTGGTGTGATTGGTTTGGCGGTTGGCTTCGGCGCGCAGACCATGATCCGCGATATATTCTCAGGCGGGTTCTTTCTGTTTGATGATGCGTTCCGCAAGGGCGAATATATTGAACTGGGTGAGATTCGCGGCACAGTAGAGAAAATCTCACTGCGGTCCTTCCAACTGCGTCACCATAACGGTCCACTTCATACTATTCCATTTGGTGAAATTACACAGCTTACAAACTATTCGCGGGACTGGGTGATGATGAAATTGCCACTTCGCCTAACCTATAACACCGATATTGAGCGGGTTAGAAAACTCGTGAAAAAACTTGGCCAGCGTCTGCTTGAGCACCCGGAAGTGGGTGATCTCTTCATGCAGCCGCTTAAGTCACAAGGCGTGTATCGCATGGAAGATTCAGCGATGATCATCCGTGTGAAATTCATGACCAAGCCGGGCGATCAGTTTGTCACGCGTAAGGTCGTGTACGCAGCCATTCGCGAACTCTTTGAACAAGAAGATATTAAGTTCGCCAATAAAGAGGTTACCGTGCGCATGGCTGAAGACCCAGCAGTGCCTTTGTCCGACAAAGAAAAGCAAGCAGTCGCTGCAGCGGCAAGGCGGGTTGTTGATGATGAAGCTGCAGGCGAGCAACCTCAGAAAAATGATGATTTGCCGTAATGAATGCAACTGGCGCGGATATGGGTGAACCAACCCTTCGCACAAAAACGTGCCTGCTGCCCAAACCAATAGATGATGAGTATCTGGAAATCATTCAGCGGCTTCATCGTGGGGACCTCTCTGCCGAGGATTACTTGGCTGAAACAATCGCCTTCTTTTCTCCAAAAATTGAAGGCGGTGAATTAACGAGTCTTATTAGTGATGCGTTTTCTGGCAGTGAACAGCTGGAGCTTGTGCGCCGTCATATTGATGACCGCCGATACACCATTCTTTTTTACGGCGTTGAAAAAGGGGAGGTGCATCCACCACATCACCATTTCAATGTCATGTCCACACAGATTATTGTGCGCGGTAAAGTGCGGTTGCGTGAGTATGATCGCGTCAATCGTACACATAGCGGAAGCCTGAGATTGCGGCTCGTAAACGACACAACCCTCAAAGTGGGTGATGTGTTTCAGGCATCTGAGTGGAATCGCAACGTTCACTGGTTTCAGGCTGTGGATGGTCCTGCTTTAATTTTCAATACCAATGCGCGCGGCTTTGAAGAAAAAACCTTTGACTTCGAAGAAGGCGGTTTTGGTCGCCGATATATTGACCCGACAAACTTTACATTAGACGGTCTTATCGAGGCTGCTGAATTTGACCATGAACAAGCAATGCAGCGCTTTGGCGGTAAGTCGCTGGATGAGTTCCCCGTTCCTGCTGATTCCATCTAGAGCGTATCTGGCTTGGATTGAACCGTTTGAACGCCGTGGCGTTTGTGCT
>CAZEPF010000180.1:0-5790 GCA_964514045.1 uncultured Rhizobiaceae bacterium | reverse complement strand
CGCGAAATGTCATGTTCAGCTTCGAACGAACATCATAAAGATTGGCGATGATCCGAAATTATTTCAGACATTTGAACAAGGGCAAACATGCCCTGCGAATTGTTGCTGTTATTGCATCAGTTCTATGCGGGGTTTTTGCCCTACCTTGGTCAGGTTTCGTAAATAATGCGCTACCAGCATCCATACTAGGTATGCCAAGTGGATACGCTTTTATGATGTTTGTAGCACCCGTCGCTATAGCGCTCGTTTTGCTAGGATTTGTCAGATTTGCAGAAGATCATGATCGACAGAATTTGAGAACGAGTAGGACGCAGGATGCTGGATTCTATTAGTCTAAAATCTACATGGTCTGTCAGCCTCATGTATGCGGCAAGCCTGCTGATCGTGACATTGTTTTGTGCCTTGCTTTTACAAATCGGGTCGCAGCCCGGCGATGTTACCCTGACCATGTTGGTCTTCATCGCAAGCAGTTACATATTTGCGGGCTTTATCGGCAAGACCATGAATATGAGCGACTTTCAATTTGCGGCACGGCAATCCGGTCGATCAACGGGCGCACAAGCAATTGCCTCAGGCGTCATCTCATCAGGCATATTTGTTCTTTTGGCAGGCATGTTTTACCAAAATGGCATATCGGCTTTTGCCTATTTTTCCGGATGGCTTTTGGGTATTGCACTCATGGCACTTTTGTTTGCATCAGGGTTTTGTCGGGAGCGGGTGGCGACTGTGCCAGCCTTGTTTACTGCAGATGGTGTACGCAGTTTACCACGGTTAATAGTGCTCGCGATTGTTGTTGTGTGTTGTAGCCTATTGCTGCTGTCTCAAATGGAATTCATAACACAGATTGCCGGACAATATTTTGGGTTCAGCCCCCGTCAATCCATAGTGCTGAGCGCACTTGCAATTGGCTTTGCAACCATCGTGGCGGGCATTCGCGGTGTTACGATTATTCGTGCTGTTGCCTATCCGGTTCTTGTAGCAATTTTTCTACTGCCACTTATCTGGATTTCAATCCGGGTCAGCGGTATTCCAATCCCACAGCTTTCATTTGGCTTTGCAGCCCTGCAGCCAATTTCAGAAATTGATCTTGAACTGGTGGATGCGGGCATCATGGCAACAGGTGATGTGTTTGATATTTCGCGAAATGCAGGTGGGTTCGGGTCATTTGATTATCTGATGATCATGGCTTGTATCGCAATTGGTACGGCAAGCATGCCTCACCTGTTAATGCACTTTGGCAGCTTTGAACGCGGGCGTGATGCGCGGCGCACAGGCTTTTTATCATTCATCCTGGTGTTATTATTTCTATCAGCGGTTCCAGCAGTTGCGGCATTCGTTCGGTTTGATATCTACACCTCGCTCTTAGGATTGCAGTTAAGCGATTTGGAAGCCTCTGCCAGTTGGGTGTTTTCGCTCAGTGGGGACGGGAATTTGCCGCTGATAAGCCTATGCGGGAAACTGGTTTCCAACGTTAGCGAGACGCTGGCTGCATGTGGTGGCAATAGCGAGACGTTTTTATCTCTCAGTGACATTCAGCTTAATCCGGACCTGATCGTTCTTGCCAGTTCTATTCTGCATGGCTTGCCAGAACTGGTTACCATTCTGATTGCTACAGGCGCACTGCTCGCATTGTTTACGACCTGTGACGGGCTGTTTTTTATTATAGCGCTGTCTATCTCAAACGATGCCTATCAGAATATGATCCGTCCACAATCACCGCACTCTGTCAGACTGTTTATGACGCGATTGTTTCTACTACTTGTGATTATCATGATTTCACTGATCGCTCTTAAGTTACGTCCTGATCCTAAATTCATGTTTGAAGCTTCACTTGCCTTATCGGCTGCGGGACTTTTCCCGATTCTCATCAATCGGTTTTGGGGCCTGACCCAGAATAGAACCATGCAGGCAGTGGCGTGTTTAACCGGCTTTGGCATAACCACAATTCTGATGTTACTTGCTCGATATGGTACGGATTTAATCCTAGCATCCGGCGATGAACTTCAAGCGTTGAGTGGTTTCATATCCCCCGCTGGCGCTAATTTTTCCTATGGCATAATCGGAGCTTTTTGCTCTGGTATAATCTTGATCTGCTACGGCCTTTACGCACGTAAACTAAAATCAACAGCACCGCACGAGGTAGAAAATGCCCCTGCCTGACCCAAGCCTATTTTCCGACGATGCAATTCCGGAAGAGACCGCTAAATTTAACCAGCGCGTTATTGATGCAATTTCCAGCGGGCCTGAACTTTGGGATATGGATCGCAATCTGGTTCGACAAGCCAGACGTGAAGGTAAAGGGGTATTTCCTTTAGAGGCTTTTGACCCTGACGCCGAAACAATTGAGATCGACGGGCGTGGCGGAAAAATACCGCTCAGAATTATTCGGCCCGCGGCTGGCAAAGAGCGTGGCGTCTTTCTCCATATTCATGGTGGTGGCTGGGTATATGGTAATGCCGATATGCAGGACCAGCGCCTTAAAGAGCTATCCAATGACACCGGTCTTGCCTGTATTTCCGTCGAATACCGTCTTGCACCAGAGTATGCCTTTCCTGCTCCTGCTGATGATTGCGAAGATGCTGCCTTATGGCTTACGGGTGATGGTTCCAAACACCTTAATACCGCATTTCTTGCAATCGGCGGTGAAAGCGCTGGCGGCCATCTTGCGGCCAATGCCTTACTACGGTTGCGCGACCGTCATCAACAGACACCGTTTCATGCGGCTGTGTTGATCGCAGGAATTTATGATCTTGGCATGACACCCAGTGCTGCTAACTTTTCCAGTAATCTGATTTTGCGCCACAAAGACATGGTGAATTTTTCAGCCTGTCTTTTACAAAATAATGAAGACCGAAGAGACCCTGATGTCTCGCCTCTTTATGCAAGCTTGCACGATATGCCACCGGCGCATTTTACTATAGGCACGCAAGATGCGCTCTTGGATGATTCAATTTTTATGGCAAATTCATGGGTTCAAAAACAAGCAGATACAGAATTAGATATTTATCCCGGTGGCTGTCATGTATTTCAGTATTTTGACGAACTTAAACAGGCCCGCGACAGCCGTAAAGCGATCAGCGCGTTCCTAAACCGCCAGATTGAAAAACAGAGTAAAACTTGACCCAGGTAATCTATAAAATTGAAACCTCCGATATGTGGCAAGATGCAGTTTCGGCAGGGGTGTATAAAGGTGCGCCTGTCGATTTAAGCGACGGGTTCATTCATTTTTCTACCCGCGAACAAGTTGAAGAAACGGCTCGCAAGCATTTTCAAAATAAAGGTGATCTTCTGCTTATCGCCTTTAATAGCGCTGACTTTGGTGACGCGATGAAATGGGAAATTTCACGTGGTGGTGATCAGTTCCCGCATTTGTATTCCGAGCTTGATCCTGCCCTTGCCATTGCTGCCCATACATTGACGCAAAATGAAGACGGGTCCCATACATTTCCGGATCATTATTGATGAGACTTTTTGATCTTGCACGCCCTGCTCTGTTTTCCCTGCAGCCGGAAAAAGCGCATGAGCTTTCAATAAAGGGACTAAAAACCGGTCTTGTTGCACCGCGCCCTTTAAAATCCGACAACCGACTTGTTGTTAATATCGCAGACCTTAACTTTCCAAATCCGGTTGGTCTTGCCGCAGGATATGACAAGAATGCAGAAGTGCCTGATGCTATTTTGCGTCTTGGGTTTGGCTTTACGGAAGTTGGCACTGTTACGCCCTTACCGCAATCAGGCAATCCAAAACCAAGGGTCTTTCGGTTGCCTGATGACCATGGGTTGATCAACCGATTGGGCTTTAACAATCAAGGTCACGCAAATGCTCTCTCCCGATTAAAAGCCAGAAGCGGGCAGCAGGGAATTGTCGGTGTCAACATCGGCGCCAATAAAACATCGCAGGATTTTGTGGCTGACTATGAAACTGGCATAGACGCATTTTACGATGTTGCCTCTTATTTCACCGCCAATATTTCATCACCCAACACGCCCGGTTTGCGCAACCTTCAAGCAGCAGATGCATTAAAAGTTCTGCTAAACCGTATCTTTGAGCGTGTTGAGGCTTGCGCAAAACCCAGTGGACACCGCGTACCCGTTTTCTTGAAAATAGCGCCCGACCTCGAAACCCACGAACTCGATGAGATCGCCGAAGTTGTATCAGCCTCGAACCTGTCCGGCCTGATTGTGTCCAACACTACGCTTGATCGAAGCGGGCTAAGAGATACACGGCATACAACTGAGGCAGGCGGGCTTTCAGGTAAACCACTGTTTGAAAAATCTACACGCGTACTTGCGGAAATGTATTCTCGCATTGGTGGTAAGGTTCCACTGATTGGCGTGGGTGGAATTTCCAGCGCTGAAGACGCGGTGATCAAAATTGAAGCGGGTGCACATCTCGTACAACTTTACACTGGCATGGTGTATGGCGGGCCTAGCCTGCCAAACGAGATTGTTGCTGGTCTGTCAAAACATCTGACACGGACAAACGTTTCCAGCATTGCCGACTTGGTTGGCACAAGACACAAAAACTGGATTTAGAGCGTATCAAACGTTCGACTGACATTTCCCGGCACTTTAAAGGCCAGTGTTACCCCACGAATTGCAACAAAGGCATGAAGTGCCAGCCAAAGACCATGATTGCCCATAGGGTCTTTTACAATCTGCCAGATCAATACATACAAGATGAAAGAGACAATCATCATAATGCTCATATCTCTGGACCATGTTGATCCGATAAATACACCGTCCATCTGAAATGCCAGCACGCCGGATAGCGGTATTAACGCTGCCCAAATCAGATAAGTAGTGGCTTCATTTCTGATCTCTAAATTCGTACTCATCAGGTCAATCAGGTATGGCCCCATGACCACGAATATGACGCTGACCAGGAGCGCCATGATTACGTTCCAGACAGTAGTCAGGCGCAGCGCTTTCCAGAAACCATCGCGATAATTTGCACCAACGGCTCTGCCACATAATTGTTCTGCGGCCGTTGCAAGTCCGTCCAGAAAATACGCCCCAATGAAAAACAGATGCATCAATATGGCATTGGCAGCCAGTGTAATTTCACCCAGCCGTGCGCCCTGCGCGGTGAAATAACCAAAAGCAAAAAGTAAAATAAACGAACGCAACATAATGTCAGCGTTCAAGTTGATGAGACGCCCCCATGCGTGGCGCTCCATCAACTGCGCTTTACTGGGACGTTCGTTTTTGTTCAGCAATACCCAACACACAACACAGCCGACGATAAACGCAATCACCTCACCGATAACGGTTGCAATGGCCACGCCCTCAATCTGCCATTCAAGCCATAGGCCTAGAATGATACTCAATACGATGTTCACACCATTTAATAAAAGCTGGACTGCAAGCGTGGTACCGGACCGACCAATCCCTAATAGCCAGCCAAGAATTGCATAATTCCCGAGAGCAAAAGGGGCTGAGATCATTCGGATAAGAAAATATGTAGCGGTTGCCTCGGAGACTTCCTTGCCAGGTGCAATCGCCAATATCCCAAGCCAGAGAATTAACGGGCTAATGATCACCATCACGATGCCACTTACAATCGCGATGGCAAGTGCACGAAACAAAACCGCCTGACTTTCTGTTGCATCGCCTTTGCCATAGGCTTGGGCTGCCAGTGCAGATGTACCACCGCGCAGAAAATTGAATGTTGTGAACACAACATCAATGATGATAGCGCCAACCGCAAGACCGCCAATGAGCGCAGCATCACCAAACTGCCCCACGACAGCGGTATCCACCAAACCCAAAAGCGGGGTCGATATATACG
>CAZEPF010000179.1:0-5810 GCA_964514045.1 uncultured Rhizobiaceae bacterium | reverse complement strand
CGCCTAGTCAGGAGCACAAACGCCACGGCGTTCAAACGGTTCAATCCAAGACAGACACGCTCTAGTCTGGCTCATGTATTAAAGAGCACATTAACCCTTGAGGGTTTTTTAGATCATCAATGACATTGAAATGATGGGTGCCAAAAATCTCGTGACATGAGGTTTCTGCCCCAAGCCCTTTCCAGATGTTCGCAAGCAATGCGTTTTGTCGGCGAAACTCTGGCAACTCGTCTCTACCCACCACACAGTCAATTGGAATATCCCCAAAAGGCGCCAAGAGAGCCGGGCTTTCTGCCCATGCTTCTTCTTCGTCTAATTGTACGGCTTCGTTGAATTCCAACCTCATAATTGGTCGCAAATCGTGAACGCCGCTGATCGAAATGACACGCGCTATCCTATCCAGCACCGTATCAGGCAAATGCGTATCCGTGCAGACCTGCCGCGTTACCAAATGGCCGCCTGCTGAATGGCCAGCAAGCACAATCGGGCCATCAATCTTGTGCGCAGCGACTTCAATCGCCTGAGCAATTTGTTGTGTTATATCGGAAACACGAGCGTTTGGCGCGAGCGTGTAGGAAGGCAGTGCCACATGCCAGCCAAGACTTAGAGGCCCTGCCGCCAAATGGCTCCAGAAGGATTTATCAAAGCGGTGCCAATATCCGCCATGTACAAAGATAAATAATCCTTGGCTCTCGCCATCGGGATAAAAAAGGTCGAATTTTTCGCGAGGCGTGTCGCCATAGGCCAGATCAATCTCGCACCGTGTTGCAGCACGAAATGCTTCAGCGTCTTCCGGCCATTTCTCCACAAAAGAACCAGCATTGGGAATGCTAGCTGCATTTCCGTAGGCCGTGTCCCAATCGTCTATGCGCTCACCCATGACTAGGACTGATAATCGCGTTGATCATCAATGACTTTGCCATCATTGGGAATCGTATCTACAATCTCGACCTTACCTTTAAGGTTGGTAACTTCATTCAACACATCTTCGAGTGCAAAACGATCAAGGTTATTACCAAGTGCGTGTAGGGTCATCACATCACGTTCATTTTCGCGCGCGATAATCAATCGGGCTTTTTCAAGTGTAGGAACAGACTTCACAATTTGGTCGATTTGTTTTGGATCAACAAACATACCCTTAACTTTCGTACGCTGGTCTGCACGTCCAAGCCATCCCTTAATCCGTGTATTGGTTCGTCCGCATGGGGATGGTTCATCAATAACGGCAGACATATCACCTGTTCCAAATCGCACGAGTGGATAGGCTGAATTAAAGCTTGTGACAACAACTTCGCCGACTTCACCAGGGACAACAGGGTCGTCTGTACCCGGCCGCACGATCTCAACGATTAGGTTTTCATTACAGATCATGCCGTCAACCAATTGCCCGTCATGCCATGTCTCGTAAGCAATCATGCCAATATCTGCAGTCGCATAAGCCTGCGTTACCTGAATGCCTTGTGCTTCGTATTTGTCACGCATGGATGGGAAAAGCGCACCACCTGAGACCAATGCTTTGTTAAGGGACGATACATCGATCCCGTTCTCTTTGGCTTTATCGAGAATAACCTGCAGAAAATCAGGTGTACCCACATAAGCACCTGCCTTTAATGATTGAATGGCCTCGGCCTGAACTTCCGTATTGCCAACACCTGCCGGAAATACCGTTGCACCCAATGCCCGAAGACCCTCATCAAGAATAGCCCCGCCTGGCGTGAGTGTGTAGCCTATTGAACACAGCACAATGTCACCTTTCCGGATGCCGGCGGCATAGATAGAGCGCGCCGCAAGCCATGGATCTGGTCCGGGTGCTTGTGGTTCCCAAACTGGGCCTGGCGACATAAATACCCGAGTGCCTGCCAATTGATGCTGATCAACAAAGCCACCAAATGGGGGAGACTTGGCTTGCGCATCCATCAATTCTGGTTTGCGCATCACGGAGATTTTTGACAGAGCTTCGCGAGAATTGATGGTATTCTCATCGATGTCTTTTAACCGCTCAGCCCAACCGGGAATTCGTGTTTTAATATCCTTAAGAAACGCAGGAAAACTGTTAAACAGTTCCGCCTCTCTTGTCTCGGCATTGCGTGTTTCTAACGCGTCAAAAAATTTACTCATAATGTTTAAAAAGCTCTGTTCATCATCTTAAAATTCTAATCCAGCGTGCAAGATCAAGTAGGCTTGCAAGCGCTGCTGATACATAGGTTAATGCTGCCGCGCGTAAGACCGATTGAGCGGCTGCAAGATCATTCGCCTCAAGGTAATTGCCTTGCTCAAGAATGGGCAATGCTTTGTTGAAACTTGCATCCCATTCTACCGGAAGCGTGACAAGGTGAACGATCACCCGAACACCAATCAACCCGATACCCAGCAATACAAACCCAAAAAATGCCGCGGGTGATCTTACAAAGATACCTAGAACAGGCGCGAGGAAAAAAAAGACCGCAGCAAACTTGTCTGTAACGGAAGCAAATTTGACTAGTGTCTGGCGCAGCGCAAGCATCCGATTTCCCTCATAGTGCTGAATAGCATGGCCAACTTCATGTGCTGCAATTGCCACTGCCGAAATTGATCGGCCTGTATGATTATCTTGTAATAGTCTCACCATATGATCAGATGGATCGTAATGGTCCCCTTTATCGGTGAGTTCAACTCCGGTTCCCGATATTTTAAACTCAGAGATAAGATGTTCGGCAAGTTCTCCCCCTGTACCCGGCAGGTCAGGGCGCTCATTGCTATTGCTGGAAATAGTATGTTTTACCCAATATTGCGGGCCAAAGACGAGACAAAGAAGTAGGCCTGCCCCGATGATTCCCAAAAACGCCATGGGTTAGATCAAGCTAACCAACGCTTGCGGCGGCGATAGTGTTTTACATCCTTGAAGGACTTGCGGCCCTCGCCGCCAACGCCGAGATAGAACTCTTTCACGTCTTCGTTCTCGCGCAGGTCTTTAGCATCACCATCCATCACCACACGGCCTGATTCCAAAATGTATCCATAGGTTGCGTATTTAAGGGCGATATTTGTGTTCTGCTCAGCAAGAAGAAACGAAACGCCTTCTTGGCTGTTGAGGTCGTTGACGATTTCAAAGATTTCCTCAACCAATTGCGGCGCCAGACCCATAGAAGGTTCGTCCAGCAAAATCATCGAAGGCTTTGACATGAGAGCACGACCAATCGCGCACATTTGCTGTTCGCCGCCCGATGTGTAGCCTGCTTGTGATTTGCGGCGTTCTTTGAGGCGCGGGAAATATTGATAGACGAGATCGAGGTGATCTTTAATGGCTGCATTGCCATCTTTTCGTGTGTATGCACCGGTTAGAAGGTTCTCTTCAATCGTGAGGTGTCCAAAACAGTGACGGCCTTCCATCACCTGAATGCATCCGCGCTGTACCAATTCATTGGGTGTTAGCGATTGAACTTCGTCACCATTAAATTCAATCGTGCCTTTGGTAACCTCACCACGTTCACCACGAAGTAGGTTGGATACTGCCCGTAGGGTCGTTGTCTTGCCGGCACCATTTGCACCAAGGATCGCCACGATACCCCCTTTGGGAACTTGCAGGGAGACCCCTTTAAGAACAAGGATAACGTGATTGTAGATCACCTCGATATTGTTAATCGAGAGAATGGACTTGGCGTTTTGGGTCTGCAGATTTTCAGCGACGCTCATAAGATCAGTTCCGAAAAATTAGATAGGGTAAGTAGCAGACAGCCCCTGATGAGAGGGGCTGTCGCATAGATTTAGTGCAGATTAACCGCAGCTTTGTGTCTTCCAGTCAGCCTGTTCTTTGACATAGTTTTCAGCAGCTTCTTCAAGAAGCGGACGAACAACATCTGTCATTGGCGCAATCAGGTCAGATACACGGTTCCAGTCTGAACCATCCCACTGTTGTAGGAAGATTGAACCAGCACCTTCATGGTCAGCACATGACGCAGTAATTGGCGCTGTGAAACCTTCAAGACCAATTGCTTTCAGGCGTGCTTCGTCAAGAACGAAGTTCTCAAGGCCCACGCGCATGTCAGCACCTGTAATGCCTTTTTTGCCAGTTTTTTCCTGGGCAGTACGGATTGCTTCCGCCATGATCACAGCGTTGAAGAGACCACGGTTGTAGTTCACTTTACCGATGTCTTCTTTAGCTGCCTGGCTATTGCCTGCATCCACAACGTGTTTGATCACGTCTTGAAGTGCCGGGAAGTCAGTACCAATACCTGAGAAGTTTGCAGATAGGTAACCTTTACCTGGCGCACCAACTGGCTCAAGGTCAGCATGAGCGCCTGACCACCAGTTGCCAATGAATTTGTCCATTGGGAAGCGGATTTTTGCAGCTTCTTTAACAGCTGTTGGTGTCATCGCACCAAAGCTCCATGCAATCATCCAGTCAGGACGCTCCTTACGAACGTTCAACCATGTAGCTGCCTGGTTTTGCATGTCTTTACCTGCAACCGGGAAACCGACCCATTCAAAACCCATTTCAGGAGCTAGTTTTTCCAGTAGTGGAATTGGCTCACGACCATAACCCACGTCTAGGTAGATAAAGCCGATTTTCTTACCTTTAATACCGCCTTGCGAGTCGATGTATTTCAGGATTGAGGACATCTGGCTCCAGTAAGATGCAGGGTAGTTAAAGGTCCAAGGGAACTTTTCGCCAACCGCCGCAGCAGATAGGCCATAGCCCATGGATAGAATTGGAATTTCATCCACTGGAGCTTTTGGAATGAGCTGAAGCGTGATGCCTGTTGAATAAGGGTTATAGGCAAGTGCGCCATTTCCTTTTGTGGCTTCGTAACACTCAACGCCCTTATCAGCCTTGTAGCCTGTTTCGCATTCTTCCAGAACGATCTTCGCGCCACCGATGCCGCCATCGCGAGCATTTAGCATTGCAAAATAGTCTGCAAATCCGTTCGCAATCGGAGTTCCTGCACCTGCGAATGCACCCGTACGGTAGCTAAGAGACGGTATGTAAAGCGTGTCCTCGGCATAACTTGGGGTGGCGGTATACACAGAACCTGCAACAGCGAGTGATGCAGCTCCTAAAATGATTTTCTTGAGCATGTAGTTTCCTCCCATACGCTCTGGCAACAGCATGATGCCGGTGTGCCAAGTGATAAAACCAGTTTCAAAAAATTGAGGCCTGGTTTCAAGCCTTTTTTCCAGCCAACCTTAATAAGGGAAAGGCCAAACTCTTAATTTCTGTTTCAAGATTGCCCATAGCCTTGCGAGCCCGTGTGGCTCAAGAATAAGAAACGCGACGATCAAAACGCCGATCAACACCGCAGCAATCAAATCGGCTTGTGATGAATTCATCGTCCACGGTGTAAGCGTGCTGTAAAGCGGAGGCAGAATTGTGTGTATGATAATCGGTAGGATAAAGATGACGGCAGCGCCCAGGAAACACCCAAGCAAACTGCCAAGCCCTCCAAGGATCACCATAAAGAGAACCTGAAACGAACGGTTATAATCAAAGATTTCAACTTCGGCGGCGCCCTGCCAGATGAACACCATCAGTGCGCCCGCAACACCACAATAAAACGAGGATACTGCGAAGGCAGATAGTTTTGCATAGAGCGGACGAACGCCCATCAATTCAGCGGCGATATCCATATCGCGGATCATCATCCACGAGCGGCCGATGCGTCCGGATAAAATGTTGGATGCAAACCACGTCATCACCACAACGACCGATAGAACAACCAGATAACGCGCTTCGGAGGTTGCAGAAGCACCCGTTATAACAATGCCAAACGCTTCACGCTGAGGCACTTCAATCGCGCCGGATGCGTTATAATTATAGAGCCATGGAATACGAA
>CAZEPF010000178.1:0-5814 GCA_964514045.1 uncultured Rhizobiaceae bacterium | reverse complement strand
GCACAAACGCCACGGCGTTCAAACGGTTCAATCCAAGCCAGATACGCTCTAAGGCGCAGATACTGGTAAACGCTCGTAAACTTCGCATGAGCCTGAAGCGCTACATGGTCGTTTCTAACCAACTATTCGACCTCTATTCCATGCGTGTCTATTTGGGATGATCACGGGAAGGTTGGGGCTGTTCATGACACTATTTCCTAACCATCCTTCCACTCCGCACCACAATGATATGCTGGTTAAACTTAAGCTGCAAAATCTCGAACGACCCGACCAGCGTTTACCGATGTTCTTCTGCCATCCAACATAGACAACTGTCCATTGACCAGCACATGCGCAATGCCGGAAGCATATCGGCGCGGGTTTTTGTGCGTCACATTACTGGCTATGTTGGTCTCGTCGAAGACACAGATGTCAGCCTTGTATCCGGCTTCCAATCGGCCGCGATTTTTTAATCCCAACCGCTCGGCAGGAATAGAAGTCAATTTCGCCAAACCATTGGCAAGATCCAGAACCTGCCGGTCCCGCACATAATATTGGAGAAACCGCGCAGCCCAGCCATATCCGGAAAGCGAGCCCAGATGATCTGCAAGAACACCTTCGTTTGCAGTTGCCACAGTATCAGAAATGACAGCACATTCAGGTTGGTTCAGGCAAAGTTCCACATCTTCATCGGTGAAGGATTTGGATGTCCACATGCAAGACATAAGGTCGGCGCCTTCTTCCAAAAGAATATCCAACACGGCGTCATAGGGGTGACAATTGCGCATACGTCCTATCTCTGCAAAGTCTGCTCCCACGATGTCTTTGTTATGCGTAGCGTTCAAAAGCACAATGTCGGACCACTTTTCAGCCTTGACTATTAACCACATGGGCTTAGGATTTGCCTTGATGCGCTCCCTGCATTCCGGATCAGCCAACCTTTGCAACACATCGTCAATACTGCCTGCTTGTGCCCATTTGGGTAGAATCGCCGCCATCAGGGTATGGTTCCAGTCGTGCGGGATAACATCGAAAGCGATGTCGACGTCGTGCCGCCGAGCAAGTTCAATCATTTCAAGCGTATGTTCCATTGCATAGGATGGCGCACCGTATTTTGGTTGAATATGGCTGATTTGCAATTTTGCGCCAGATTGGCGGGCCGTAGCAATCGCTTCAGCAAAACCCAAATCATAATGGGTATCGCGATTGCGCACATGGGTAGCATAAAGCCGCTTGTATTTTGCCGCTACCTCACACAAAGGCACGAGATTTTCCGGAGCTGCTAAAATGCCTGGAAAGTATTCAAGTCCGGAAGAAAAACCACCTGCCCCTTCGTCCATGCATTGGTCTACCAAGCGAGCCATTTCGGCAACATCTTCCACTTCACCTGCATGAAGTTCATCGCCAAGAACTGCACGATGTACAGTTCCATGTCCCACAAAAGCCATGACGTTGACACCAAGGCCGGTATTGTCCAGCACATCTAGATACTCACCAAAACCAAGCCACTCTTCGTGTTTGGCTTTATCTGTGTACCAAGGCGCAACCCTACGAATATCTTCCGGTTTGTTGACAGGCGCGCAACTGATACCACATTGACCGATGACCTCAGTCGTAACACCTTGGTGCACTTGGCTTTCCGCACGCCCATCAGCTATCAGCGTAAAGTCAGAATGGGTATGCATATCAATGAAACCCGGCGCTACAATGAGACCAGAGGCGTCTATAATGGTTTCTGCTTTATTGGTTTGTATTTCATTGGCTGGCTCAATTGCTGTAATTTCGTCGCCTGTAATTACCAAGTCGCCAACAAAACCATCAGCGCCGGTTCCGTCAATAATTGTTCCTCCCTTTAAGACAATATCCATGGCAACAGCTCCTATTTTGCTTCACCGTAAAGCCAGTCTGGCAAAAACACGGTAAGTTCCGGGAACACGATCAATACCAACATTCCCACGATGTAAGCGAGAATAAACGGTAATACTGCGACTGAAATTCGCTCTATTGAGATGCCGGATATGCGTGCAGCAACAGTAAGGTTCGCACCAAGTGGTGGCGTAAGAAAACCAATCTCACATGTGATAACCGTAAAAATTCCGAACATCACAGGGTCAACACCCAGTGAGGTTACTAATGGAAGGAAGACAGCTGTGAACAGGACGATCTGTGCCAGCGACTCCATGAAAGTGCCAATGAAAATGTAGAATACTCCGATCAGCAACAAGACCAGTATCTTGTTTTCCGTGATCGATGTTATGCCTTCCTGAACTGCCGATGGAACATCGTAAAATGCGGTCAATTGACCAAAGGCAAGTGTTGGGGTGAGCAATATCAAAATACCGGTCAAAAGTGCTGTGAACCGGAGTGCTTCAACCACTTTTTTCATTGTTAGCTCTCTGTAGATGAAGAGACCTACAAACAATGCATAAAAGACTGCAACACCTGCTGCTTCTGTTGGTGTAAATGCTCCACCATAAATACCGCCAAGGATCAGAATTGGTGCACCAATAGACCATTTTCCATCCCATGCAGCATTAAGGAAAGGTTTCCATGTGAACGGTTCCCCATTACCGCCATATCCCCTACGACGTGCAATAATATAGGTGGTGATCATCAAAAGTATTGTTATCATTACACCCGGTATGAGACCCGCCAGAAATAAGCGTGGGATAGATGTTTCTGACACAAGGCCGTAGATGATCAATAGATTAGAAGGCGGAATCAAACTGCCCAAAGCGCCTGCACTTGCAGTAATAGCTGCAGCGAAAGGGACGTCATAGCCTTCGCGTCGCATTGCCGGAACGGTAACTGAGCCGATGGCAGCAGTGGTGGCAGGGCCAGAACCTGAAAGGGCTGCAAAAAGCATGCATGCAAACACTGTTACCAGGCCCATCGAGCCGCGATATGCGCCTACAAGATTGGTGGCAATTGCTATCATGCGAGTAGCCATGCCTCCGACTTCCATCAATCTGCCTGCAAGAACAAACAGAGGGATAGTCAGCAATGGAAATGGCGTGAGGCTTCCATAGCCGGTTTGCGCCATTAATGTGTATGGAATATCAATCAGAAACAGGGCTAGAAGTGTCGTCAGGCCGACGGAGACAAAAAGCGGAACACCAATGATCGTTAGAACAACGAATACAATTGCCAGTATCATCAGCGGACTCATGCCTGACGCTCCTGTTCTTTATTGGTTTCTTCCCATTCTTCATCGAGCATGCCAGGTAGCCCCTCGCAACCTTCTTGCCACCACAAATAATAAGTTTGAAAAAGCCGGAGCAACATCAGTCCATAACCTATGACCAAAATGGTTTGAGGATAAAACTGATTGATACCCAGTGACGGACTGGTTTCGGTAAATCGCCAAAAGACGTGTAAATATTCCCAGCTGACTTTCAGCATAATCAGGCAGAAAAACGCCCAAAAAATATCAGCAATATAAATGATTATTTTGCCAAAGCGGGTTGGCAGGGATTGAACAGCAATCATGATACGGATGTGAAATCGTTCACGAACGCACAAGGATGCTCCCATATATACCGCCCAAACCATGCACATGGAGGCGGTTTCTTCGGTCCAGTGCAATGCAATCTGGAAAACATAACGAGCGACCACTTGAGCGAATACAGCTACAGCTATGACTGCCAGACATATACAGCATATTAGCTCTTCGAAATGCCGTTCCAGCCAGCGCGCCACAATCATGCATCTTCCCCCATCGTTCAAAAAGAAGGGGCACATATGCCCCTTCAAATTATCGTGCCAAGCGCAATTATTCGGCGGCTGCTTGAATGGCCTCGACTAACTTAACAAACTCCGCACCACGCTTTTCTGCGAATGACTTTTGAACACCCTGAGCAGCTTTAATGAAATCAGCCTTATCAGGATTTGTTCTTGCCATTCCGCCTTCATCGACAAGCCAACTGCGAACTTCTTCAGTCTCTGTTGCAATTTGCTTTGCAAACTCATCGCTGGCTGCCTGTGCTGCGGCCATGATCTGGCCACGCTGTTCATCGTTTAACTTTTTCATGAAATTGTCAGAAGCAAACAAGGGTGCGAAGGCAACGAAGTGTTCGAGGATTACAAGGTTTGGCTGGTGCTCAAAGAACTTCATATCCCGAATGAATGAAGTACCATTGTCGCCACCATCAACTGTGCCAGTTTGAAGTGCAGTTGGTGTTTCAGACCATGCAAGGGGTACCGGATTTGCACCAAACGCTTCAAAGGTTGCGATCATGACCTCGTTTTTTGGGACACGGATCTTTAGTCCTTTCATGTCCGCCATTGTGTTTACAGGGCGCACAGAGTTGTAGAAATCCCTGTAAAGAGCAGGACCAAATGCCAACAAGTGCACACTTGTATCTTTCTGCAGCTTCTCTTTCATCAGAGTTCCAACGTCACCATTCAGCACGCGGTCGAGGTGAGCGGCGTTCTGAAAAATATAAGGCAGAACGGTAACATCCATCAGTGACCAGTGAGGGGATATGTTGTTTGCTGTAATGAAAAATCCGTCAACTGTGCCAAGTTGCATCGCTTTGAAGGCTTCGTCTTCACTGGAAATCTGATTGCAGCAGCGCAGCTTCACTTCAATTTTGCCGCCGCTCTTTTCTGCAACATGTTTCTGGAACAGCGCACCAAATCTTCCATAAAGCGATTTTTCAGGTGCACCGAAGCCGACATTCATGGTGACATCAGCAGCAAGCGCAGGCAAAGCCGTCATTGCTACTCCCATTGCAACTGCACCCGCAGTCATCAATTTTAAGAAATTTCTCTTGATCATTTATTCCTCCCAAATCAGCGCTGAGGGTTTGTTAAAGCTCAGGCTTACTTCATTTGATGTGAATGTAATCTGTTAGTCAATGATGTTTCTAAGGAGGTTTGAACAATCGGTTCAGAGTGAAATTGCTGAAATAAAATGGTTGTACAATAAGTTCTTCCACTTAAACTCGTGCTGGCGGGAATGCTTATCAACACGTTGAACTCAAATGATTACGATCTACAAAGCCAAAAAAATTCTGACCATGAACCCGGCTAATCCTGTCGCTGATCATGTTGCTGTTAGAGAAAGTACCATACTGGGCGCCGGCAAACTGGAAGATCTGACCGGCTGGGGTGAGTATCAACTAAATGACCGTTTCTCCGATAAAGTCATAATGCCAGGTCTTGTTGAAGGTCATGCCCACACAATGGAAGGTACACTTTGGCGGCATACATATTGCGGGTATTTTGACCGTATGGACCCAGACGGAAAAATCTGGTCTGGCGTCAAATCCAAGGAAGAGGTTATTGCCCGTCTGAAAGAAGCGGAGAGTAAACTCGATGATCCAAATGCCCCGCTACCGGGTTGGCAACTTGATCCCATATATTTTGATAACCAACGCATTACCCGCAAGGACCTAGATGAAGTATCTTCAACGAGACCTATCGGTCTTCTACACGCATCGGGCCACATTCTAAACGCGAATTCAAAAGCACTCGCTCTCGCGGGATATCTTAAGACTGGACTTAACCATCCTGGCATTCCCCTGGATGATGAGGGAATGCCAGAGGGTGAATTGCGCGGCCCTGACGTGATGACGCCTGTCTTCGCCCATATTGGTTTTGGGCAGGACATGCTGGACTGCGATGAGATGGGGTTACGCGATTTCGGCAAACTGTGTGTCCGCGCCGGTGTCACCACTATTACCGACTTGGCGTCGAGACTTGATGAAACTCTTGTTTCGATGCTGCTACGCGTTACGGGAGAAGATACTTATCCTGCGCGTGTAGTGCCGTTCCGTTTTTTTCATGGTCTGTCGCCCACAGAATTGCTTCAACACGTAAGCGAACTTGAAC
>CAZEPF010000177.1:4942-5872 GCA_964514045.1 uncultured Rhizobiaceae bacterium | reverse complement strand
CGTCAATATTCCGTTTACTTAAGTCTGGTAAATTATGATCTGGTTGGAATTGGAAGGCGAATATGGAACGCATCCTCCCCAATCAGGTCGAGCTTGTTTTGCTACAAAAAACGGTATCGGTACCTGATCTTGGATTATTGTTGAAACTGGTCAATGAAATTGCCCAGAGTTCAAACACGTCTTTTGAAGTCACAAAATTTCACCGCGCTCCGCATTATTTTCATGTGACGAATGGTTCGATCACAGTTGAGGCTGACTTTGTTCAAGAGCCTGTGGTGCGCGAAGCATTTGAACCTGCGCTTGGTTATCATTCAGAGGCGAATAATCCGATTGATGCTGAGGCCATGGTATCTGGGCATGATCAATATGTACATTTGTGCATTACTAACGGCCCACCGCAATCACGCACGCTTCAGCCAGAAGACAGTGAAGAAAAAGTTGAAAGTTTTGATGACGGAAATTTCGACTTAGCATTACATATGCTCAAGACGTTTTCGGCAGCCTTAATCAGTTTCAACAAGCCAATAGGCGTGTATTGGGGCTATAATGACCGTTTTTATAATGTCCGTGAATTCTTGAAATGCGCAATCGAGAAAAAAGATATTTCTCTGCTTGTGAAGCCTTTAGTTTCTCACGGAAACAGTGTTGATAGCGATACGAAAGAAGTAGGTTTGGAAACGTTAGGGGCTAATTGCCTGATCGGTTCTGAATTGAAGATTGCGCCCGTCGCAATTCCGCATGATGAATTATTTGATATTGCAATGCACTTCATTCGTACTGCCATAGATGTGGGCTTAGTTTTGCCAGATGGAGAAAAATTTGGCCGCATGGAAGGTGAAACCATTCGTGTGAGCCGGTCTGGTGAAGAAGATTTGAATGTTATCGAACTGACGGTTGAGCAGTCTGACAAATATAATATTTCAACCGAAG
>CAZEPF010000177.1:2159-4932 GCA_964514045.1 uncultured Rhizobiaceae bacterium | reverse complement strand
TTGCAGAAGCTCAAGAAGAGTTTGACCCTGAAGATCCTGCGCAACGCGCATTGTCCGAGCGGATACAGAAGCTCAATGACATGGCGACTTCTATGGCAGATAAGTGCGCTGATGATGAAGTTGAGGCTTTTGAGGAAGAACTACAAGACACCCCTGTTTGGGTGGGGGTTTCCAAGAAAGTAGATGTAAAATCCCTGCGCGAACTGGCCAAGCCAGACACTTCTGAAGACAATGGTAAAGCTGATGCGCCTAGCCTCTTCAAAAAAGTAGGTAAGTTATTATCCCGATAGATGGCTGCCTGGTTTTTCTTTCAGGCTTGATCGCTCATTAGCCTTCCCTTACCTGATTTTGCTGGTCACTAGTTTTTGCAAACCATTCAAGGGTTTTTTCGGTCAAAGCCTTTGGTGCGATGGGCTTCGACAGATAATCATCCATGCCTGCCTCAAAACACATTTCCATATCGCCTTTCAAGGCGTGCGCAGTAACGCCGATAATTGGCGTGTGTGGTAGGCTATGAGCCTCTTCATATTTGCGAATAGCCTGTGTTGCCTGTTTGCCATTCATTTCCGGCATTGAAACATCCATCAGGATTACTCTTGGCTGTACTTGCTTAAATCGCTCTAAGGCCAGTTTGCCATTGCCGACAATCTCAAAATTTATATCCATTTCTTCGAGAATTTGTTCAAAGACGATCTGGTTCACCTGGTTGTCTTCTGCAACCAATATATCAAGCACGTCAGTTGCTGTTTGATTGTCTTGCTGATCTGCAATCTCAGGTGTAGCTACAATATTGGTTGGCGCATCGTCAGTTGGTATGTGTGATCCTTCACTTGCGACAACAATTGGGTGATCAGTAGGTTTATCAAGGATATGTTGAGGCTGGGTGATGACATGTGCAGCACGCCCGTCTGAAACGACCTGCGTAATGGTTTCTAACAGAAGCGATGATCGTGTCGGTTTTGTAAGTGTTGCTTCCACACCCAGCGCATTGAATTCGCGCATGGTATCAGAACTATCCACTGAGGTTAGCATGATGACTGGAATATGCTTCAGGGCATTGTCTGATCGAATGACTGCGAGCATTTCTGAGCCTGTCATTATGGGCATTTGATAATCCAGAATAACAGCGTCCAACTCCAAGCCTTGGCCTATCACTGCGCGCATAAGGTCTAATCCCTCATGACCACTGGAAGCAGCGGCGCAGTCAAATCTCCAGGCATTCATTTGCTCGGTTAAAATCGACCGGTTCACGCTATTATCATCAATGATTAGAATGCGTGCGCCAGAAACATCACTGGATATGTTTGTTCTTTCGTTTTCTTGATCTTCGACTACGGGTAGCTCAACCTCAAATGAGAATGTTGAGCCTTTGCCAACAGTGCTGGTAACAGAAATTTCGCCACCCATAAGTTCCACTAGTGAGCTTGCAATGGAAAGCCCCAATCCTGTTCCCTCATGTTTTCTGGTGGCTGAATTATCGACCTGACTAAACTTCTGAAATACTTGTTTACATTTTTCTTCCGGTATTCCGATGCCTGTATCTTCTACGGTGCATTTGAGACTTGCATTGCCTGAGGCAAGAACTTCACCTTCGAGATTTGCGAAGATATGGCCCTTCTCAGTAAACTTAACTGCGTTACCCAATAGATTGGTGATGATTTGCCGGAAACGCCCTACATCTCCGTTCATGACATTTGGCAATTTAGGATCAACGCGTACGATAAGCTCGAGGTCTTTTTCTGCGACTTTGGCAGATACTAGAGTGGCCACATCTTCTATCGCTTCTCGAATGTTAAACGGGCTTGAATCAAGTTCAAGCTGTCCAGCATCAATTTTTGAAAAGTCGAGAATGTCATTGATAATTGTGAGAAGTGCAGCGCCTGACTTCACGATCACATCAGTGAACATTTTTTGTTTGGCGTCTAACTGTGTTGTTGCAAGCAATTCAGCCATGCCCATTACACCATTCATAGGTGTGCGGATTTCATGGCTCATGTTTGCTAGAAACTCAGACTTTGCTTTTTCAGCAGACTCGGCAGCTTGTTTAGCCTTTTCCAATTCGATCTGCTTGTTAACGCTGTCAGTAACATCACGTCCGCTGCCAACATACCCTTCAAAATTTCCGTCGGGACTGAAAACAGGAATCCCGCTGTTTGAAAGCCATCTGAGGATACCATCATTGCCTACTCTTGGATGAATGAAGTCACGAAATTTTTTGTGAGCCTTCAGTGTTTCTAAATGCTCGCGATATTCATCAGGGTCTACTCCTGGAATACCAGTTTCGTCTCTGGTTTTGCCTAGTAGTAGACTACAGCTAACGCCTGAATGTTTTTCATAGGCTTCAGAGAAATAGCTAAAGCGAAGGTCGCTATCCATTTTCCATAACCAGTCAGAATTTGTTTCTGCAAAGGTTTTAAAAAGTTCTTCGTTGGTTTGAATTTCTGCAAGCGCATTTTCTAGCTTGGTTTGCTGGCTCTTCAGTTCTGTAATGTCCGTATAAACAGATGTCATGCCACCCAGAGAATTGGGCGTTCTGTCTATCATTAAGTGGGTGCCGTTTGGCGTTGTGCGCTCAACTTTAGTAACTGTTTTGCGTGTAAAACTGTCAGTCTGAATTTTGATATTTTCTTCGACTGATTTTTCAGTGCCATAGCTGCCATTTTTTGCCATGTACTCGATTAGATCACGCCATGGCTTGCCAGCTTGTAATAATTCAGCAGGAACGTTCAGCAGTTCCTGGGCTTTGTCATTCACAAGTTCAATCGTGTCTTTG
>CAZEPF010000177.1:0-2149 GCA_964514045.1 uncultured Rhizobiaceae bacterium | reverse complement strand
ACCAAAATGCCTTGTGAACTATTGGCTGTGGTTTCCTTAAGCAGTGCAGATGCTTTTTCTACTTGGAACTCGCGGTTTTTCTCATCTGTAATGTTAACATAGGAATGAACCGAGAGCCCATTTTCAAGGGTGCGATTACGATACCTAAGGGTTGTGCCATCCGTCATCCGCATAATTTGTGCGGTCTGGCGGGCCGCTTTTGTTATTTCAATTCCACCTTCCAAGAATGCTTCAACAGATGCATAATATTCTTCAGGGATTAAATATGCGTGGTTATGATACTGTAGTTTGAGTAAATCGTGATACGTTGTGTTTTCTTGAATTGTATCTTCGCTAAAGCCCATAAATTCGAGCGCTCGATCATTATAAGCGATAACTTCATCAAAGCCTCTTGTAACTAAAATTCCGCTTTCGGATGCTGACATAGTAAGATCAAGAAGATCTTTTCTCTTCGCAAGTTCATCATTTGTTGATTTCTCAAAAGTGACATCGGTAAAGCTGATTAAAAAGATATCTCTTTCAGCAGCTGTTCCTTCCACGCGTAGAGAAATACCATCTTTGGTTTCCACCTCCGTGCGATATGATTCATGCTTCGAGAGGCTTTCGAGAATACGATCACGTTGTGCATCAGGGTCACCGTTAAAGGTAAGTTCAAGATGAAAATCCAAAAAACTTTCTATTGATTGGCCAAATTCAACCTTGTTGTCTCCAAAGTTCATAAGTTCCATGAAACGGTCGTTAAAATATTGGACAGTATTATCTTTTACTACCAGTATCCCAGCAGGCATGGACTTTGATGTTGTGTCCAAAATGGAATGAATTTCTTCAAGTTCTTCTTCGTGATTTTTAAGTTCCGTTACATCAATACGAACACCAACAATGCCGCCATTGTTTGTGAGTTTGTCACGCTGCTTGATCCAGCGGTTGTCATGAGTTTTAAAAACCTTTTCAAGCCCCAAACGGCTTTTGCGTTCTTCGATGAGGTTATCAACAAAATCGTCTTCTTTGCCTACTATGCCCGGAATAACTCCTGATTTTGCAAGCTGGACCGTCATATCTTTATAGCTGATACCGGGTTCCATGTATTCCGTCATGCTCGGAATGCCTTTGAACTGATCACGAAATGCTTGGTTGCAAATTACCAGTTTGGCGTCACTGTCATACAGGGCAAATCCGTCCTCAAGAGATTCAATGGCGTCCTTTAACTGGCTGCGCATGATATCTGCATCTGCTTGGGCAAATTCCAGTTCGGTATTAAGCTCTCTTTCGTTGGTTACATCATAATAAGAGACCAGCCGACGGTCATCGGCCAAATTCTTGACCGAGTACATGAATACTCGCCCATCGGCGTGTTTTAACTCATAGGCATCTATGTTGCCAGATTCTGCACCCTTTATGCGTTTTTCTACGTAAGCATCCCAGTCTCTGTCTGCGATGTCGTAGCAGCCGGCCTCGTAATTTCTTTTGAGAATTTCTGATGCATGATCACCGACCTTGATTTCGTCGCGAGGGATGCCCCACATATCGTAATATGCGTCATTTCCGAACTCGAAATTTAAATCTTTGTCCAACACAACAATGCCGATGGATAAAGATTGTACTGTTGAGAGAAGTTGGCTGTTGGTTTCAGCGTCAATCATGGTCAGTTCAGCCTGTGGTCTATGCACAAAAAGGGCAGTAGAATCAGTTTTCTATGGTTAACAAAATCTACATATTTGGTTAATAAAGCGCTAAAAGCTTATGCGAGACTGGGGTTAAGTGATGAATATATTGGATAGAATTGGGTCATGGCTGGAGAAGGATGACTCCGTACGTCGTGTGGCGGATGACCTTCAACTCACAAGCGAGCTAATTTTACTCATTCGGATGATGTTTGCTGATGGTGAAATGAAGCCAGAGGAGCTGCAGAATTTCAAGCGGATTTGCCGTATTGCATTTGATATTCCTGAAGACGAAATCGGTAAAGTTATCAAGTATCTACAAGAATATGGCTACGAGATTAGCTCTGATGATGCGGTGAAAATGTTTAGGGATTTAGATGATGACCGCAAGCAGGCTCTGCTGCTGCATTTGTTGTCGATTGCCAAGTCGGATAATATTTTGCATGAACGCGAGGCCGACATGCTGAGACGAACGGCTGAGGTTTTGG
>CAZEPF010000176.1:0-5883 GCA_964514045.1 uncultured Rhizobiaceae bacterium | reverse complement strand
GTGTGAAGTCCTGCGACCCAACGCCAAGAGCATGTATTGGATGCAGGATCACCATCCAGCAAATGCCTTAGAAAGAAATCTGCACCCAGTTCCCATGGAAGCCGTAATGTGAAAATCCAGATCGAGGCAAACCACATGCGGGCGTGATTGTGCAGATATCCGGTCTCAATCAACTCGTTTGCCCAATGGTCAAAACAGTCAATGCCCGTATTGCCCGTGACCGCATTGTTATACTGCTTGCGTAAGTGCCCGTCCTTTTCAAGGGTTACCAGTGAGTGCTCACAGCCCTCGCGATACCACCGCCAGACATCAGGACGTTGCTCTAGCCATCCTTTGAAATAAGCCCGCCAGAACACTTCCTGTATGAACTTCTCTGCAGCCTTGAAGGAATGTTGTTTAAGAACTGCACGCGTAATTTCAGCTTCACTCATTAAACGGTGCCGCACCCATGGTGACAGGGTTGATACATGTTCATGATTACCTGCACCAAAATCTGAGTTTCTGTTCGAGGCATAGGCGCGAGCTGTATGGGGCGCAAATTTCTCAAGGGCTTGCAAGCCGGAAGCGCGATCAGGTTTGAACATGTTCGAAATATTCTATTGTTGGATGTCTAGGGTCAGGGCCCTAAACACCAATTGGAATAGTCGCCTGAGTTTTCAAGTCACCCAAACGCTAATGGGTTGGCTGCGGCCCCGCAATGTCACATCGCCATGTGCTTTGAACTTGGTCGTAAAGTGAGCGCGGTCCGGACAATTCTCCTGAATTTGCTGCATAACATTATCGCTGATGACACACTGGCATTTCAATGTCCGGCTTTCTGCTTCCAGACGTGCCGCAACGTTTACGGTGTCACCAACAACGGCAAATTCCAATCTGCGTTCAGGGCCGATATCGCCGAGAATAACTGCGCCATAGTGAATGCCAATTGAAATATGAATAGGTTCTTTACCGGTTTTCTCGCGCTCTTGGTTAAACAGTATATTCGCATCCATGATTGCAGTCGCACATCGTATCGCATTGGCTGCGTCTTCAACTGTTGTCTCTGGGCGGCCAAACGTAGCCATCACGCCATCGCCGATGTATTTCTCAAGTGTACCACTGTTTTCAAATATCGATTTTTCAACGAGTGCATGATAGTCGCGCAACAATTCCATCACGTTTTCTGGTGTATTGCGTTCAGCGTATTTGGTGAAGCCAACAATATCGGTAAACAGAACGGCCACATCCTGACTTCGCACGGCGCCGATATCATGTTCGGTTGAAGCAATCGCATCGACCAGACTGGATGGGAAATATCGAGACAGATTTGCGCGTTCCTCAGAGATTGCGGCCTGCCTCATAAGTAAATTGTTGGAACGATATCCTTTAATGGCAAGAATGCCTGCAACAATTACAAACAGCAGTACTTCTTGTATGCGCAACCCGTATATAATGCTGTTGGGTTGGAAAAACTCTGTAACAAGCCTGTGCCCTTCAAAGGCTGTGCGTGCAGCCTCATCGAGTTCAGGAATTGTTCGGCCAAAGATTGCAACACCTGCAACTCCAATCACCCATAATATCGCAACCCAAGTGCCAATGGCCCACACGGTTCGCCATGAATAGGCCAGTGTGGCAACGGCCAATATGAGAAAGAAATAGATGAAATTATCAAACCGATAGAGAACAGCAGTTGGGATTTCCTCACTCTCAAACGGATTGGGTACTATAAAAACCAGCGTTAGCAAAACGAGATCAAGAACAATCAGAAACAGTTCCATTTTGGAATATCCCACGCTTGCCATGCGATATTGGAGCCAGCCAATCCCAATAAACATTAGAACTGTCACTTCATAGACAAGAACATGAATGCGTGGATTAAGCAGTGGCAAAAGAAACATCACCAGAACAAGCGCAATGGTTCGCGCAATTACAGCAAGTCGATGGCCTTCCATCTTCTCAATTTGAAGCGCGTCTTGAAGATAGGGGTTACTGGCTGCCATCTCCTTTTCACGCTGACGCATGGAACGCATTTGCTTGATTAAGGCAATTGGGGAGTATTTCACGCCTGTAACCTTTTAGACGGATTTGGATAGAACTAATGTAAGAGTTGGTGAGATGAAATCAAAACTCTTTCTGAAACATGTCTCAACCCTGATTAGTTGTCACCCATTTTGAGCGCCTGAATAAATGCTTCTTGCGGAATTTCCACGCGACCAAACTGGCGCATTTTCTTCTTACCTGCCTTCTGCTTATCCAGAAGTTTGCGCTTACGCGATGCATCACCACCATAACATTTAGCGGTCACATCCTTACGCATGGCAGACAGGGTTTCGCGTGCGATTACTTTGCCGCCAATTGCTGCCTGAATAGGAATTTTGAACAGATGACGCGGAATGAGTTCCTTGAGTTTCTCACACATCACACGGCCGCGTTTTTCAGCTTGTGACCGGTGAACAAGCATGGAAAGTGCATCCACGGGTTCGTCATTGACCAGGATTTGCATTTTTACCAGATCACCCACACGATGGTCTGTAATTTGATAATCAAAACTCGCATAGCCGCGAGAGATGGATTTCAGTCGGTCATAGAAATCAAACACCACTTCATTGAGTGGAAGATCATAGACCAGCATGGCGCGTGACCCCACATAGGTCAGTTCGGTTTGAACTCCACGGCGGTCCTGACAGAGTTTCAGGATTGCGCCCAAATGCTCATCCGGTGTTAGGATAGTTGCCTTAATCCACGGCTCATGAATTTCTTCGATATAGACCACATCCGGCATATCTGCCGGGTTGTGGAGATGTTCGATGTCACCGTTTTTCATGTAGATGTCATACACCACACTCGGGGCGGTCGCGATCAGATCAAGATCAAACTCGCGCTCAAGACGTTCCTGAATAATCTCAAGATGAAGAAGGCCCAGGAACCCGCAACGGAAACCAAAACCCAGCGCGGCGGATGTTTCCATTTCAAACGAGAAACTAGCGTCATTGAGACGAAGCTTGCCCATTGCAGTGCGCAAATCTTCAAAGTCCGCCGCATCAACGGGAAACAATCCGCAGAACACAACGGGTTGTGCAGGTTTGAAGCCCGGCAAGGCTTGTGTGGTTGGGCGTTTGTCTTCGGTAATCGTGTCACCCACACGCGTATCCGCCACCTCTTTAATAGAAGCCGTGATAAAGCCGATTTCGCCGGGACCAAGTTGATCCACCGGAACCATTTTAGGTGTAATAATGCCAACACGGTCGATCAGGTATTTAGCATCCGTACCCAGCATTTTAACGGTTTGCCCTTTTTTGAGCATTCCGTCGATCACGCGAACCAGCACGATCACGCCCAGATAAGCGTCATACCAGCTATCAACCAGAAGCGCTTTTAGAGGCTCATCAACCTCACCATGGCTAGGCGCAGGCAATTCATGCACGATGGCCTCAAGCACTTCCTTAATGCCCTGTCCGGTTTTGGCGGATACTTCAATCGCGTCTGTTGCGTCCAGCCCGATAACTTCCTCGATCTGTTCTTTGATGCGATCAGGTTCGGCAGCAGGTAGGTCGATCTTGTTGAGGACAGGCACAATCTCATGATCATTATCAATGGCCTGATATACATTCGCCAAGGTTTGCGCTTCCACCCCTTGGGAAGCATCCACCACAAGCAATGACCCTTCACAGGCAGAAAGTGACCGTGATACCTCATAGGCAAAGTCCACATGGCCTGGAGTATCGATCAAATTGAGCACGTAAGTCTCGCCGTCATCGGCCTTATAATGTAGGCGAACAGTCTGCGCTTTAATGGTGATACCGCGTTCGCGTTCAATCTCCATATTATCGAGCACTTGCTCTTCCATGTCGCGTTCGGTCAGGCCGCCAGTATCTTGAATAAGACGGTCGGCAAGGGTCGATTTGCCGTGATCAATATGAGCGACAATCGAAAAATTACGGATATTGCTACGGCCGGGATATGTGCCCTGTGCCTGTGTGCTGTCGGTGACGTGTTTGTTCATGTTTTTTCATGTAGCAGGTAGCGGATGGATTGCAATGGGGTTGATTGCAGCGTGTCGAACTGACACTGTTTCCAAATGATGCGCACTTTGCAAATTCTGCTACCTTTAGCAGCCCTTTTGGTTTTGTTTATTTCGCCTGCTTTTTCGCAAACCGTACCAACGCCTGCACCACGCGAACCGGTTTCTGCTACGCCGAAATCACAAGCTCAAGTGCAAGAAACTGACAGCAGTGCAGAAGAAAATGAAGAGAACACAGAGCCAAAGCGCGTGTATCAGACTGCTTGCCCGGCAGTTTTGGCCGGACGGCTAAAAGCCAGTATTTCTCCTCCACTTATCGAAGGTCAATGCGGCGAACGCTCTCCGCTAAACGTGACCGAGATCGCAAACGTAAAACTATCCTCACCAGCGATCCTCAATTGCCAGATGGCAACGGCGCTGGCGGATTGGTTTACTGATGCCAATCAAGCGGCATTGGCAAGCGTCAATTCAAAGATCACGCAAGCCCAAGTCAGCACCACATATCAATGTCGCCGTCGCAACAATGCTTTAACCGGAAAAATCTCTGAACATGGGTTTGCAAACGCAATTGATTTAATCGGATTTCGTTTTGCCGATGGTACTTCTCTGACACTGCTAGAAGATTGGGGACCTGTAAAAGGTGATAGCGAAGATGAAGAGGCTGGCAATCAAACAGTCAAGCCAGATGAAGGCGCCACGACGCAAGAACCAGCAGAAAAGCCCTTCCTTTACGAATTACGCGATATCGCGTGCGAGCATTTCACGACTGTACTGAGTCCTGATACAAACGCGCTTCATGCTGATCATTTTCATTTTGATTTAGGGTGTCACGGAAAACGATGCACTTACCGTTTATGTGAATGATTACTCCAAACAAAAAGAACAGAGCACGATGGTTCTGTTCTTTTTGAAATCAGATATCCAAATTCGCGACATTAAGCGCATTCGATTGAATGAAATCACGACGCGGTTCTACTTCTTCACCCATCAATCGAGTGAAGAGATCATCCGCATCAGCGGCTTCATTAACCCGCACCTGCAAGAGAGAGCGAACATCAGGATCAAGCGTCGTTTCCCATAATTGATCCGGGTTCATTTCGCCCAAACCTTTATAGCGTTGCAGGGCAATGCCCTTACGTCCGGCTTCAAACACCTGCTCAAGAAGTGCACGCGGACCAGAAATATTCGAGAACGCGTCCTTGCGGCGGAATACAGACGGTTTACCAAATGTTTCTTGTAGCTCGGTTGCAAAACTATTGAGACGTAATGCATCAGCAGAACCCAGCAGTCCGACATCAATGCGTGCAACTTCTTTCACGCCGCGCACTGTGCGTTCAAACTGTAAACCACCATCCTCGCCGATGGAGCCTTCCCAGCCGCGTTCGGTTTCATCAGAGATTGCATCCATCCGCTGCGCAACATTTGTAGCCGCAGCCTGAGCTTGCTCTGTACTGTTGAGAAGTTCAGGGTCTAGTGCACCTGCAATGGCTGTTTGCTCAACCACATCGCGATTATAGCGCGTGTGCAACCCGCCAATCAGTGTTTTGATTTTCAATGATGTATCAACGACACTGCGCAGGTCAGATCCCATACGCACTTCGCCCCCATCAAGCTCTAAACGGGATTCTTCCAAACCACCCTCGATAAGGAAGTTCTCCAGCGCATGTTCGTCTTTTAGATATTGTGAGGACTTACCACGTGTCACCTTATAAAGAGGGGGTTGCGCGATATACAGGTGCCCATGCTCGATGAGTTCCGGCATCTGGCGGAAGAAGAAAGTGAGCAGTAGCGTTCTAATATGTGCGCCATCCACATCCGCATCGGTCATGATGATGATGCGATGGTAGCGAAGTTTCTCGATATTGAACTCGTCTTTGCCAATC
>CAZEPF010000175.1:3820-5913 GCA_964514045.1 uncultured Rhizobiaceae bacterium | reverse complement strand
GAAGAGGCCTATAATCGCGCATTGGATATGGTTGCGTCCGTGAAGTTGCCGGACCCTGCCCGTGTGATGGATGCCTATCCGCACCAGATTTCCGGTGGCCAGCAACAGCGTATCGTGATTGCGATGGCATTGCTTTCCAACCCTGATTTACTGCTTCTGGATGAGCCTACAACTGCGCTTGACGTGACAGTGGAAGCAGGGATTGTGGAACTGATTAAAGAGCTTGGCGAGAAAACCGGAACATCCATGGTATTTATCTCGCACAATCTGGGTTTGATCCTCGAGACATGCGACAAGATCACCGTCATGTATTCCGGCGAAGCGGTTGAGACAGGCACATGCCACGAGGTCTTTGACAGAATGCGTCACCCGTATACGCAAGGCTTATTTAATTCGATTCCATTGCCGGGCGCAGACAAAAATGCCCGCCCGCTCTTGTCTATTCGCGGTCAATTACCCTTACCCCATCAGCGTCCATTCGGGTGTAACTTTGGCCCGCGCTGCGACCATTATGATGAGCAGAGTTGTAATTCTGCACCCGTCAAAATGAATCCAATTCAGGGTGAACCTAATCACCGATCCCGCTGTAACCGGATTGCTGAAATTGATTGGTATGCAGAGCCGGACCGCCCGGTTGTCGCTGATCCTGTAGAGCCCGGTGAAGTCGTGCTTAAGATCGATGATCTGAAAAAATATTACGACGTTTCTGCCAACGCCATTTTTGGCGGGTCTGATACAAGAACAGTTAAAGCCAATGAAAGCATCAGTTTGGCCGCGCGTGAAGCGGAAACACTTGCGATCGTTGGTGAATCCGGCTGTGGCAAGTCCACGTTGGCGAAAGTGCTTCTTGGCCTTGAGACCAAAACTGATGGTGACGTTTTCCTCGATCAAAAAGAAATTGGCGCTGTTGAGGTCAATGACCGTGAAACCAAAACGGTTGCCTCCATCCAGATGGTTTTCCAAAACCCGTTTGATACGTTGAACCCAAGCCAAAGCGTTGGCAATCAGATCATGCGGACGCTTGAAATGTTCAAGATCGGCGATACAAATGCCGAGCGCCGTAACCGGATGTTGGAACTGCTTGATCTTGTAAAACTGCCTCGCGCATTTGCAGAACGGATGCCCCGACAACTATCAGGCGGGCAAAAACAGCGCATTGGTGTTGCACGTGCTTTTGCGGGCCAGCCGAAAGTTGTTGTCGCCGATGAGCCGGTATCCGCACTTGATGTGTCTGTTCAGGCAGCGGTGACAGAATTGCTGATGGAAATTCAGCGTGAAGCCAAGACAACCATGCTGTTCATCAGCCATGACTTGTCGATTGTGCGCTATATCGCAGACCGTGTTGTGGTCATGTATCTGGGGCATATTGTTGAGCAGGGATCAACGGACGAAATATTCTCGCCGCCATATCACCCGTACACAGAAGCCCTTTTGTCTGCTGTACCAATCGCAGATACTAGCGTTGAGAAAAAACACATCGTTCTGGATGGCGATATTCCGTCCGCGCTGAACCCGCCTAGTGGGTGCCCGTTCCAGACCCGCTGTCCTCGCAAACATCAGGTTGAAGGCGATATCTGTGATCGCGAAGTGCCACCAATGCGCGAAGTGCACCCGGGGCATTTCATGAAATGCCATTTGCCAGAAGAGGTTTTGGCAGAGATGGAACCTGTGATTGTGCTTGGCAATGATAAAAAGGCCAAGAGCAAGACAGGTGCTGCAAGTATTGCAACGGCGGCTGCCCTATCTGCGGCGAAACCCAAAGCAGCCAAGCCCGCACCAGTAAAATCTGCAAGCAAGGCAAAAACTACCAAGCCCAAAGCAGCCAAGCCTAAGACCGCAAAAGCAGCGCCAATCAAAAAAGACGCTGCACCGCCACGCATGAAGAAGCCTGCAAAGCCCGATGATCTCAAGCGGATTTCGGGGGTAGGGCCAAAACTGGAAGGCATACTTCATGGTTTGGGCATTTATCAGTTTGCGCAAATTGCAAAATGGAAGAAGGCCGAACGTGAATGGGTTGATGGCTATCTGAATTTCAAAGGCCGAATTGATCGCGATGATTGGGTTAATCAGGCGAAGAAACTCGCCAAAGAAAA
>CAZEPF010000175.1:0-3807 GCA_964514045.1 uncultured Rhizobiaceae bacterium | reverse complement strand
TCCCACAAAATTACGCAGGGTCTTAAATTTATGATCCTGTGTTCAAACTGGCTGGCGAAGCAGTGAGAAAAGCTCTGATACGTTGGGTTGCTTTTCAAGCCTGGTAATCATCTGATGAATTTGACCAGCACGTTCGGCGCCTATCACGGGTTCGGCCAGTCCAAAATATTTCTCTGAAATTTCCGTGTCACTTAATGGCGTTTCCGGATCGCCATTGGCCTGATGCCGCTCAGACTTGAAAACCGTACCATCGCGCATCGTTACATGCACATGGGCATATCGGTCTTTCGGGAAGGCTGCATTATAATCGTTATGTTCAGATAGGACCATGTTTTCCGACAATCGCAACACGCGGGGGTCACAGAGACATTCACCGTCTATTTCTTTGGGGCCAATTTTGCCAAACACAAGTGCGGCAGCAACAGGGAATGGCAGCGAATATTGTGCTTGTTCGGTATCCAGTGGTGATCGTTTCGCAAGTCTGCACGCCTCATGAAATGAAAACACTTCAATCGTTGAAATAGCTTCGTGGGAAATCTGATGGTCTTTCATAATTGAAAGGGCAGCAGCAGTGGCAGGTTGTGCCCACCGGCAGACGGGATAAGGTTTGAAATATTGTTCGAGAATGGTCCAGCGTGTTCCCAAATCATTCCAAAATTCGGCAACATCATCATCTTCTACGGAAATAGCGGGTGCGCCTGTAAATCCTGATCTTGCCAAAAACGCAGCACTTACGCCTGCCATCGCGCCCCAGCCGGAACCGTCTTTAAGCATGGTGGGATGATCAATACATCGCATCATCTGGCTGCGCGGTCCATGATACTCACCAATTCCCATTGCGTGCCGTGTTTGCACAAGATCAAACTGCATTAAACGCGCGCCAAGACTGGCGGCCGTTACAGCACCCCACGCGCCCGATGTATGATAGTCAGGCGCACTTGCATGTAGAGCAACACCCGCCCGCCCACCGATCTCATAGCCAATAATCAAATCACTCAAGAATGCCTTGCCGGACCGTGGTATGTTCAAACTCTCTAAAAAAGCGATCAGCGCTGGTAAGACATGACAGCCCACATGGCCTTTCGCAGGTTTGAACCCGTCATGGGCATCAATGGAATCAATCATCATGCCATTTGAAAGGGCCGCACCTGCGGGACTAACCATTCTACCATCCAGCAACAAACTTGCCGATAGCGAGCCAGCACCAAATTGCTCTGCTGCATGATCTTTGATGATGCGGGTTAAATGTGTTTGGGAACCAGCGATCATTACGCCAACCAGATCAAGCAGACAGCGTTTTGCGAATTCGATCACCTCATCGGGCATATAGTTAGCGCTTGTTTGATGGAGAAAGGTTTGAAACTGCATAGGATGCTCCTGACATAGGGTCATAACCCTGGTTTCAATTCTTCACGTCTACGTGGGAAGGGTCAATTGGCCAAAGCGTTGAATAATGTCGTGAATGCAATGGGTTTCAGGACTCCCATATTGAACGGGTTTGCATTACCCATAGTGTAGGGCTGATTTGATTCGATTTGGCGTCAGGAAAAATCATTAGCGGGTTACTCAACAAGATCGAGCACTTATCTGGCTGGTTCATTCTCTTATCAGGATGGCCACGGGTCATGTTTGCGTTCTTGGCAGGTGTGGTTTCCGCACTTGCTATGCCGCCTTTTAATCTCGTTTTTGTTTTACTCCTCACGTTTCCCGTACTGCTTTGGTTGATTGACAGCGCGACCAGCGAACCCGCATCCGGTGTGGTCGCCAGATTCAACCATGCGTTCAAGCCTGGCTTCTTTTTTGCTTTCGGATATTTCTTTGCGGGCCTTTGGTGGATTAGCAACGCGCTCTTGGTTGAGGCCGATGCTTTTGCATGGGCATTGCCACTGGCAATTATTGTTGTACCGGCAGTGCTTGCATTGTTTTGGGGGGTCGCCACGGGTCTGTCCGGTCTGTTCTGGCGTGGCACGATCTCGCGCATATTCCTGCTGGCTGCAATGCTGGGTCTGGCAGAATACTGTCGAGGGTTTGTCGCCACTGGATTTCCGTGGAATACGATCAGCTATGCGGCCTATCTAAACCCTCTTTCCATGCAGAGCGCATCGGTTCTGGGCATTTATGGCATGGTGCCCTTCGTGGTGATTGTTGCATGTCTTGCGGGGATTATTGTCCCTGGTGCAACTCTATCTGCCCGCTCCTCAAAAACATATGTGATGCTTTGTATGAGCTTGGTAGCCGCGCATATAGTATTCGGGTTTTGGCGTGTATCTCCTGAACCAAGCAAAACCGTTGCGGATGTCTCCTTGCGGTTAGTGCAACCCTCTATTCCGCAAGCAGATAAATTTTCGCCAGAAAAACATCCGGAACATTTGAAGCGTTATTTAGATCTCTCAACCGCTGAAGGCGCGGATGGCAAGACAGGTCTTTCTGGCACGACGCATTTGTTCTGGCCTGAATCCGTATTTCCGTATTTGTTGACAGAGCGAAAAGATACACTTGCTTCTCTGTCTGCGATGTTGCCGGAAGGTACGTCTCTTATAACGGGCGCAGTACGCGCAGAATCATCGTCTGTATCCGGCGGCAAAAACTTTGTGTTTAATTCAGCATATGTGATCAATGATAAGGGATTGATCATGTCGGCTGCTGACAAAGTGCATCTGGTTCCTTTTGGGGAATATTTGCCATTTCAGGATATGCTGGAGCGCATGGGCATTCAGCAATTAACTAAGCTCGAAGGTGGCTTTGAGCCCGGTGCATCCCGCAAGCTTTTATCAACAGGACAAGGCCCACAGTTTTTACCGTTGATCTGCTATGAGATTATTTTCTCTGGCGATATTTGGAATGATCAGGAAGATCGCCCTGGCTTCATTGCAAATCTCACCAATGACGCTTGGTATGGTAATTCACCCGGACCGTATCAACACGAAAGACAGTCTGTACTTCGCGCGGTCGAAGAAGGCTTGCCGCTGGTTCGTGTGGCCAATAGTGGAATTTCTGGTGTCTATGACGCTTACGGGCGCACAATCTATCGTTTGGAATTGGGTGCAACAGGCGTGATTGATAGCGCGCTTCCCGTAGCGCTTGAGCCTACCATTTTCTCGAAATTCGGCGGTAGAATTTTCATAGGCATTATTGGGTTGTTCTTGTTTATTGCGATCCTGCCAAGCTTCCGCCGTTCGCGGAAAATAGTTTAACCCATACAAACTTTATAACTGCCATTGTGATCACGCGTAAAATTCAATAGCATACAACCTAAGCGGGTAGGCAAATTTGATATTGGGCGGACCATTGTCATTTATGCATATGCTGGTTCAGGATGCAGGGATCCAAAAGGGCGTAAATGGCAGAAGAAAAAACAGGACCACATCCTGTCGATATTCATGTGGGAGGGCGGGTAAAACTCAAGCGAACTATGCTCGGACTTAGCCAGGAAAACCTTGGCGACAGGCTTGGGGTTACTTTCCAGCAGGTTCAAAAATATGAAAAGGGCAGCAACCGTATTAGCGCCAGCCGCCTGTTGGAAGTTGCTACAATTCTTGAAACCTCGGTTTCGTTCTTTTTTGAGGGCCTACCATCTGTTGAAGACCAAGCAGAAGCCGGTTTTGCAGAGACTGGATCATCAGATTTTGTAACGAACTTTCTGGGAACTTCAGAAGGGTTACAACTCAATCGTGCATTTATGAAAGTGAAAGATCCAAAAGTACGCCGGAAAATTATTGATCTGGTCACTTCACTATCGAGTGAAGACTAGAACGTATCTGGCTTGGATTGAACCGTTTGAACGCCGTGGCGTTTGTGCTCCTGACT
>CAZEPF010000174.1:0-5960 GCA_964514045.1 uncultured Rhizobiaceae bacterium | reverse complement strand
AATATTTTGCATGAACGCGAGGCCGACATGCTGAGACGAACGGCTGAGGTTTTGGATCTTACGGCAGAAGACATCGCAAAATTTCGTGATGGTTCGCCAGCCTCATAGATGCAGGTCATAAATCTGGTTAAACATGGCGGATTAAGGTTTGACCTGAATCTAATTCACCCATACAAAATGTGAAAGATGGTGCCCTTTAGATGGGCTGGAATAAATGCTGGTGCGATTGACCCAAATAGGGGATCAACACAGCGGCTATCGCGAAGACATTCAGCAAGGCTTGCCTTGCAGGACTTGTCTTGAATGCGTGATTTCTGGCCTTTGGACATCGTAAAAGCTAAACCCGAGGTCCCTATGAAGTCGCTTCCATTATCTTTCTCATTAGTTTTGGTTGCTGGTTCGCACGCCCATGCCCATTGGGGCCATGTGGGAGAACTTGCAGGCCATGGTCATTTGATTGGCTTGGGTGCGGTGGTAGCGGCTGGCGCTTTGGCTGCAATACTTGCAAAGGGCGTTAAGAAAAAAGATGAGCCTGTTTCAGAACCTAGCAATGATGAGCAAGAACATGGATGCGAAGATGGAGAGCCGGCATGAGTGAGAAAATTGGTATCATGATCTGTGGTCATGGCAGCCGTAACCAAAACGCTGCCAAGGAATTTTCCAAACTTGCGATCGGCATGAAAGCGCTCTTTCCAACGACTCCGGTTGAATATGGCTATCTTGAGTTTTGTAATCCGGTGATCTCTGCAGGATTGGATTCACTGCGCGAACAAGGTGTAACGCGCTGTCTTGCAATTCCGGGCATGTTGTTTGCAGCCGGACATGCAAAGAACGATATCCCTTCAGTTCTTAATACGTATCAGGCTCAAAACCCGGGTATGACAATCGAATATGGTCGTGAACTTGGTGTTGATCTGAAGATGATCCGAGCGGCTGCCGAGCGCATTCAAGAAGCAATTGACGCATCCGACAACCAGGTTGAGCCGCATGAAACATTGTTGATGGTGGTTGGCCGCGGATCATCTGATCCTGATGCGAACTCTAATGTTTCCAAAGTCATGCGAATGCTTTGGGAAGGAAAAGGATTTGGTTGGGGCGAGACGTGTTATTCAGGTGTGACGTTCCCGCTTGTGGAGCCTGGTCTCGAACATGCAGCCAAGCTTGGCTATAAACGAATTGTGGTGTTCCCGTATTTTCTGTTTACGGGTGTTTTGATCAAGCGGATTTATTCCTACGCAGATGCCGTTGCACAAAGACACAAGGACATTGAATTTCTCAAAGCGGGCTATTTGAACGATCATCCTCTGGTGCTTCAGACCTTCCGTGATCGCGTCAATGAGATTGTTGATGGCAATGCAGTGATGAATTGCCAGATGTGTAAGTATCGCGATCAGGTTTTAGGCTTTGAAGATCAAGTGGGTCTCGCACAGGAAAGCCATCACCATCATGTGGAAGGCATTGGTGGCGGTCTTGAGAACTGCCCATGTAATGGCGATTGTGATGCGTCTTGTCGCGAGGAAGAGTTTTGCAAGCAACACGATCTTCCGTGGACGCCTCTTCACACCCATGATCATGCACATGAGCACTCGCATGATGATGGGCATGATCACAGTCACGATCATACTCATGGCCACGACCATTCACATGGCCATCATCATCACCCATACCCTCATGCCGATCATCCGCATGGGCCGAACAGTATGAAGAAAAAATGATTGGGTTTGCCAATCAACCTGTAGCGGGTGCGCGATATGGAATATGACTATATCCGTGAACCGGCCGAGATTTATCGCCAGTCCTTTGCAACCGTCGAGCGCGAGGCAGCGCTGGATACATTACCAGAAGCCATGCGGGCTGTTGCGACCCGTCTCATTCATTCCTGTGGTATGACTGATGTGCTGGATGACCTTGGGTTTTCTCCTAATGCTGCCAATCATGGAATCAATGCACTTGCTTCCAATGCACCGATTTACTGCGATGTTGAGATGGTAAAATCCGGTATCATTCAGAAGTTTCTGCCGAAGAATAATTCTGTAATTTGCACCTTAAATGATGCGCGCGTTAATGATCATGCGGCGAAAATTGGTAATACGCGTTCTGCTGCTGCGGTTGATTTTTGGGATGGGCTTGAGGGCGCCATCGCAGTGATTGGTAATGCGCCAACGGCTTTGTTCCGATTGTTGGAGAATGTATCTCAGGACGCGGCCAAACCCTCATTGGTGATTGGTATTCCGGTAGGGTTTGTCGGCGCGGTTGAATCCAAACAAGCCCTTGCAGACAATCCCTTCGGCTTGGAATATATTACGGTTCATGGGCGGCGCGGTGGCTCCGCAATGGCGTCAAGTGTAGTCAATGCACTAGCGGGAGGCTTGAAATGAACCTGATTATCGGACTGATTTTTGGTATTGGAGTCGGCGCCTTGATGCGCGCTCCCGGCGCAGAGTTTGTTGTGGCAGCAAACGCCATTAACGTATCCGTTATGGCTGCACTCTGGTTGGGAATGTCTCTATCATCTGGCCAAAGCAGACAGATAATTCTTTTTGAGACCCTAGGTGCTGTGATTACCTTTGTCATGGCAGCGTTGGTGTTTCAGCATTCGGCCAGTTGGCTCTATGCAGGATTTGCGTTTCAGGCGATCTGGAGTGGCTTGCACATTGGAGGGCGCTATGGTGTGCGCTCTCTTGAGTGGTATCCGGGGTTTTCTGCCATGGCGAATTTAGGCTTTATAGCCGCGCTTTATTGGGTCTTGTCTATCTAATGACAGCGCCATGGCTCGACATTATCGGAATAGGCGAAGATGGTGTGGACGGTCTGTCTGTGAGCGCATTGGATGTGTTGTCCAAGGCAGAGATTATCATCGGTGGTGACCGACATCACAAGCTTGCCCCCAATCCAGACGCTCAACGTATTTCATGGCCATCACCTTTTGATGCGATGATTGACGAGATCAAGTCTCATCGCGGAAAACGAATTGTGGTTTTGGTGACAGGTGACCCGCTTTGGTATTCTGTTGGTGCGCGAATTTTGAAGGCTATTCCAAAAGAAGAAGTTCGTTTCTTTCCGCAGCTATCTGCGTTTCAGTGGGCCTCTTGCCGTATGGGTTGGAGTTTAGCTGATTGTGAAACGGTTACGGTGCATGGCCGTGCTGCCAGCCAGATACTTCCTTATCTTGCGCCTAATGTTCGAATGCTTGTTCTTACAAAAGACAAGACAAGTCCTGCCGCGGTGGCTGATCTGCTCAATAAGCGTGGCTTTGGTAAAAGCACAATAACAGTACTTGCCGCTTTGGGTGGCGATAACGAAAAACGATTTGAAGGCAGTGCTGAAAGTTGGACGCAGGACGTACCGGATTTTCATATTCTTGCGATTGAGTGTATCGCTGGAAAAGATGCTCAATGGTATTCTAGGGCGGGTGGATTGCCTGATGATGCATTTGTGCATGACGGGCAAATGACAAAACAGATCGTTAGATCAGCTACGTTGTCAGCTCTTCAGCCCTATCCGGATGCGTTGTTATGGGATGTGGGTGCAGGTTGTGGCTCGATTGCTGTAGAATGGATGAGAGCGTCAAGAGGTGCGCAAGCGATTGCGATAGAACCTGTTGCTGATCGTATCTTGATGATCCAACAAAATGCTATCAATCTGGGCGTTGAGAAAATCCAGATCGTGGAGGGTAAGGCACCAACTGTTTTAGAATGTCTTTCTACGCCTGATGCAATTTTTATTGGTGGCGGTATCACGCATGAAGGCATGTTTGAAACATGTTGGAATGCTCTGCGTGATAACGGAATTCTGGTTGCTAATGCCGTTACGGTAGAGAGTGAAATGACAATCTTGAAGCTGCACGAACGCTATGGCGGTGCGTTGTCGCGCATGAGTATTCATCAGGCGGAACCTGTCGGGCGTTTTAATGGCTGGAAGCCTTTTATGCCTGTCACGCAATGGGTGATTTCAAAATGAGCGGTATACTATACGGAATTGGCGTTGGACCAGGAGACCCTGAACTCATCACGCTAAAGGCACACCGTTTGATACAAGCGTGCAATGTGATTGCATATCCAGCTCCCGATGACGGAGTTAGTTTTGCACGCTCGATAGTTGCTGGTTTTTTGGACGATACTGAAACCGAAATTCCAATTGTTATTCCCATGCGGGTTGAGCGTTTTCCAGCAGCGCAAATTTATGATGAGAAGGCAGCAGAGATTTCTTTGCATCTTGAAGCGGGTGAAGATGTTGTCGTGCTGTGCGAAGGGGACCCGTTTTTCTATGGGTCGTTCATGTATTTGTTTGAGCGTCTATCTGATAAGTTCACGTGTGAGATTGTGCCGGGTGTTTCGTCTCTCATGGCATCGGCTGCGGCACTTCAACGTCCGCTTGCTGCCCGCAATGATGTGTTGACGATTTTACCGGCCCCCTTGGAAGATGAGGTTTTAACACAACGCCTTCAATCAGGAGACGCGCTTGCGATCATCAAGATTGGCAGACACTTCAAGCGTGTACGTGATCTTATAGAGAAGGCAGGTTTACTGGAGCGAGCAGGGTATCTTGAAAGAGTGACGCTGGACAATCAGCAGGTCATGCCGCTTGCAGAAGTCAGGGAAGAAAAGGCACCGTATTTTTCAATGATCCTGATCTACAAAGGTGCAGAAGCCTGGATCAAAACTCTTGATATGCCAGTGGAAAAACGCTGATGCCGATTATCTTGCTGAATGATCATTCTATCGCGATTGCCCGTCAGGTGCAGGCGGTAACTGGTGAATCAATTCAAGGGCTTGCTGGGCGTTGTGAACAGATTGATTCAAGCTTTGATGATGTGAAGACACATGTGCAAACCCTGTTCAAGTCAGGCGAATCTATCATTGGTATTATGGCGTCTGGTGCATTGATCCGTTTGCTTGCTCCTGTGTTAGAAGACAAGCATACCGAGCCACCTGTGATTGCGATTTCTGAGGATGGTTCATCCGTTGTTCCACTACTTGGTGGGCATCACGGTGCAAATGATCTTGCCAAACAAATATCATCTGCATTGAATTCTCATGCAGCAATTACAACTGCTGGTGATTTGCGCTTTGGCGTGGCGCTGGATAAACCGCCGATGGGGTGGAGTGTGGCCAATCCTGAAAATGCAAAAGCAGTAATGGCCGAGATTTTGTCCAGTGGCGAAGTTCGCATTCAAGGGCGCTTTGTAAATGCCGCAAGCTGGTTGATGGATAGCCGTTTGCCATTTGATGATGACGGCGAAGCAGTGATTTCAATTTCTGAAACTGATCGTGAGCCAGCAGAATTTGAATTGATCTATAACCCTCAACGTCACGTCATTGGTGTGGGGTGCGAGCGTGAAGCAGACCCGCAAGAGCTGATGGATTTGGTTGAAACCACACTTGCCGAACATACGATTGCCAAAGGTGCGATTGCCGGAGTGGCATCCATTGATCTCAAGGCCGACGAAGTGGCTGTGCATTACGTGGCCGCAACTCTTGGTGTGCCAGTAAAGTTTTATGATGCTGCCCGATTGGAATGCGAAGCACCACGCCTTGCCAATCCATCCGAGATTGTATTTCAGGAAACAGGCTGTCACGGCGTAGCAGAGGGTGCGGCCCTAGCGGCCACAGGAGAAGGTAGCGAGCTTCTTGTTGCGAAACAAAAATCAAAACGCGCGACCGTAGCAATCGCCAAAGCACAGGATATTATCAACATGGAAGAAACGGGGCGCAGTCGGGGAAGGCTGTTTGTCGTAGGAATTGGACCAGGCCAAGAAGCGTGGCGCTCGCCGGAGGTCAGTCGTATGATTGCTGAGGCAAGTGATCTGGTGGGATACTCGCTTTATCTTGATCTGGTGGCTGAGATTTCTCACGGGAAAACACGCCATGATTTTGATCTCGGCAAGGAAGAAGACCGTGTTCGCCATTCAATGGAACTGGCAGGTGAGGGCAGAGATGTCGCGCTGGTCTGTTCAGGAG
>CAZEPF010000173.1:0-5985 GCA_964514045.1 uncultured Rhizobiaceae bacterium | reverse complement strand
CGATTCAATCCAAGACAGACACGCTCTAGCCTATACGTCGCCGGTATATTCACCGCGCGCCGGATAATTTTTTTCGATTGCAAAATCGAGTGCTGAAACAAGTTCCGAGAAGTGCGGGCGAACAAATGGCATGGTTTGAACAGAACCATAATAAAGCGATTGATCAGGACTGATCATAAACAGGCCAGGCTCCGAGAAAAGTGCCGGCTCTTCAATGCCGATTGACGTTGTACCGCGCGATGTGGAGATATAAAGACCCCATTCTTTTGCGGCTTTCAATTCTAGGTCATAGGCAAAGCGCAGGCTTTTGGCTGAAATCTTGTCCGCCATATCTTGTGTACGCTCTTCACCATCAGAACTGATGGCAATGGTTTTCACACCACGCTCTTCAAAGGCAGGTGTCAGCTTTTCAAGTTCGGTTAGATAGTTCGCGCATAACGGACAATGCAGACCGCGATAAAAACAAACTACCGTCCCCCGCTCACCATGATCTTTAGATAGGTTGAACGTTTCACCACCCAACATAGGAAGGGCAAGGTTGGGTACTTTTTGTCGAGGAATAAGCATTAGGAAACTCCGTGATTGATTTATCGAACTGCTACGCGCACAGACCAGTCATGTCCAGCATGCGATGCTCTCTACAAGAAATTGTGTTGGTATGTGATCTAGGGTCAGGACCCATTAATTAACGCACTATGGTGAGTTTACGCAGGCCCGGCCTAGCTGTCCCAGCCTTGTGGATATTCAACATGGGTGAAATACAATCCACAAGCAGGAGCTACAGGGCCACATCGCTTACGGTCTAGTGCATCGCGGGCATCGATCAAATCCTGAATGGACCATTTGCCATCGCCAACCATTTTCAAGGAACCAACCAGCGAGCGCACTTGATTGTGCAAGAAGGCCCTGCTTTCTGCAATTACAGAAATTTCCACATCACTGTCACGAACAACCTTTAGAATATCGAGCGTTCGCATGGGTGACTTAGCCTGACAATCCGTCGAGCGAAACGTGGTGAAATCCCAATGACCAATAAGCTCCTGAGCAGCCTTGTTCATCAGATCAACATCAAGCGGATGACGTATCCACCATGCGCGACCTGCATCAACCGTGAGCGGTGCCATACGATTGATGATACGATACCGATAGGCACGTTTTAATGCAGTGAAGCGCGCATCAAACTCGTCCGATACGCGGTAGACATTTACCGTGGCAACCGGATGACCCATATATTTCAGGACACCATTCGTTGCCTCCTGAATTTTTTGTGTTCGCCATTCTTTCGATAAGTCCACATGGATCACCTGACCCAGCGCATGAACGCCCGTATCTGTGCGACCGGCAGCATATATGGATACTTCTTCTTGCGTGAACTCACGAAAAGCTTCCTCGATAACCTGCTGAACCGTGATCAGATTTTCTTGGCGCTGCCAGCCATAAAAAGGCGTTCCATCGTATTCTATGTCGAGGCGATATCGCGGCATCACACCACCGCTTCAATCTGATTGCCACGCAAAAACTCATCGCCCATTTGCGCCTGTTTGCCTGCACGTTGAAGACGCGTGAGACGAACTGCGCCTTCACCACAAGCGATTGTGAGATCATCCTTTACCAGGCTACCAGCTTCACCATTTGCGTCTATAGGTTTGCTGGCCAAGACTTTCACACGTTGCAATTTTCCGCTGATTTGCATCTCGCACCAAGCACCCGGAAACGGAGATAGGCCACGAATGTGATTGTGCACGTCAAGAGAGGGCTTGGTCCAATCAATGCGTGTTTCATCTTTCAAAATTTTATGGGCATAGGTCACACCGTCTTGCGACTGGGGAGTGAGCTCCAGACTGTCTTTTTCCAGAGCTGCGGCTGCACGGACCATTAAATCTGCGGTGAGTTGAGACAAATGATCATGCAGGTCTCCGGCGGTCATCGTCCCGTTAATGGCAATGCGTCCTTCCAGTGCTACAGGTCCGGTATCCAGACCTGCATCCATTTTCATAATGTTGACACCAGTTTCAACATCGCCTGCCATGATTGCACGTTGAATGGGAGCCGCACCACGCCAACGTGGCAGCAGCGACGCATGACCATTGTAACACCCCAAACGGGGGGCGTTCAAAATAACCTCCGGCAGCAAAAGCCCATAGGCAATAACAATCGCTACGTCAGCATCATGCGCGGTGAACCGATCACAATCTTCCTGCGCTTTGAAATTTTCTGGCGTGAACACAGGGATGCCAAACTTTTCTGCCTGCTCATGAACCGGGCTTTTTTTCAGTTCCAGCCCACGCCGTCCCGCAGGTCTTGGCGGTTGGGAATAACACGCTACGATCTCATGACCTGCACCCGCCAATTCCACTAGAGAGGGAACCGAAAAATCCGGCGTGCCCATAAAAACGATGCGCAGGGACATGGATTATCCAATCATACGTTTATCGGGAAGGGTTCCATTTTGCTTGGCAAGCTTGGTAAATTTCTTGATCACCATGTCGCGCTTAAGCTTCGACATCAGGTCTAAAAACAGTTTGCCATTGAGATGATCAATTTCGTGTTGAAGACAGGTTGAGAGTAAACCCGTTGCCTCCACGGTCTGCTTATTCCCATCGCGATCAATATACTCAACCGTGCACCCTGCAGGGCGTTCGACTTCCGCGTAATATTCAGGAATTGAAAGACACCCTTCTTCATAGACGGAAGGCGCTTCATCAAATGCAACTATTTCAGGATTGATCAGAAAGAACGGGTTACGGTCTTTTTCCTCGGACGCTGTGTCAGTAGTTTCTTCGCGTTCAATCTCACCGGATTCATCTTCTGCTCTGGAGCGTTCATCGCAGTCAACCACAACAACACGCAAAGGTTCTGCTATCTGAATACCCGCAAGGCCTATGCCCGGTGCGGCGTACATTGTCTCTGCCATATCATCGAGTAGTTTGAGAACGTCCTCATTGATTTGCTCAACGGGTTTGGACAATTCACGCAGCTTGGCGTCCGGTATTGTGATGATTTCTCTTAATGCCATGAGGCTGACATAGAATGTCCGAACTGGAGCGTCAAACTTTTTTGGAAATCAGAGCGTATTCTTGTTTTGTTCTTTAACTGTGGATTGGAATCGGTTAGCATTTCATAATGATCGGCACATCAACAATTTCAGAGTTTCTCGACCAAACAGTTCTGCAATCAGGACAGTTGCAACTTTCCATGGGGCAGTTGCTGGCCGCAGTGGCAATCGGCCTGTGCCTATTGCTGATCTACTGGATTTTTTCTTCGATCCGATCAGCCAAACTCAGAGCGGCAAATGAAGCTGCCGCACTCCAACGTGCGAGAGAAGCCGAGGCCCGCATGGCTGAACTTGTTGCAAGCCAGAACGAACTAACAGGCCGAATGCAAACGATGGGTGAGATTTTCTCCAGCCGCAATGACACTATGCTGGATATGGTCAACAAACGTCTTGATGATATGACCGGACGTGTGGGGCAGTCGATTACCGAGACCAATAAGAACACACAGGAAAGCCTCACCAAACTACAAGAGCGCCTTGCGGTTATTGATACCGCACAGAACAATATTATGGGCCTTGCGGGACAGGTGGTGGAACTTCAAAATATTCTGTCTAACAAACAAACCCGTGGTGCGTTTGGTGAAGGCCGTATGCAGCAAATCGTACAGGACGGACTGCCTTTGGGGGCCTACGAATTTCAGGCAACGCTGTCTAATAGCTCGCGACCCGATTGTATTATCCATATGCCAAACGATACGCCGCCTCTGGTGATTGATGCGAAGTTTCCGCTGGAAAGCTGGCACCGGATTCGTGATTCAGAAAACCCAGAACAGAGCAAGGCTGCGGCCCAAGCATTTCGCCGTGATGTGGAAACGCATATCAAAGCGATATCCGAGAAGTATTTTCTGAAAGGCGAGACGCAAGATACAGCGTTTATGTTTGTCCCGTCTGAATCGATCTTTGCGGAAATCCACGAAAATTTTGAAGGCCTCGTTCAAAAGGCCCATAAGGCGCGTGTTGTAATCGTATCGCCTTCACTTTTGATGTTGTCCATACAGGTCATGCAATCGGTTTTGAAAGATGTTCGGATGCGCGAGCAAGCACACCTTATACAAAAAGAGATTGTCAGCCTGATGGAAGATGTGGGCCGGCTGGATGACCGTGTGCGCAAGCTCGACACGCATTTTCAACAGGCTCAAAAAGACGTTGAGCTTATTCTTACCTCCTCTCAAAAGGTCACGAAACGCGGCACAAAAATTACCGACCTTGAATTTGAAGAAACCAAAGCGGTTGAAGCAGACAAGCGTCCTAATTTGAAGGCAGTGGAATAATCATGGGCAATAAAGGTCTTGATCTTAAAGGGATGCGCACCCTGCGCGGTGAGGCATTTGCGCCGATGGTGCAACAATTGGAAATCGAGCCTGTCGAGATCACGGCGGATGGTGCACGGTTTGAAATTCCTGCAGGTGAGTTTGTCATGAGAACGGGCGAGATTGTGTGCGGCCAGGCTATTGCATCCATTGCCGATACGATTGGCGTGATGACACTATTTGCCCATAATGAAGAACCCCGCATCATGACGACCGTCGACATGACCACACATTTCATGCGTCCACTCGCGCGTGGAATGATAGAAGCCCAAGCCTTTATTCTTTCCAATGGCAGACGCATGGCAACCGTGCGTATCGAGATCAAACAACAAGGTTCAGAAAAGATTGCTGGCACCACGACCTGCGCCTATGTATATGTGTGATTCAGGCTGGCACCATCCATAAGCCAATCTGGCATTTTGTATCCCTCATGATTTCGTGATTGTGTCGCAAGTAATATACTGTCGAATATGCAAGCCTGATAAGCGTTCATAGACCGACACTCATCTGACTTTTGGGGAATAAAGATCATGCTGAAGACACCATACCTTTTGTTCATTGGCGATGTACCGGATGCTTTGGCAGCAAAAACTGCACAAGGTGTTGTTGATTGGCGCCCTGAGCGTTGCGTCGGGCAAATGCGCATGGAAGGCTGTAAGGCTGATCTCGGTCTAAACGACATGGATATTCAAGAAGGTGTTGATGCGGGCGCAAAGACATTTGTGGTAGGCGCGGTTAATTCCGGCGGCGTTCTGAAAGAAAGCTGGATTGAATATATTGTTAAAGCGCTGGACGCTGGCATGGATGTGGCGTGCGGTCTGCATGTGCGTCTTGGTTCTATTCCTGAGATAGCCGAAGCAGCTGAGCGCAATGGCGGATTGCTGCATGATCTGCGTCATTCAGATGTCAGCTTTAACACAGGCAAGGGAACGAAACGCACAGGCAAGCGCCTTCTTGCGGTCGGCACCGATTGTTCTGTTGGTAAGAAATATTCCGCACTTTGTATCGAGCGCGATATGAAAGCAGCTGGTATGAAGGCAGAGTTTTGTGCAACCGGACAAACAGGCAAACTGATAGCCGAGCGTGGTGTTGCACTTGATGCTGTTGTTGCAGACTTTATTTCAGGTGCAGCAGAATGGCTAACCCCTGATTGCGAGGATGATATGTGGCAGGTTGTTGAAGGTCAGGGCTCGTTGTTTCATCCTGCATTTTCCGGTGTAACGCTTGGTCTGTTACATGGGTCACAGCCGGACGCATTTGTAGTGTGCCACGAACCTACCCGCACAACCATGCGCGGAGTTGAGACACCTCTACCAAGCATTCAACAGGTTATCGACATGACCGTTGCAATGGGAAGCCTGACTAATCCTAACATTCAGTGTGTTGGTATTTGCGTCAACACATTGGCGCTTGGTGAGGATGAGGCAAATGATTATCTCGCAAACGTGAGTGAAGAGCATAATCTTCCTGCAACAGATCCACTTCGCTTTGGCTCGGAATCAATCGTCGAAGAAGTAAAAAAACGTTTCGGCTAAAACAGTCTAACGATACTTACATCGAGTTTTGTCTAGAGCGTATCTGGCTTGGATTGAACCGTTTGAACGCCGTGGCGTTTGTGCT
>CAZEPF010000172.1:0-5996 GCA_964514045.1 uncultured Rhizobiaceae bacterium | reverse complement strand
TCCTTGTATATCTTGTCATATCAACTGCCATAGTGTGCTAATTAATGAGTCCTGACCCTAGTGAATCTACTATGTTCCAAAGAACATGATTTGTGGAGTTTGAAAAGACATGGCTGACCTTGCAAACTGGCAAGCATGCGAGAGACCTCATCGTAAGGTTTTTGAAGGGCGGTTTGTGCGCCTAGAGCCTCTTGATGCCAGCAAACATGGTAACGAGCTATTTTATGCTGCAACAGACGGCGATTCTGATGGGCGGTTTCGTTGGTTGCCAGAAACCACACCTTCCTCGCGTGAAGAGTTTCAAACATGGCTAGAGCGGGTGGCTGAAAGCAAAGACCCGATGTATTTTGCCGTGATTGATCTGGCAACTGGAAAAGTTGCAGGACGTCAAACCATGATGCGGATGGATCCTGCAAATGGTGTTGCGGAGATCGGTCATATTCATTGGGGCCCTACAATTCAAAAAACGCCTGCTACGACAGAAGCCTATTATCTGTTTGCAAGTCACTTGTTTGATGAGCTTGGCTATCGCCGCTTCGAATGGAAATGTAATAATCTTAATGAGGCATCAAAAGATGCGGCGCTTCGCTATGGCATGAGTGCAGAGGGCATTCACCGTCAGGTTTCGGTGGTCAAAGGAGAGAACCGTGATACGGCTTGGTTTTCTCTATTGGATTATGAATGGCCAAAAGCTGGAGAAGCGATGCGCCTTTGGTTGGCTGCAGAGAATTTTGAGGAAGACGGGAAGCAGATCAGACGTTTGGAAGAAATCCGGAGATCTCTTTGAACATCAAGCGCGACTATAACAGCATGGATACCAGTGACATCCATGAGGCTGATACGTCTGAGTGGATCGCTGTTCTGCCTTTGGGCGCGCATGAGCAGCATGGTCCGCATCTTCCGTTTGAAACCGATACGATTATTGCTAATGGCATTTCCTGCCGGTTAGCCGAGGTTCTTCCTGACACTGCACCAGTTACTTTTTTACCGGCAGAGCCCGTCGGATACTCCATTGAACACATGGATGTCGAGGGTACGAAAACGCTGTCTTTTGATGAAGCTGTAAATAAATGGATCAAGATTGGTGAAGGCCTTGCCAAACAGGGCATAAAAAAACTTTTGTTGCTCAATGCGCATGGCGGCAATTCCCCGCTTACAACCCTTGTTGCAACTGAACTGCGTATCAGGTTCGATATGTTATGCGTTGCAACAAGCTGGACACGGTTTCTGGTTCCAGGCGATGTTTTTACGGTTGAAGAAAAAGCGTTTGGTATTCACGGGGGGGATATCGAAACCTCTGTGATGTTGGTTTTTGCTCCTGATAAAGTGGATATGGGCAAAGCCAAGAACTTCAAAAGCTTTCAAGAAGAGCTTACCCAATCCATGAAGCATCTGCGTGCTTATGGTCCCCATGCGTTTGGCTGGAAGATGAAGGATCTGAACAGGCAAGGGGTTACAGGTGATGCGTCTATTGCCTCTGCTGCAAAGGGCGAAGTATTGATCCTTCAATCTGTTTCAGGTTTGAGAGAATTGCTCTCAGATATGCAGCGGTTTGATCTCGCACATTTTCAACGTCGATAATTTAAGGTCTGGCGAATGGATACACTTACAAGAATGCAAGCGTTTGTAGATGTGGTGGAGCAACAAGGCTTCTCGGCGGCCGCGCGGAAAGTCGGGCGTTCAAAAGCTCTGATGTCTAAATATGTGCGTGAACTGGAAGACGAGCTAGGTATTCTTTTATTGAACCGTACTACGCGGCAGTTTTCACTCACAGAAGCAGGCGAGGTTTTTCACAAGTCCGCACTGGAGATTTTGCAAAAGGTCAGTGATTTGCAAGACACTGTTCGTGAAGCAGGTGCTGGCCATAAAGGACGATTGAAAGTTTCTGCGCCGCGTTCTTTAACCGATCTTGAGATTGGATTGCCTATTGTAGAGTTTGCTGCAGCTTACCCAGATATTACGCTTGAGATCGATCTTGATGATGCGATGGTTGATATGGTGGAAGATGGATTTGATGTGGCGATTCGTGTTTCGCGTTTGACGGATTCTTCTCTGATTGCCCGCAAGCTGGCGGATTTCCGGCATGTCTTGTGCGCCACGCCTACTTTCATCGAGCAATACGGGATGCCTAAAACACCCCATGATTTAGGCGATGTGCCGTGTATCGTAGATACCAACATGATGCGACGGGCCAATTGGACATTTCTCAGTGATGAGGGCGAAGAGTTCAGCGTGCCCGTACGTGGTGCCATAGAAGTGAACTCTCCTGAGGTTGCACGGCGTGCTGCGTTGGCCAGTCTTGGGGTAACGATGGCGCCTGAGTTTTCGGTTGAGAAAGAATTACAAACGGGTGAATTAGTCGGGCTTCTGGCAGATCAGATACCATCAGGGGGTGGAATTTTTGCTGTTTATCCGCATCGCCGACATGTGCCGGGCAAGGTTCGTGTGTTTGTTGATTTTCTTGCCGATTGGTTCAAACAGCAGAAACGCTGTAGGGCTGAACAGGGATGACAAGAAGTCTCAGTAAAATTATGAGTTTTGCCTAATTCTTGCCGCTGATTTAGGTTTCATGCTAATTCGAAAATTAACTTCAATGGTTTTAGTTTTATGATGCGCAAGTTTGGAATTTCAATTCTCGCCGGTCTTGGCTTTGCTGCTTGTGTAACGCAAGTGATGGCTCACCCGCATGTTTTCGTCGATGCAAATATTGATGTGGTGCGCAACCAAAAGGGTGAATTTACGGAATTGCGTCAAGTCTGGCGGTTTGACGAGTTGTTCAGTGAAACGATGATTCTCGATTTCGATGAAGATGGCAGCAATGATTTGAATGCTGAAGAACTTAAGACCCTTTCGGCTCACGTACAAAAAAGCATTGCAGACTATGACTTCTTTACGGCGCTTCGCATTCAAGGTAAGTCGGTTGAGTTTTACGAACCTGATGAACTTCAAACCTATATTGAAGATCGTCAAATGATTATGCTTTTAGCTGTTAAACCAGAAAAACCTTATGACTTTTCTGATGGCCCATTGAAAGTATCAGCAAGCGATACCAGCTTCTACGTAGCCTTTGATTATGAGGCTGAAAACGTCAAGGTAGAAGGTAACTTTGATGGATGTACAACAAGCGTTGAGCATCCTAATTTTGATGAATTATATGCTGATAACTCTTTAAGTCTGACGGAAGCATTCTTTGATGATCCAACGAAGACGGATGCTTTAGGCGATGAATTTCATTCATGGGCAACGATAGACTGTAAATGAACCGCATTGTCTGGATTTTTTTAGCTGCTACCGCAACTGCCTATCTGTTTGTGCTGAACGATGGTTTTGCACAAAGTTCTATAGGTATTGGGCGTTCTGAACAGATTGCACCTATGGGTGGGTTGTTTTCCGGCTTTTTTGAATGGGTGCGGATACAGCAAGCAGAGTTTCATCAGGCTATTCGAAAAATTCTGGTAGCAATGCGCAAGGAAGACGGTGCTGTTTGGCCGCTTGTTTCGATTTGTTTTTTATATGGTGTTTTCCATGCGATTGGGCCGGGCCATGGCAAGGTGGTTGTTTCATCTTACATGCTTGCCAATGAAGTTGCGATGAAACGCGGTGTTATTGTGTCAATGGCCGCATCCATCATGCAAGGGCTAACCGCGATTGCTGCGATTACTATCTTCTTGTTTGCATTACGTGGCACTGGCATTCGCAGTGGTGAACTTGCCTATGGATTGGAGCTTGCAAGCTATATCGGCGTGATGGCGATAGGCGCATGGCTGTTATGGAAAAAACTGTTCAGACGTAAATCTGCTCATACGCACGACTACAGCCACGACCATGGGCACAATCACGATCACGATCATAGCCATGACCATCATCACCATGATCATGGTCACGATCATGCCCATTCTGGTGACGGTGACGTGTGTGATCATTGCGGGCACTCCCATGCTCCAGACCCGAGCGCATTAACCGGACAGTTTGGTGTGAAGGAAGCATGGGCTGCGGTGTTGGCCGTGGGTTTGCGTCCATGCACTGGTGCATTGATCGTGTTGGTGTTTTGTTTTGCAAACGGGCTTTATTTTGCAGGAATTGCGTCTACATTTGCGATGTCGATTGGTACTGGTATGGCAGTATCTACGCTTGCTATCTTGGCAGTTACTGCAAAAAACCTAGCTTTGAGAATATCTGGTGCGCAAGATCGCTTAGGTCTTGTGAACTCCGTGATTGAAATTACCGGAGCTGTTTTAATTCTCTTGATTGGTTTTGTTCTGTTTACGGCGGCGTGGTCTAGTTGATCAGAAAGAGTTTTGGGCTGAATGTCGCGTTGTAATATAGAGTTTAAGCACTACATCTAAAATAACACTAATCAATTCCTGATACATTCATGCTTATGAAAAATGAAACTAGGGCAGGCGTAGGGCCGCTTCCGCCTGAACATCCTGCGGTAAAGATCGGCAAGGTCGGCGTGTTGATCGTCAACCTTGGCACGCCTGATGGCTATGATAAAAAAAGCATGTATCGTTACCTGCGGGAATTTCTGTCTGATAAGCGGGTTATCGAATGGCCGAAGCTGATTTGGTATCCGATTCTTTATGGTATTGTGTTGAATGTGCGTCCGAAGAAATCAGGTGCTGCATACAAGACCATCTGGAATGAAGAACTAGATGAGTCGCCCCTGCGGACCTTTACACGCTCACAATCTGATAAGTTGACGGACGCAATGAAGGGCAATGAGAATATCGTTGTCGATTGGGCGATGCGGTATGGAAATCCGTCCATTCAATCCAAGCTTGAACACCTGAAAGAGCAGGGATGTGACCGCTTGTTGATCTTCCCGCTCTACCCCCAATATTCAGCGACAACCACTGCCACGGTGAACGACAAGGTTTTTGACTGTCTGATGAAAATGCGATGGATGCCTGCAGTTCGAACAGTGCCGCCTTACCATGATGAACCGGTCTACATAAAAGCGCTTGCGGCTTCGATTGAGCAGGCACTGGAAACCATGCCGAAAAAGCCCGAAAAGATTCTGGCGTCGTATCACGGTATTCCGGTGAGTTATTTTAAAAAGGGTGACCCGTATCATTGCCATTGCCACAAGACTACTCGCTTGCTTCGCGAAGAACTTGGCATGAGCGAGGATTATCTTATGACCACATTCCAATCCCGCTTTGGACCGGAAGACTGGCTTGAACCCTACACGGATAAAACAATAGAAAAATTGGCCGAAGAAGGCGTAAAAGACATTGCTGCGTTTAATCCAGGCTTTAGCGTGGATTGTCTCGAGACGCTGGAAGAGATTGCGGGTGAGGGCGAAGAGATTTTCCACGAGCATGGTGGTGATAACTTCACGCATATTTCCTGTCTCAATGACAGTAAAGAAGGCATGGATGTTATTGAAACACTGGTGCGACGGGAATTAAGCGGTTGGCTATGACGCCTCCCCAAGACTGGCGCTCAGGAAAACCGTATCGGCCCAATGTTGGTATCTGTTTAATCAATTCGGAAAAGAAAATTTGGCTTGGCAGAACGCTTGCCGCCGGACCGGAAATGATTTCGTATGGCCGTGACTGGCAAATGCCGCAGGGTGGTATTGAAGAATCAGAAGATATTTATGCCGCAGCCAGCCGCGAGTTGATGGAAGAAACCAGCATTACGTCAACTGAGCAACTTGCTATGACGGATGACTGGTGGGCGTATGATTTTCCTGCATTTTACGATCCAACTGGTCATAAGCTGGATCAATTTCGTGGGCAGATACAGCGATGGGTTGCATTGAGATTCACGGGCAATGAAACTGAAATTGATGTAAACTCGCCTGATGCTTCTGTTCCGGCGGAATTTTCTGCATGGCAATGGACCACCACAAGTCAGGCTTTGAAGACCTGCGTTGAGTTCAAGCGCGAGCAATATAAGCGCGTATTTTCTGAGTTTTCGCAGTATATCGCCTAGGCTAGAGCGTGTCTGTCTTGGATTGAATCGATTTGATGGGTTGGATTTTTGAT
>CAZEPF010000171.1:507-6021 GCA_964514045.1 uncultured Rhizobiaceae bacterium | reverse complement strand
CCGCAAACTGTCTTTCGTGCCCTGGCTTTCCAGAAAAGCATCGATATCAATCACAGGATTATCCATTAAAAATAGCCCTCCTGCTTTTTCTTCTCCATCGAGCCGATCTGGTCCTGATCGATCAGTCGCCCTTCGCGTTCTGAAGCGCGTGCCTGCAGCAATTCCAGAATAATATCATGGACAGTATTTGCGCTTGATTGCGTTGCGCCGGTTAGCGGATAGCATCCGAGCGTTCTAAAGCGCACCATCAACTCTTCAGCATTTTCATTGGCTTCAAGTGGAACCCGCTCATCATCCAACATGATCAACTGTCCGTCACGCTTTACTATCGGACGCTTGGCTGCAAAATATAGCGGGACAAGATCAATCTTTTCACGCGCAATATATTGCCAGATATCCAACTCGGTCCAATTGGACAATGGAAACACACGAACGCTTTCACCAGGCGCGATTGCCGTATTAAACAAACGCCAAAGCTCAGGGCGCTGCGATTTCGGATCCCAACGATGGTTTTTATCGCGAAACGAAAAGATGCGTTCCTTGGCGCGTGATTTTTCCTCATCGCGTCGTGCGCCTCCAAAAGCTGCATCAAACCCGTGAGTATTCAGCGCTTGTTTCAGCGCGTTTGTTTTCATAATTTCTGTATGAAGTTTTGACCCGTGTGTGATTGGCCCAACGCCCTGTTTCACACCGTCTTCATTGATATGAACAATCAGATCAAGGTCATTGGTTTTTGCAACGTGATCGCGAAATGAAATCATGTCGCGAAACTTCCACGTTGTATCCACATGCAGTAGCGGGAAGGGAAGCTTGCCCGGGCTAAACGCCTTCATGGCAAGATGCAACATTACGGCTGAATCCTTGCCAATTGAATACAGCATCACAGGATTACGGAACTCAGCCGCAACTTCCCGAATGATGTGAATGCTTTCGGATTCCAAGCGATCAAGATGAGTTAAAGAGGTCATAAAATTTCAAAACCTAGCAGCCTGCCAAACGCTTGTTCAGCCTTTGTCTTTATGTAGACCTAATTGGCATTGCTTTGAAGAAGAATCTTTATGGCCCCATTTTGGCGTGTGCTAATCAGGCCTGCATTTTAAGCATAATAATTTCATCGGTTAATAATGGGGTATTCATACTTCTTGTATAAAAACCTATAATCAAGAATTGCCCTTCATATGAAAGTGCAGATCGTAGGCATAATATGAATGAAGAACAACAGAAAACCGCTGAAACATTCAACGAGTATCAGCCGAAATATTCTAATGCGGTGAATGATGCGGTATCTTTCACAGGGCTGAACGTTGATTTTTTCACAAAGGTCAAAGCCGGCTATATTCTTGATATAACCCGTGAACATTTTGCAGATATCTCACACTTAGACATTCTTGATGTTGGGTGCGGAGTTGGTAATTTCCACGGTCTGCTTGCACCTCATTTCGGGTCCATCAATGGTGTTGATGTTTCCGAGGCAAGTATAACGAATGCGCGCAAGCGTCATCCAGACGTATCCTATAAAGTATATGATGGAGAACGGCTTCCCTATGAGGATCAAAGCATAGACTTGGCATTTACAATTTGCGTGATGCACCATGTGCCAACCGAGAATTGGGAAAATTTCACGCAAGAAATGCATCGAGTTCTGAAACCGGGTGGCTTGGGTTTGGTGTTTGAACACAACCCCCGTAATCCGCTGACGATGCGTGCGGTTAATAACTGCCCGTTTGATGAAGACGCAGTCCTGTTGCGGAATACTAAAACCATTTCCCTGTTTGAAGGCGCCGGATTTAGCGATGTGAAGTCCAGATTTATCCTGTCGATCCCTGCGGCCAATAAATTCTTGCGTCAGGTCGATGGCATATTTTCATCTGTGCCATTTGGTGCTCAATATTATGTTTCAGGAAAACGCCTGTAAATTTCAGCGATGCTTTATGCTTGAGACAAATACCTCACTCTTGGATTAACAGAGCGGTTTTCTTAATACCTACCAAAAGAGGCGTCGGGTTAAAGCCATCGGGTAACAGGTTTGTGCGGTATGAATTATTTGCTGAATTTGTTGGCTTAGCGCTATAATTCAAAGATACAGGCTGACTTACGCAGTCCTGAACAAGCCTGATAATTTCAGTAAGTGCAGTGGGTTTTGAACTCACCAAAAATACCGTTTCAGTTGTGTTTGCCTTATTCATAATTTGTTTGCTGACGAAGTGTGCAATGTCATCAACAAATACGAAGTCACGGATTGTATCAAGATTGCCATATATCTGTGTCGGACGCGTCTGAACTGCGTTGAGCGTTAAGGCGGAGATCAAGCCCAATCGCGCACCTTTTATAAATCCATAGACGGAACTCAAACGATATGTGGTGTGTGCAATATCGGGTGGAAGTTTTTTAGCTGCTTTTTCCTGGCGTAATTTATTATCGCTGTATGGTCTTAAGGGATTAGGCTTTGAATGGTGATCCACCAGGGTTTGCGCTTCAAAAAGCCCACCTGCGGATCCCATAATATGAACCGTTACACTAGCGTGTTGAAGCTGATCGTTTAATTCTTGTGCTAAGAGTAGAACATCGCAAAATGCTTCATATTCAATGTCCAACTCTTGCATTGAAGCATTAAATCCGCCGCGGCCTGCGGACCAGATAATATCAATATTCCCCGCCAAGCCATCAGTGCTGTGAGACTTCTTTACATGCTTTGCAATGGTTTTTGACTGTGACAAACGCTTTTTACGGTCATCCCAATCATAGGCAAAATGCAGCGAGGTGAATTGATTAAAGTTTTGAAGAACGTTTGCGATGCTCTGCCCCACAAGCCCCAATCCAAAAACTAAGATTGAATGGGGAGCATGAGTATATTCATTCTGGCGATGTAAATCTAATAATAACATCACTCACGATCATCAAAATAATCGACCAATAGTGCATCATCCTCACGATTGATTGTGAAGAATATTGGCTTCCCGTGAGCGCGCATCACAAGAATAGAAATATACTCCAATGAAATTCCGGCCAGCAGCATGGTGATCCCGCTAAAGAAACAGATCGCCAACATGAGGGAAGTCCAGCCGGGAGCTGCAATATAATGACTTGCAAATGTTCCAAGCAAGATCAGAATTATTCCGGCAATAAAGCTTAAAGATACAATCATAAAGCCAAGCAATGCGCCCGTGCGTAATAATTTTATCTGGCTTGAAAATGCCATACGCCTTGCGTGCGATAATAGGGATTTGAAATTATATCCGCTCTTACCGCTGGTTGCGAATCGCTCGTCGTAAAGCTCCATCGCCAGGATTTCGATGCGTTGTGTGAACCAGGCTAAAGCAACATCATAGTAAGTGTCATGACTGCAAACACCGGAAGCAGCTCGCGCAATAGAACCGCGGATCAATCGGAAACTACTGACTTTATGAATGCTTTGATTGCCTGTTAGCCGCTCAATGATCCGCTTATAATTGCGTGAGGTAAAGTCCCGCATCATCGTATGATGAACAGCGCCAGCAGCACTGCCATACACTATATCTGCGCCAGTTTTTGCTACTTCCTGCAGCAGGGCAGGTATTCGCGAAGGGGGATGTTGTAAGTCTTCATCCAGCGTGACGACCCAGTCACCGGACGTATGAAGAATGCCCGCCATGGTAGCCGGATGCTGGCCGAAATTCCGTGACAGGTGAATTGCCGAAACCCATTCATATTGCTGTGACAGTTCATCAATGAGTTGAGGTGATCCATCAATCGCAGCATCATCTACCAAAATTACTTCCGTAATATCGAAAGAAGCCTTACTGCCTGTAAATGTTGCACGCAGGTCTTCAATCTCACCCATCAGTTTTGAAAGATAATCAGCACCGGAATAAACAGGTATTACAATCGATATTGAAATCATGAATTCTACAATCGGTAAGTGACAGGCTTGCAAGAAATTTCCCGTTTGCCTTTACCCTGTCCGTTATATGTAAACTTGATTAACGCAATCTATATAGTCTGCGATTTATAATCCGAGTCAGACCGTAATGTATGGCATTCAAGGGGAAGATTGTGCGAGCATTAGTAACAGGTGGCGCAGGGTTCATCGGATCAGCATTGGTGCTTCGGCTTATCGCTGAGGGGCATCATGTGCTTAACATTGATAAAATCACCTATGCCGGTGATATAAAAAATCTGGAAGCGATAGAAGCCCATCCAAATTATGAATTACGCCGTGATGATATCTCTGATGCGGTTGCGATAAAGCAGGCATTTAAAGATTTCTCACCTGATACAGTGTTTCATCTGGCTGCTGAAAGCCATGTGGATCGCTCAATAGATGGTCCGGCTGAATTTATTCAAACCAATATTACCGGCACATTTGTAATGCTTGAAGCAGCATTAGCACATTCAAAAAATTGCCCTGAATTAAAGTTCTTACATGTCTCTACGGATGAAGTGTATGGATCGCTGGGTGAAACTGGTTTTTTTAGCGAAACCACGATGTATGCGCCAAATTCACCCTATGCAGCATCAAAAGCATCGGCAGATCATCTTGTCCGTGCATGGCAGAAAACCTATGGCTTACAGAGCTATATTTCGAATTGTTCGAACAATTACGGACCAAGACAACATGGCGAAAAGCTAATCCCGACCATCATTCGAAATGCGATTCTTGAACAACCAATTCCGATTTATGGTACTGGGATGAATGTCCGTGATTGGTTGTTTGTTGATGACCACGTCGACGCGATGTTGAAGATCATAGATGCAGGCGTCACGGGTGAGAAATACAATATTGGCGGTGACAACGAAATCACCAATATTGAAATCGCGAAGACGATTTGTTCGATATTGGACGAAGTTGCGCCCCGCAGCGATGGGACACCGTATAGCGAACAGTTTTCTTTTGTCACGGACCGTCCGGGCCATGATTTCAGATACGCCATAGACCCCACAAAAGCACGCACCGAACTGGTCTGGTCGCCATCAAATTCCTTTGAGAAGGGCATCCGCAAAACCATTGCCTGGTATTTAGAAAACCAGGATTACGCCAACATGAAAAAGAGCGATCATCAACGCTTGGGATTGAAAGAAAACAAATGAGCAAACCTTGGAAAGCGATTATTCTAGCCGGTGGTTATGGGACGCGACTGCATCCGCTGACGTTGTCAATCAACAAGCACCTACTGCCTGTCTACGATAAGCCCATGATCTATTATCCATTGAGCACTTTAATGCTTTCTGGAATTCAGGATTTCATCATCATCTCTACTGCAGAAGCAGTTCCGCAGTTTGAACAACTGTTCGGCAATGGCAATACATGGGGTCTCACCTTCGAATACCGTGTGCAGGACGAGCCAAAAGGAATTGCCCAGTGTTTCGAAATTGCTGGCGATTTGATTTCAGGTTGCAATGTCGCGTTAATTCTTGGCGATAATATTTTCTATGGAACGGGTTTGCAGAGCCATATGGAAACGGCTTTGAAGAAAGAGCAGGGAGCCACGATTTTTGGCTATGAGGTCAATGACCCCTCTGCTTTTGGAGTGGTGG
>CAZEPF010000171.1:0-497 GCA_964514045.1 uncultured Rhizobiaceae bacterium | reverse complement strand
CCTGTTGCCCTCGAAGAAAAGCCCAAAAACCCGAGATCAAAACTGGCCGTGCCGGGTATGTATTTTTACGATTCGGATGTTCAAAAAATAGCGTCCGAATTAAAACCATCTTCGCGTGGTGAGTTGGAGATCACAGATGTCAATCAGGCTTATTTGGACAGGGGCACATTGTCAGTACAACACATTGGTCGTGGTACGGCTTGGTTGGATGGCGGCAGCCACCATGATTTATATGAGGCGGGTCAATTCGTTAAAGTGGTCGAAGAGCGCAGCGGCATGAAAATCGCCGTGCCTGAAGAAATCGCATGGAGAAAAGGCTTCATCAGTGATGAAGAATTTGCCCAAATTGCTAGCAATCCAAAGTCGGCATATGACCACTATCTGCACAAATTGCATTTGGATAATGATAAGGACTGAGGTTGGGTAAGGTACGCTCTAAGTGATTGCTTTGTAATACACCTGCCGCAATTATAGCCTACGGTTTTAACAGCCTCTCT
>CAZEPF010000170.1:4779-6243 GCA_964514045.1 uncultured Rhizobiaceae bacterium | reverse complement strand
GCGCCCAACATTCTCAATGCTATGCGGCTTGGTACAGTCAAATTCCTGGATTGAAAGTGGTGATGCCGTATTCTGCGTCTGATGCAAAAGGCTTGTTGAAAGCCGCGATACGAGATCCTAATCCGGTTGTATTTCTTGAAAATGAAATCCTATACGGTCAGTCATTTGATGTGCCTGATGTGGATGACTGGGTACTGCCAATTGGCAAGGCTCGTATCCATAAGGAAGGCAGTGACGCGACGATCGTGTCCTTTGGCATTGGCATGACCTATGCAATCAAGGCTGCTGAAAAGCTGGCAGAAGACGGTATTGATGTTGAGATCATTGACCTTCGAACCATCCGTCCGCTTGATTTTGATACGGTGATTGAATCCGTGAAAAAGACCAATCGCCTTGTGACCGTAGAAGAAGGTTTCCCACAATCCTCTGTTGGCGATCATTTGGCCTCGCAGATTATGCAGCGTGCTTTTGATTATCTGGATGCTCCGGTCATCACAATTTGTGGCAAAGATGTTCCAATGCCTTACGCAGAGAACCTTGAAAAGCTGGCGCTTCCAAACGTCGATGAAGTGGTGCAAGCCGTTAAATCTGTGAGTTATAAATAGGGTATGCAGCGGCTTGATCTAAAAACCCTTAGATATGACAGGCTTGGAAAATCAGTGTTGATTGATGGCCGCAAAGTAGTTTTAGAGATTAGTCATGAAGCACTTGAGGCCCTGTCAAATTCGTTGCTGGATGAAGATCAAGCATTGCGAACTGTAGCTGACGAACAAAAGCGCCTGACACGGCTTGCCGAATGGGTGCCTGCGGATGATGGCAAAATTCATATTACAACTTCTGTCTTGATGAATGACGGAAGGTTTGAAACTGGAGAGGCAAGCTAATGCCGATTGAAATTACCATGCCAGCACTTTCTCCCACGATGGAAGAGGGCAACCTTGCTAAATGGTTGGTGAAAGAAGGCGATAGTGTTGCGCCAGGCGATGTGATCGCTGAGATCGAGACCGACAAAGCCACGATGGAATTTGAAGCCGTTGATGAAGGCACAATGGCTAAGATTTTGATCGAGGCTGGTACAGAAGGCGTGAAGGTAAATGCCGTGATCGGCATTTTGGCAGAAGAGGGCGAAGATGTTTCGCAAGCGGCAAGTGCCATACCTGAGGTAAAGGCTGACACACCCAAACCTGATGACAAGCCGTCTGAAAAAAGCGAGCAAAAGCGCTCTGCGGATCAGGAAGCAAAACCAATAGCTGATGCGAAGAAAAAAACGCCTGCAAAAGGTGGTCGTGTTTTTGCAACTCCGCTTGCGCGTCGTATTGCCGAGCAAAAAGGAATTGATCTTTCGAGCATTTCAGGCAGCGGCCCGCACGGCCGGGTTATCAAGTCGGATGTCGAGAATGCAAAGCCGGGTACAAGTTCAAAATCTGCCAGCAAGTCCGCCGCTATGGCAAGTGGCATGTCTGA
>CAZEPF010000170.1:0-4750 GCA_964514045.1 uncultured Rhizobiaceae bacterium | reverse complement strand
CAAGTCTTGGGCTTTTATCAGGAAGATGAATATGAACTTCTACCACATGATGGAATGCGCAGAACCATTGCGTCACGATTAACAGAATCTACACAGACCATTCCGATCTATTATCTTTCAATGGCGTGTGAGTTGGATAATCTGCTTGCCCTACGCAAACAACTCAATGACGCAGCACCAATAGGGGAAGATGAAAAACCTGCCTACAAAGTTTCAGTGAATGATTTTATCATTAAGGCTATGGCTGCTGCACTACAACAAGTGCCAATGGCGAATGCGTCATGGACTTCTGACGCTCGTGTCTTGCATCAACACTCTGACGTAGGCGTAGCCGTTGCAATACCGGATGGTTTAATCACGCCGATTATTCGCAAAGCAGAGACCAAAACCCTATCAATGATTTCTAACGAAATGAAAGATTTGGCTGGCCGCGCTCGTGACAAGAAACTTAAACCTCAAGAATACCAAGGTGGTTCAACCGCAGTGTCGAACTTGGGCATGTTTGGTGTTTCGAACTTTACGTCGATCATCAATCCGCCGCATGCTTCCATTGTGTCTATAGGAGCAGGGGCAAAACAGCCCGTTGTAAAAGATGGCGAGCTATCAATTGCTACGATTATGGATGCCACCTTTGCATTTGATCATCGCGTTATTGATGGCGCTTTGGGTGCGCAGCTTGCCGGAGCGTTTAAGAATTACATCGAAAAGCCAGCAGGCATGTTGGCCTAATTGTTAGTTTGTGTCGGCCCTGTTGATTGTTGAGTTCCAACCGAAACAATGAAGTCGGCAATTTCTTGACCATAGCGTGCGACAACCAATCCAATGATCAACGCGTAGAGTATGTTGATTGCAACTGAAATGAGACGAAGTCTGAAAAATTGACCTACAGCACGCAACAAAAACAAAGCGATGAGAAAAATTCCAGGCCAGCGCACGATCTGTGGGCTCTCGAGAATTCCATTGATGAGGTAGTCAACCAATTCCACTGTGCGTCTCCATGCATGTCTCTTGATGTTAATATCATACACATAAATTCGGGTTTGCAATATGGTTGAGTTCACACTCCGTGCTGCAAAAAAATCTGATGCCGGGGATCTAGCTATACTAGATAATTTGGCAGGGCATGGAATTTCGCTTTGGTTTTGGAAAGATGCTCTGGGGTCAGCACGAACAGACCATGCATTTGCACTTGGGAGATCACGACTTGCAGAACCTACCGCATTTTACGGCTGGAAAAGTACGATGGTTGCCATCGATCATGATGATTGCGTTTTAGGCTCTGCAAGCAGTTACATCATGCCTGAACCAGATGAAGAAGCAGACGATATAAAAGCCAATGCAAAAGCATTTATTCCGGTCTTCGAACTTTTTGAAGCAGTTGCAGGAGCATGGTTCATTGATTCACTGGCTGTGTTTCCAGAGTTTCAAAAGAATGGAATTGCATCAAGCCTTGTAGATGAAAGTCTAGCCCGCGCCAGACAACTGGACGTTCAAAACGCTGCCTTGGTTTCTGAAGATAGTAATACAAACGCGAACCGACTTTACGAAAGTCGCGGATTTAGCGTTTCCGACACACGGAGTTTCATCGAGTTTGATGGTCCGTCAGACACAAAGAAGTGGCAACTCATGACATGCGAGTTGGAAGGATAAATCATGGCAAGTGAATATGATATAATGGTAATCGGCTCTGGTCCAGGCGGCTATGTTACCGCAATCAGAGCAGCTCAATTGGGATTGAAAACCGCAATTGTTGAGCGTGAGCATCTTGGTGGGATTTGCCTGAATTGGGGGTGTATCCCGACGAAAGCGCTTTTGCGAAGTGCGGAAATTTATCACTACATGCAGAATGCGGATGAGTATGGTTTGTCGGCAAAATCAACCACGTATGATGCAAGCGCTGTTGTCAAACGCTCACGCGGCATTTCAGGCCAGTTAAATGGCGGCGTAGGACATCTGCTAAAGAAAAACAAAGTAGATGTGATCTGGGGTGAAGCCTCGATTGTGAAAGCAGGAGAGGTGAAGGTTTCAAAATCTTCCAAGGAAGCGATGAAGCCACAACATCCTGAGCCAAAGGGTGCCCAGGGTGAGGGAACATACAAGGCCAAGCATATCATAATTGCAACAGGTGCTAGACCACGCGTCATTGCGGGCATTGAACCAGATGGAGATAAAATCTGGACCTATTTTGAAGCAATGGTTCCGAAAGATATTCCAAAGTCGCTCGTTATCATGGGTTCTGGTGCCATCGGCATCGAGTTTGCTTCATTTTACAAGACCATGGGGGCTGACGTCACCGTTGTAGAACTCATGGACAGAGTGATGCCTGTAGAAGATGAGGAAATTTCTAAACTTGCCCAGAAACGGTTTGAAAAGTCCGGAATGAAAATTTTGACTGGTACTAAGGTTTCTAAAGTTGAGAAAACCAGTAAAGGCATCATTGCTCATGTTGAAATCAAGGATGGTAAGTCTGAGAAGATTGAAGCTGAAAAACTGATTTCAGCCGTGGGTGTGGTGGGCAATATCGAAAACCTTGGCTTGGAAAAACTTGGTGTCAAAACTGATCGCGGATGCGTCGTGATTGACGGGTTGGGACGTACAAATGTTAAAGGCATTTACGCAATCGGTGATGTTGCTGGACCTCCAATGCTGGCGCATAAGGCCGAGCACGAAGGTGTTATCTGTGTAGAGGCCATTGCTGGTAAAAACCCGCATCCAATGGAGAAATCCCAAATTCCTGGATGCACGTATTGCCACCCGCAAGTCGCCTCTGTTGGCATGACTGAAGCACAGGCAAAAGAAGCAGGGCATGAAACTAAAATTGGCTGCTTCCCTTTCATTGGCAATGGCAAAGCGATTGCTCTAGGCGAAGCAGATGGATTGATCAAAACCATCTTTGATAAGAAAACGGGGCAACTCCTAGGTGCTCATATGATTGGTGCAGAAGTGACCGAATTGATTCAAGGCTATGTCATTGCCATGAAGTTGGAAACTACAGAAGAAGACTTGATGCATACAGTTTTCCCACATCCCACACTTTCTGAAATGATGCATGAAAGCGTGTTGGATGCTTACGATCGCGTCATTCACATGTGATGTTTTGCATAGACTTTATCCCTCAAAGTCTATTTGCTTATTTATAGGGGCTAGAACTTATGCAGAATATTGGAGACAAACTCATGGCTATGAAACATACTGCTCTTTCAGTTCTTTCTCTTGGTTTAGGCTTGGCAGCGATGCCTTTGCAGGTTTCTACCGCGTCAGCTGATTCATGTTGGAATCACAATGGTTCGCTTATGCGGCTGAAAGCTTCTGGTAACCAGCGTTGGTTGTATTACGAAAACCCAAGGCAAGTTCTTCGCAATGCAGGTGTTCGTCGTGGCACACTGCTGTTTAATGGGCGCAAAAGCGGAAACTGGTACTCCGGTACTGCGAGACGTTTTTCAAAGTTTTGTCCGGGTCAGCCATTAGAATATTTTGTTGAAGGTCCGGTTCGAGGCGACCAATTGCAAGTCACGGTACGTGGTACGCGTGATGTTCACAAACAATGCGTATCAACAGGGCAGGTTGCCAGCGACGTGTTGGTTTTTACCTACGTTCGTGATTGCTAGTATGCCTTCACCATTCCGCTCTTTTTTCTATGTGTTTATGTTGATGGTCCTATTTGGATTTCTGGTTGGCATGTTGAATATTCATAACCCAGAAGCGGTGTATATTCCGTTTGGCGTAGATGAGAACGGAGTGGCACAAAGTGCAGAAGGGTTGGATGGTCTAATCACCGCCACCCTGTCTGCTGGCGTGTTAGGTCTGGTATTTGGTGCATTAGCCGCCATATTTGCCTGGGGGTTTGGTGCGGCAGTTGGCTCAAAGAAACGCGCTGAGACATCTGAATAATGGTTTTGGTTAAATAAGCAGGAAATCCAATGGTCACTGTTATTGATATAAACGGGCGCGTTAAGGGCGATGTTCGCCATCCTGAGAAAGTGAATAAGCCTACTAGTCCGATCAAGAAAAAACCTGCCTGGATTAAGGTTCGTGCAGGGGGGTCTCCTGTATTTGAAGAAACCAAAAAGATTGTTGCAGAGAATAATCTGGTGACTGTGTGTCAGGAAGCCGGATGTCCCAACATCGGGGAGTGTTGGTCGAAGAAACACGCAACAATGATGATCATGGGCGATACATGCACACGGGCTTGCGCGTTTTGTAATGTTCGTACCGGAGTACCTAATGCGCTTGATCCAAAAGAGCCTGAAAACGTTGCAAAAGCTGTTGCCAAGCTAGGGCTTAATCACGTGGTGATTACATCTGTCGATAGAGACGATCTTGATGATGGTGGCGCGCAGCATTTTGTGGAGACTATTCAAGCAATCAGAGAGGCCGCGCCCAATACGACTATTGAAATTCTTACTCCAGATTTTCTGCGCAAAGAGGGAGCCATTGAAAAAGTAGCTTTAGCAAAGCCAGATGTGTTCAATCACAACATGGAAACGGTTGCTTCCAATTATCTTTCTGTACGTCCGGGTGCGCGGTATTTTCATTCCATTCGGTTGTTGCAAATCGTGAAAGATGTTGACCCTACTATTTTTACCAAGTCAGGCATTATGGTTGGGCTTGGTGAAACAAAAGAGCAAGTAGTAAAAACTTTACAAGATCTTATCGAACACGGTGTAGATGTGGTAACTATTGGACAATATTTACAACCTACTAAAAATCATTTAAAAGTAGAAGAATATGTTCATCCAGATGTTTTTGC
>CAZEPF010000169.1:2215-6257 GCA_964514045.1 uncultured Rhizobiaceae bacterium | reverse complement strand
AAATCAAAAATCCAACCCATCAAATCGATGCAATCCAAGACAGACACGCTCTAGCTTAAAACCCTTTTTTCAGGCTTCCCAAAATACCGCGTACAAGTGCTCGCCCCAGATTTGTTGCGATTGAACGTACTGCTGATTTCATCGCTGCTTCTGTAACACTTTGACGACCGCGTGACCCGCGTTTGCGGCGGGTCTTGGTTTTGGATCGAGACCGTTTGGTCGGGCGATCATCACGGTCAAAGTCTGGTAATTCAAAACCTGACCGTGTTCTCTTTGTACGGCCTTTCTTGCCGCGCTCTTGATCTTCTGCATCGCGTTGCTCAGCTTCGCGTTTGGCAGCATCTGCGGCAGACTTCTTGAGCATTTCATAGGCAGATTCACGGTCTATGGTTTTGTCATATTGGGCACCGACCGGGCTCATCTTCATGATGTCCTTGCGCTCTTTGGCCGTAAGCGGGCCAAGGCGAGAGGCAGGCGGGCGGATCAGTGTGCGTTGAACAATAGAAGGCACGCCTTTTTTCATGAGCGTAGAAACAAGCGCCTCACCCACCCCCATCGTCATGATTACTTCCTTAGCGGAAAAATCAGGATTGGGCCGGAACGTATCGGCTGCTACGCGCACTGCCTTTTGTTCTTTCGGCGTAAACGCACGAAGCGCATGTTGAACACGATTACCCAATTGCGAGAGAACGCCATCGGGAATATCAACCGGATTTTGCGTCACAAAGTAAACGCCAACACCCTTTGAGCGGATGAGTTTCACAACCTGCTCCACCTTCTCAACCAACACTTTGGGTGCTTCATCAAACAAGAGATGCGCCTCGTCAAAGAAGAAGACAAGTTTCGGGCGATCCATGTCACCCACTTCTGGTAATTCCTCAAACAGTTCTGAGAGCAACCACAACAGGAATGTTGCGTAGAGACGCGGCGATTGCATCAATTTGTCAGCCGCAAGAATACTGATAGCGCCCCGTCCATCGCGAGTGGTGCGCATCAGGTCCGTAATCTGCAATGCAGGTTCTGCAAAGAACCCCTCGCCGCCCTGTTGTTCCAACACCAGGAGTTGACGCTGGATAGCGCCAATCGAAGGTTTGGAAACATAGCCATAAGAAGACGTGAGTTCTTTTGAACGCTCACCCATCGAAATCAGCAAGGCGCGCAAGTCTTTCAGATCCAGCAGCAACATGCCTTCATCATCAGCAAGTTTGAACGCGATGTTGAGAACGCCTTCCTGCGTTTCATTGAGATCAAGCAGTCTGGCAAGGAGAAGCGGTCCCATCTCTGAAAGGGTCGTGCGTACCTGATGGCCCTGTTTACCAAACAAGTCCCAGAAAATAACCGGAAACTCCTGGAACTGATAATCATCAAGGCCAATTTTTTCCGCCCGTGCAGTGAGAAAATCCTTTGCGTCACCCTTTGCAGCAAGACCCGATAGATCACCCTTCACATCCGCACAAAACACGGGAACGCCCGCATTGGAGAAGCCTTCAGTCAAAATCTGTAGCGAGACCGTTTTACCCGTCCCTGTCGCACCCGTGATTAGTCCGTGACGGTTTGCCAATTTCAGGTTGAGATACTCAGCCTTATTGATGCTGTCGTCCGGCTTGCGGCTAGTTCCCAGATAGATTGCATCATCCTTGAGCATGGTTTTGTTCCCTTAAGGCATTTCGTTGTGCCCATACATATTAACAATGATGCTTAATCGCAAAGGTTGTTTTGAAAAAACTGGCATGAAAAGTGCTTCATCTTGGGAAAAGGATGTTTCCCATGCTCAATCGTAGAACTCTTCTCACTGGCCTTGGTGCTTCTTCACTTGCTTTGTCACTGCCTGCAAACGCATTTTCCTATGCGGGTGGATTGCGTGCCACCGAACTTGGCCTACGCCCCGGATCGGCTGAAAATCAGGGGAGAACCTTACAGGCAATCCTTGAGCAGGCCTCTGCCCAGAACCAACCGGTTTTGATTGACCCGGGAACCTATCGTGTGGGTGATGTCACGCTACCCGCCAATACGCGAATCTCTGGTATCAAGGGCGCCACCACGCTTGAGTTTGCTGGCGGCAGTCATTTTATCTATGGCGAAAACTGCAACACGGTTGAATTACGCGGCTTAACGTTTGATGGCCGTGTGTTACCTGTTCGCGAATATGCAGACGGTAGTGTACGCATCACCAATGCGAAACAAGTCAGCATTCGCGATTGCCGCTCTACGAACTCTTCTGCCTACGGACTTTTTATCAATGAATCCGACGGGGTAATTTCTAATAATGTGATTGATAACTCACTTGGCTTTGCCGGCATTATGGGACTTGCCAATAAGGGGCTCACGATCTCAGAAAACACAATTGAAGACTGCGCAAATGGCGGCATACTCGTCAATCGCTGGCAGCGTAAAGAAGACAGTACGATTGTAACAGGCAATCGGATTCGCCGGATTGCAGCCGTAAAGGGTGGAACAGGTCCACACGGCAATGGTATCAACACCTATCAGTGTGATGGCGTGATGGTGACAGACAATCATATCTCCGATTGCGCATTTTCCACCATTCGGTCGAACTCCTGCAACAATATTCAGATTTCCGACAACACCTGTATCCGTGCCGGAGAAACCTCGATTTACTCAGAGTTTGCATTTCAGGGTGCGAATATCTCTGGCAATATTGTGGATGGCGCAGCACGTGGCATTTCAATTGCCAACATGGATCATGGCGGGCGATTGAGTATTTGCGCAAACAATCTCGTTCGTAACATCCATGACACCGTGCCTTACGATCCTGAAAACCATATTTTTGGCGCAGGTATTTTAGCCGAAGCTGATATTGCGATTACGGGCAATGTAATCGAAAACACGAAACGGTTTGGCATGTTGCTTGGATGGGGGCCTTACCTGCGCAATGTTGTTGCCAGTAATAATATGATCCGCGACACACGCACCGGATTTTATCTTAGTGTGGTCGAAGGCATTGGCTCGGTCTCACTCACCGATAACATTATCTCCAAGGTTACAAATGGCGCAATTGTCGGCCATCGGTGGAATGATGCCGTGACCGGCGATCTGGCAAAATCTGGTAGTGATGCATTCCCGTCTCTACAAATTACCAGAAACAAGCTGGACAGCTAACCGACACTTGCTAATCTGGGCGTATGACAGAAACATACCCCACCGGATTTCGCAGTGACTTTGTCGATTGCAATGGCATCCGCGTTCACCTTGTTCACAATAGTGACGCGTTTAACGGCGCGCCATTAAATGACCCGCGCAAAGCGATTTTAATGCTACATGGCTTTCCAGAATTCTGGTTGGCGTGGGAAGCGGTGATGGAAAATTTGGGTGATGAGTATCTCATCCTTGTCCCCGATCAACGCGGCTATAACAAGACAGATGCTCCCGACGGATCAGAGCACTACAAGGCTAAACTCTTGGTTAGGGATATGATTGCCCTGACTTCACAAGTATTGGGCGAGAAATCATTTTCTCTGGCCGGGCATGATTGGGGTGCGTCGATTGCCTATGCGCTTGCAATCAATTTTCCGCAAAGAGTAGATCATCTGCTGATTGCCAATGGTGTGCATCCGGCCTGTTTTCAAAAGGCGATGATTGATGTTCCGGCGCAAGCAAAAGCAAGCGCGTATTTTCACATTCTGAGGCAGCCCGATATTGCACCACATATGTGCGCGAACGGATTTGCCAAGACGTTTTCTATGTTTGAAAAATTCTCGATCACGCCTTGGCTCAGTGAATCCATGAAAGAACGATATCGGCAGGCGTGGTCTGATGAAGATCGAATGGCTGCAATGCTGCACTGGTATAATTCATCACCCATTGTTGTGCCGATAGAAGGCAAGCCCAATCCGCCCGCACCCCTCTATGAGGTTGGACCGGACCAGTTCCGCGTTTCAATGCCTCACACTTTGGTTTGGGGGCAAGGCGATCAGGCGCTTTTACCGGAAGCACAGGAAGGATTGGACGCGTTTTGCGATGATCTCAAACGGGTAGAAATACCTGATGCCGATCATTGGGTGTTACATACGCATGGGAAAAT
>CAZEPF010000169.1:0-2205 GCA_964514045.1 uncultured Rhizobiaceae bacterium | reverse complement strand
TAGTTGCCGATGAATTGCGCACATTGATCGAAACGCGCTGAGGATTATTCGGACATTTGCGTGGTATCCGGCAGGCCAGTAGCAGCTACGGTTACGGTAGCCTGAACGAAATGCCGACTGCCCTCAATTTCTGCGGCTTGCACATCAAGTGCAGTTGAAAACTCAGGATCAAGCGCACCTGCCTGTTTGATCAAATCACTTACGATCGCAGTCAATTTATTAGTTGCAGCTTTGATTGCAGCTTCTTCGTCCAAGTGAATTTCCGGTCCGGACTCCAGAAGAATATGAAACGAGTTTCCCCCATCAGGGCTGGAGACCGTGAGTGATTTTTGAATGCGCACCTCACCTGAAACCGCACCAATTGCATTGGCTACATCCGCATGTTCAGGCACATGGCATGGCGTAGAAAGACGGTCTCCGATTGCTGGATAATAGGTCTGTGCGGACGCACCCAAGCCTGCCAATGGGCGATCCAGATTGACTGTAACCTCAACCAGACCGGATGTTTTATTCATAGCGCGTTCGAGAAGGCTGGACGCACCGGGACCAATCGAAACGCCACTTTCTTTCAGGCAGGTTTGCAGAATTACATCTGCACTTTGAAGTGTGATCTGGTCTTTCACACGCTGGCAAAGGCTCGTTAGTGATGATGCGATCCAATTGCCAAAGCGATCTTTTTGACGAGCAAAAAGCATTGCCGTTTTTTCTGCCGCCTCGGCGTTCCAATTGCTTTGCAGGTCAAGCACGTGCATGGCATCAGACGGGGTAAAGCCAGAAACTTGTGCCAATCCTCGCGACACCAATCGGTTAAGCGTTCCAACCTCGGAAGAGCCTTTTAATAACGTGTCAAGCGGTTGGGGATCGCGAACCAGCTTTGCTAGCAGTTTTTCTTCTGTTGCTTTGAGGTTAGGCAGCGCATCGCCCTCGGCTACCGTCTTCCATGCAAAACGCCCCGTAGTAGCGCTCACCGTATCCAACTCTGCCTGACGGTTTAACTCACGCATCACGATTTCGGGGCAGTCTACCGCTAACAGACTGACAGGCACTTGCCGCCGTGGCCCAAGTGTCAATCCATTGGGTGAAGTATCATCCAGTGTCACGGTGGAGTCGCCACCCAATCCGAATGTATGCATAGCAACGGCTTCAACCATGGTGGTAAACCCGCCCACGCTTGCTCCATCGGGTGCGATCCGCGGCCAGCCTTTTTCCAAAATCGCGACATCGGTCGTGGTGCCACCAATGTCGGAGATCACTGCGTCTTCCGCACCCAGCAAAAACTTTGCACCGATGAGACTCGCTGCAGGACCAGACAGGATGGTTTCTATCGGTCGGTTGAGCGCAAAACCTGCACTGACCAATGCGCCATCGCCTCGCACAACCATTAAGGGAGCCGATACGCCAACGGTCTTTAAATGTCCTTGCGTTGCTTCAATCAGGTCCTTGATGACCGGAATAAGCCGTGCATTCAAAAGCGTTGTAAGCGCACGTTTAGGGCCGCCAAGTTTTGAAGAAAGTTCATGCGAACATGTCGAGGCCAGTCCGGTTTTTTTGTTAAGATAGTCTTTCACCCGTAACTCGTGGGACGCGTTACGCACCGCAAAATATCCGGCAATAGCAAAGCCTGAAACCTTATCCCCATGGGCTTCGATAAAACCAGCCAATGGTTCCATATCCAATGGTTTCTCATTGCCCTGAACGTCATGCCCACCAGAAATGAAAACTACCGGATCGCCACCCAAAGCCTCTTGCAATCCGGCCTTTTGCGCATCTTGTTCATTAAAGCCGATCATAACTAGGCCAACCGAGCCGCCCTTGCCTTCAACAAGTGCGTTGGTGGCTAATGTGGTAGAAATAGAAACCAATGCAATCGACGTTGCGGGCTCACCAAATTTGGCAAGTGCCGCATCCACTGCGCCAGAGATGCCAATCGAAAGATCATGCTTGGTGGTAACCGATTTGGCCTTTGCGATCACACCACGCCCATGGCTGAATAATACCGCATCGGTGTAAGTGCCACCGGTATCAATTCCCAACATGATTTGATCACTACACGCCATGCAAAAGCCCCCAAAATTCTGGAGGCTTTCTTGATAGATCACGTGACACTATGCAAGTCCTGTTTACGCCATTGGAAAACCCGCAATTTAATCTAGAGCGTGTCTGTCTTGGATTGAATCGATTTGATGGGTTGGATTTTTGATTTCA
>CAZEPF010000168.1:0-6313 GCA_964514045.1 uncultured Rhizobiaceae bacterium | reverse complement strand
AAATCAAAAATCCAACCCATCAAATCGATTCAATCCAAGACAGACACGCTCTAAATCAATAAATCGTCCAGCGCTGTTTAATTTCTGCTTCCACCGCAGACCCAATGTAATTGGGCTTATGGCTGGCTAAAATATCAATAGCAGACTTGCGCGCCACATCCCATGCTTGCGGGCTGCCATTCTCATTCCAGACCGCAGGGGAATCGCGATTGGCCAATGCCGGATAATAATAATCCCGCTCCATCGCGTTCATTGTATGCGTACCACCAAGAAAATGCCCCTCGCCCGTCACCGCTTCTTTAATGGCATCAAACCCGAGAGTTTCATCATTGACTTCAACCCCGCGAATGGTGCGATTGATATTGGCCAGCATTTCATTATCCAACACAAACGCTTCAAAAGACGCGCCAAGTAAAGACCCCATCATGCCGGAGCTTTCATAAATCATGTTGGAGCCAGCCAATCCGCACGCAAGGGCGGAGACCGCCTTTTCGGCGCCCATTTGAGCATCTATTGCTTTTGCATCTGCCATGGATGAAGCAACCCCAGTTGGCAAACCCAAGTGATTGCCAATTTGCGCCGCCGCAGCATTCATCACGGATATCTCCCCACCCGATCCACAAAATGCACCTGTGCGCAGATCAATCACAAAAGGCCAGTTGGAAAAGATCACCGGATAGCCCGGCGCAAACAAGTTAACCAGAACCAGACCTGCCAGTGTTTCGGCAGTGGTTTGCGCCAGCATTCCCGCAAGAGGAGCGGGCGCAGTTGCTCCCGATTGTGCTGCAATAATTGAATTGATAGGAATGTTGTGCTCGATACAAGCAAGCATGACACCCACCGCATCTTCACCATATCGCAAAGGCGAAATCACCGGAGAAATATGAGCCTTACAAAAAGGCATCTTGGAAAACTTCCCCTCACCGCCTGCTACTTTGTCGAACATTTCAACAATCGGGTGAACATATTCACCCAGCGTAAAACTCATACCCACAGGCTTTTGCGTATTCTTCATCAGCGCAAAGGCGGTGTTCATATCCAGCTCAAAATTGTCGGCAATATCGGTTGCCACACAACATCGCGTGAACCAACTCACATTATCCAGTTGATCAATGAGCCGCGTAAAATCATGCAAATCTTGGATGGTCGATGCTCTATAAAGACCTGTTTCCAAATCCAGCGTCTGTACCGCTGCTCCGCCCGTACCATAATACACCTGATCGCCACCAACCTCGATCGTTTGATTGCGGTTGCGGCCGTGAAACGTAAACTTACGACACGCACCAGCAACAATGTCTTCCACAAAACTACGCGGGAAAGAAAGCCTACCAAGTGCGTTAATCCGGCATCCTTGTTCCAATGCCTTTTCCATCACAGTGTCTGGGACTTCAGCAAAGCCAATTTCATCCAAAATACGGTAGGCTGTATCGAGTATATCTTTTAACTCGCAAGGATTAAGCGGCAAATAATGTCCACCAATCTGGCCCGGCGCTGCAGGCTTATGAATCTGCTCTTCGGCTTGGCGCATGGCGATGCGTCCGGCACGGCCACCAGATTTTCTCGCTCGGCCTTTGACGTTTTCAACCATCGACATCTTCTCCAAATCTACTGAATGATTATTCTTGCACGCGGCGATAACAAGCAGATAATCTTACTTAAGTTTTTTCGAATATTTGATTGAGAAAAATTAGTGACCAAAGCAAAACCCGCAAAACTCTCTTTTCGTGCCGTTGAAGTGTTTGTTTGCATTGTTGAGGAACAAAGCGTTACATCCGCCGCAAAACGATTGGGAGCAAGTCCGTCTGCTGTATCCCTCCAGTTATCCAATCTGGAAAGCGTATTGGGCGCACGTTTAATCGAACGTTCATCGCAGCGTTTTGCCCTCACATCTGCAGGTGAATTATTTCGCCCGAGAGCAATACGAATTCTCGATGAAGTGTCCTCTGCAAGTGCCGTTCTTTCTAAATCAAACGTCTCACCGCGCATGACGTTGAAAATCGCTGTAATCGAGGACTTTGATGCGCTTGTAATTTCTCCTTGGCTTGCTGCCATTAAAGACCGTTACCCCAATATTAGATTTCAGATGCGCAGTGGCCCGAGCCATGAAAGCCACGCAGCGCTTGGCAGTCGTTCGGCTGATATAATTGTAGCGGTTGAAACATTGGAAACCGCAGATTGGGTGGAAGAACATTCCATACTCAATGATCCCTATATTTTAGTGAAATCGCAAAATGCTCGGAAGACGGCAACCTTAACCGACCTTCTAAAGCATCCATTCATCCGCTACTCACGCGAACAATTGATGGGAAGACAAGTTGAAGCGCATTTGCGGCGCAACAAATGCGCACCACCCCGAGATAATGAGTTTTCCAGCAATCAAATGGTGTTTTCAATGGTCGAAGCCCAAAAGGGCTGGACCATCACATCGATGGCTGCCTTTGCTTCTGCCTGTAGCGCAGACAGCCCGCTGCTTGCCGACACTCTGCCCATACCTGCATTCAGTAGACGCATTGCACTTTATGCCAGAAAAGATGCTCTTGGGGATTTGCCAGCAGAGTTTGCTGACCTGTTACGAGAGGCGCTTCAAACTTATTTTGTGACACCTGTTCGCGAGAAACTTGATGGCATTCCGCAAACAAATGACTTCCTTACAATCCCATGAGGTTTCAGAATATTATCTTGAGTATTTACGAATAAATCATTCTATATTTTCGCATCATAACCTTCAACTTGACCCGTAAAGCTTGATCAGATCAATCTGAGCAAAATGCAATTTGGAGAGCATGATGAAAACTCAAACAAACGTCGTAGTGATTGGTGGCGGTATCGGTGGCTGCTCGACGATTTATCATCTCACCCAAGAGGGCATTACTGATTGTGTATTGATAGAACGCGATGAATTAACGTCTGGCACGACCTGGCATTCCGCTGCTCAAGTCACAAATTTTGGCCCTAACCAAACCATGATCGGCCTGAAAACCCATTCCATCAACTTGTATAAAGAACTGGCCGACGATCCCGAATACCCAATCAACTATCATCATGCGACAGGCGGACTACGCCTTGCAACACAACAATGGCATCTGGACGGCTATCACCACTTTATTTCCATGGCAAAAGGAATGGGCGTTGACCTTGAAGTCCTGGATGCTGAGGAATGTAAAAAACGCCATCCGATTATGTCTACCGATGGCCTGCTTGGTGCGCTGTGGGACCCCCTTGATGGTGACATTGATCCTGCACAATTATGTCAGGCGCTGGCACGGCGTGCGCGAAAAGCAGGTGCAGAAATTTATCGTCATACGCCTGTGATCGACCTCACCCAAAAGCCTGACGGTTCGTGGATTGTACATACTGAAAAGGGCGATATTCATTGTGAAAAAATCGTCAATGCCGGCGGGTATCGCTGCAATGAAATTGGCGCGATGATGGATGTGGAACTGCCTGTTGCATCCATGGAACATCAGTACATGCTGACGGATACCATTCCAGAAATTGAAGCTTTGGGCGATGATTTCCGTTCGCCCCTTATTCGCTGCCCTTCCGCTGATTTTTATCAGCGCGCAGAAAAGAAAGGGTTGCTGATTGGGTTCTACGAGCAGGATTGCAAAACCTGGGGGCTGGACGGCATCGATCCTAATTTTACAAATGCATTATGCCCAGATGATCTGGACCGTGTGGTAGACGTGATGGAAGGCGCATTTCACCGTTTGCCATGTCTTGAAAACGCAGGCATTCACTCCATCATCAACGGCCCGATAACTTACACGCCGGACGGGCTTCCGCTTGTTGGAAAAATTCCGGGCAAAACCAACGCCTATTGCATAACGGGTCTAAGAGCCGGACTTGGCGAAGGCGGTGGTCATGGCTGGCTTCTCGCGCAAATCATTGCCCATGGCGAAGCCTGTTATGATACGTGGTGCCTCGACCCGCGCCGCTTTACTGCTTATGCCTCGCAAGAATTTACAGCTCTGAAAGCCATTGAAGATTATCAAAACGAATTTCGGTTTCACATGCCACATGAGCATCGCCCCGCCGGGCGACTGTCCAAGGTCACGCCACTCTATGAAACCCTGAAAAATGCGGGTGCAGAATTCTCACCCGTGAATGGCTGGGAACGCACAGATTATTTCAAACCATCCTCTGACTTTACAGAAGAGCACTCCTTCCATTTTAACAATACGTTTGATCACGTTGGCAGAGAAGTATCTTTGGTTCAAAACAGCGTTGGGCTGACGGAGGTCAACGGGTTCAACCGCTATGAAATCACAGGCGAAGGCGTGCATGACTGGCTGGATGAGGTCATGTGTTCGCGTGTTCCACGAAAACACGGCAAACTAGGGCTTACCTACTTCCTCAACGAATTGGGTAACGTGAAAGGCGAGGCAACCCTTGCCAACCTTGATGAAACCCGTGTCTGGTACGGGTCGGCTGCAGCAGCAGAATATCACGACATGGACTGGCTCACGGAGCATCTGCCGCAGGATGGTTCGATCACCATTCGCAGCCTCACAAACGACTACACGATACTTGTTATTGCCGGACCAAAATCACGCGATGTTTTACAAAAAGCTGCTCCTCGCACCGATTGGTCAAAAACAGCTTTCCCTTGGTTGTCAGTAAAAAACGTAACGATCGGACCTGTTTCTTGCATTGCAATGTCGGTGAGTTTTTCCGGCGAACTTGCATGGGAAATTCATGTGCAAAACGCACAACTTTTATTGGCCTACACTCTACTCATGCAAGCAGGGCAAGCCCACGGTATTGACCATTTTGGGTTGCGTGCAGTGGAAAGTATGCGGCTGGAAAAAGGATATCTACACTGGAAGGCTGATATCATCACCGAGTTCAATCCGTTTGAAACAGGCCTCGACCGCTTTGTGAAAATGGATAAGGATTTCATCGGCAAACAGGCGCTAGAAACCATGATTGCTGAGGGGCCACGCCGTCACTTGGTAACGCTCGAACTTGATAGCAAAACCACGCCTGCCCATTCAGGTGACAGCATTATCAAAGACGGCAAAGTCGTTGGTACAGTCACATCAGCGGGTTGGGGCTATCGCACATCGAAAAACCTAGCCTATGCGTTTATTGACCCTGATGCGCAAACCAATCTTCATGCCCTTGTTATGGGGAAGAATATCGCTGCTCAAATCGTCGAGAAAAACCTGTATGATCCAAAGAACGAACGCGTTAGATCATAAAATTTGAAGGCTCTGATTTGAAACTTGAACTGGAAACCAGAACCGGATTACCGGAAAGCTTACGCAAACTGGTTTCTGAATATCCTCGCGACTTATGGGAAGAGCATACACATTTTGATGGGCTGGTCCGCTTCTGGCTGGAGCGCCATCAGATGTTCCGCAAGATTGTCACCATGATGCAGCAGGATCATGATGGGCTTTCATCACAGACCCTAGACCCTGTTCAATACAAGAACCGCGTTGCGCGGTTTGGGAATCTCTTCGTTGGCGAACTGCATACCCATCACACTATCGAAGATCATCATTATTTTCCAAAACTTCAACAGATGGAAACATCACTCATACGCGGATTTGAAATTCTTGACACCGACCATCATGCATTAGAACGACACCTAGAAGATTTCACCCAATATGCAAATGCAGTGTTAGAAGCAGACGAGAACACTCTTTGGGACCCTTCAAATCAGCTTCGTGACAAAGTCATTGCGATGGAAGGGTTTCTCAACCGCCACCTCACAGACGAGGAAGAACTTGTTGTTCCGGTTATTCTCAAACATGGCTTTGAAGCCTAATCCGACATTCATTCACAAATTCACAAGGACACGATATGTCATCCAATATAGTTCTCGCATTTCTTATGGTGTTTGCCAGTGGTGTTGGCATTGCTATGCAAGCCCCTATCAACAATGCTCTGGGACAACAAATCGGTAGCAATTTATTCGCTGCATTAGTCTCATTCGGAGTTGGGTTTTCTGTCCTAATTATTCTCAACATTGCCACAGCTAATATCAGTGCCGTTCGTGCATTACCCAATGCTTCAATCTGGATGTTTGCAGGTGGGCTTTTTGGAGCCTTTGCAGTTTATTCCTCCCTCACCAATGTCGTGAAGCTCGGAGCACTGACTATGGTTGCCACCATCGTTTTAGGTCAACTGCTTGCTGCCATGGTGATTGATGCAATCGGCTTCGGTAATCTGAATATCAAAGAAATTTCTCTACCACGCATACTCGCCGTAGTGATGATCGCAGCCGGAATTGTGCTATCGAGATATTAAAGCGTGTCTGTCTTGGATTGAATCGATTTGATGGGTTGGATTTTTGATTTCAGCT
>CAZEPF010000167.1:0-6427 GCA_964514045.1 uncultured Rhizobiaceae bacterium | reverse complement strand
AATCAGAAACGTCGACCGCTCTACGCCCATGTATTTCTTGCCATACATGCTTTTTTCAACCCAAACGCCATATGCTTCCAGCGCTGTTTTCTCTTCATCAGAGATAAGCGTCACGGTCAGTTCGTGTTTGTCGCGGAACTTGTCGTGTTTCTTTACAGGGTCTGGTGACATGCCAGCAATGACAACGCCAAGCTTATTAAATTCAGGTAGCGTTTCTGAAAACCCTATTGCCTCTTTTGTGCATCCTGAGGTGTCATCTTTTGGATAAAAAAATAAAACGATAGGCTTGCCAGAATTGGCAGATAGCGAAAATGTGCCATCTCCATCTGTGGGTAGGGTAAAATCTGGCGCAGTATCGCCTTCTGTAATCTTGGTCATTTGCCTTCCTTTCAACAATAAATCCAACTAGTTCAAATACGCACAGATAAACAATTTGTTGGTTGAGCGTTTGTATTGCTTGATATAGATGCTAATCGCGTTGCTGCAAGCGTTGTGGCAAGGCATGATTCACAAAAGTTGTGCGTGTGACTGAGGGGCAAAATCACTGGTGCAAGATAAACCTGTGTCTGAAAAGAAACATTCGCAAATTAGGCGAAATGAGGCTTCTATAAAGGGGCCGTCTGCGTTTGTCCGTGGTATGAGAATTTTTGCCGCGATTTCTGTATTAGTACTTCTGCTTGTATCAATTGCGCTGGGATCAGTTTGGCTACTTTTGCAAGGACGTTCCGGTGAGGATTCTGTTCTTACCTCCCAGATTAAATCCAGTATTGAAGATGCATTAGGGCCTGAATACGAGGTCTTGTTAAGACATACGGATATTGATCTCACTTCAATTGGTAATGTACAGGCAAGAACAAAACTTCTTGAAATTTCCAGACGCTCAGATGATGCATCCATTGCGAGTATACAAGAATTACAGGTTGCGGCGAGTTGGCTAAATTATTTCTCGGGCAATGGTGCTTTTGATACTCTAACCATTTCTGGTTTGAAATTTGATGCTGAAAGTATGTCATCTGGCCAGGTAGGGCTTCCCGCTCAACTGGAGCCTGCGTTTGATGGAGTGGGGGCAAGGTTGAAAGACCTATCAACTGCATTCACTGACAATGGATTTAAGAAAATTCGTATCGAAGATTCTGTAATTTCGGGCCTTTCGCTTGGACGTAGAATTTCTGATCCCTTTGAAATTCGCTGGCTAGATATTTCAAAAGATAGTTCAGGCTCATTACGGGCTGATGGGGATTTTTCAACACTTGAATCAAGACTTGCTCTTAAGTCAATCTATTCAACTTCTGGGGATGCGGCAGGGTATGAGTTTTCTCTGGACGGGTTGAGCCTGCTTGAATGGCTTCCCGAACGCACAGATACGCAGCATCCATTATCGCTGGATAGTCGTCTTGGATTAAGTGGACGGTTAATGTTCGACCTTGCGAACGGCAATGCGCGGGATCCCAAACTGCTGATCGAAGTGAAACCCGGCACATTGGGTTTGGGCCTAGAAGGTAAGGCCTCCTTGAATGCGCTTAAGCTTGATTTGGAATTATTCCTTGATAGGAACCAGATCGAACTTAAACCTTCCCATGCAGATTTTGGATCATTCGCTGGTTCGCTGGTAGGTGGCGTAAAACCTGCTAACGAAGAACTTGGTTACCATGGCCCGCTTCGCTATGATTTCATTGTCGAGCACTCACAAATGCAACCAGTGTTAGAATCTGAACCGTTGATCCCAGCCGCATTCCAGGTAGGTGGTGTTTTCTATCCTAAAGAGCGAAAACTGGATGCTTCAAAGATAGTTTTCACAACTGAAAAAGGTGCGGTTACTGGCTCTGCAAAAATTGACCTAAATGGTGAAACACCTGCGGTTCGTGGAGAACTGGAAACATCTGGAATCTCCATTCTAGCAATTAAACATTACTGGCCGTTTTTTGTTTCCCCTGCTGCGCGTGATTGGGTTCATCAACATGTTTATGGCGGGTGGATAAGCAAAGGTAAGATGTTTGCCGACATTCCTGCCGGTATTATTTTTCGCCTACGTAATGGCGCTAAACTGACATCGGAGCAATATAAAGTTTCAATGGATGTGAGTGATTTAAGCTTTCTGCCTTTTGGTGAGATGCCACGAATCAGGCGTGCTAAAGGCCAGATTGCTATAAACGGTATGACGCTCTCCGCAACCGTGACAGAAGGTGAAGCTGCTGACGAAAATAACAAGCTTGTAAAGATTAGAAGCGGCTCCTTCACGCTGCCCGATTTTGCTGCGCAACAACGCGTTGGTGAGACTAACCTCGAATTTACGGGTGATGCCCAAACCATTGCGAGGATTTCAAATCGCAAACCGCTTCGCGTGATGGAGCGTATGGATGTATCTGCAAATCAGTTTGCAGGAAAAGGTCATGCGGATATTGCAGTTCGTTTTCCTATGGGCCGTAAAATTGAATATGAAGAAGTTGACTGGAACGTCCTTCTGGATTTGACAAATGCTAAAAGTTCTAAAGCATTTGAAGGGCGTATAATCTCTGATGCCAATTTATTGATTGATGCAAATCCCAAAGGTGCAAATGTCACGGGAACTGCCAGAATTGATGGTGTAAAATCAAAAATTAGGATCACTCAACCCATCGGTAAATCAGGTGCCGTTAAGCCGAAGCGTGTCGTGATCTCTACACTTACGGATAAAGACCGCGAGAAACTTGGCTTTGATTTGGACCCTGTGATTTCGGGGCCCTTGACGATTAAAATTGAACGTACTGACGGCGTTGAACGCCACAATGTAGATTTTACAAAAGCTGAAATTTCGATGCCTTGGATCGGATGGCGTAAGGGTGCGGGTATCAAGGCGAATGGCCAGTTTGATTTTACGTCCAAGAACAACCGGTTTGTTCTGAATAATTTCAAACTTGCCAGTTCGGGCTTTTCTGCAGCGGGCAAGCTTGTATTCGATAAGCGTGGAATTATTTCTGCTGATTTGATCAACCTAAAATTGAATGAGGGCGATAACATCTCCCTCAAGGTCAAGCGTGCGGAAGGCGCTTATAATATCAATGCTACCGGGCTTTCGTTTGACGGGCGCAGTATTTTGAACACGCTTATTCATGCGGGAGAATTCTCTGAAGCGCAGGGAGGGCGTTCGGTTAACTTAGTGGCTAACTTTGATAAAATCATCGGCTTTAATAATCGGATTATGCGCAACGCGATTTTATTATACGAGAGCAGAAATGGCCGGTTATCACGCTTGGATATGAGCGCTGTTGGCAGCGAGGGTAGAAAGTATTCTGTTAATGCCCAGCTAAAGGGGAGTGAAACTGTTTTTACCATGTCAACTAACGACGCTGGTAATGCGCTCGCCTTTGTAGATGTCTACAGCAAAATGCAGGGTGGCTCATTGAACGCCCGTTTGGTTCAAAGTGATAAGAAGCCTTTTGTTGGTCCGGTCAGGGTTACAAACTTTCAAGTTGTTAACGAACCGCGCCTTGCTCGCATGGCCTCCAATGTCACTGCACAAGTTCAAACTGAGCGTGGTGGCTCTGCTCCTGTGTTTACAGAAGACACCGAGAAGATTGTTAAGTTTCAACTGGCCGATGCCCAGATTGAACGTGGCAGTGGATATTTGAATGTTCGTGATGCAATTATCCGTAGTGGATCAATGGGATTGACCATAAATGGTAGCGTCTATGACGAAGCAGACCGTATGAACATCTCTGGCACATTTATGCCTGCTAACGGTATCAACATGGCTGTTTCTGCAATACCGCTATTGGGCCAATTATTCTCTAATGGACGAGACAACGCCTTGATTGGTATTACCTATCAACTTAAAGGTGCTCGTAAAAATCCGGAGCTATCCTTTAATCCGCTTTCAATTGTAGCGCCCGGTGTATTCAACAAAGTTTTTGAATTCAAACAATAGCTTCCTATTCAGGTTTGATGAGGAAGTGCCGTTTTTTACCCATCGACAATTTGATGGCGCCATCAGTGTTTAGTTGATCAGATTTAACGCTCATCTTTTCGTCAGAAACCTGTGCATCGTTGATTTTAATCGCGCCGCCTTTGATGTGTCGTCTGGCTTCACCGTTTGATGAAGCAAGGCCTGCTTGAACGATAAGAGCCAGCAATCCAATACCATTATCCAGATCATCACTTGCGACATTGAGTGTTGGCAATGTGTCTGCAGCCTGACCTTCTTCGAAAGTTTTACGTGCGGTTTCTGCTGCACGCTCTGCAGCGTCCCGTCCATGTACCATGGAAGTTGCCTCGGTTGCTAAAACCTTTTTGGCTTCGTTCATTTCAGCACCTTCAAGTGCCTCGTATTTTGCGACTTCATCCAACGAAAGGGTGGTGAACAATTTCATGAAGCGACCCACATCATCGTCTTCGCAATTTCGCCAGTACTGCCAGTAATCATAAACGGGAAGATGTTCTTCTGAGAGCCAGACAGCGCCCGCTGCAGTCTTGCCCATTTTTGCACCTGAGGCAGTAGTTAGAAGGGGCGTTGTAAGGGCAAACAGGTCTGACGTTCCCATGCGTCGACCAAGATCAACACCTGAAACAATATTTCCCCATTGGTCTGATCCACCCATTTGTAACTGGCAATCATATCTGCGTGCGAGTTCCGTAAAGTCAAACGCTTGTAGGCACATGTAGTTGAACTCAAGGAATGATAAATGTTGCTCACGCTCCAAACGAAGTTTGACGGAATCCCGTGCCAGCATTTGGTTGACTGATAGATGGCGGCCAACCTCACGCAGGAACTCCACATATTTGAGCGAGAGTAACCAGTCTGCATTATCCGCCATTACAGCGTCATTGCCTGTATCGCCAAACTTTAAGAAGCGATCGAAAATCTTTTGGATGCCGACCTTATTTTGATTGATGTCATCAATTGTCAGAAGCTTCCGGCTTTCATCTTTGCCAGAAGGATCACCAACCATTGTGGTGCCGCCGCCGATCAGAGCGATAGGGCGATGTCCGGTTTGCTGGAACCAGTAAAGTAGCATGATCGGAACAAGGCTACCCGCATGCAAACTGGAAGCAGTTGCATCAAAGCCAATATATGAAGTTACCTGCTGTTTATTGAGTAGTTCGTCTAATCCGGTCTCATCAGAAATCTGATGAATAAAGCCTCTGGATTGAAGTGTGTGCAGGAATTCTGATTTGAACTTACTCATAGTGAAAAATTTCTTCTGCTGGCATGTTGGACAATTTTCTGCTGTGCTTTAGCAAGGCCTAGAAGAAATATCCATGCGGGAATCTCAATTTGTCAAATATCAAGACTGCAATCGGTTTAATGAGTGGCACAAGCATGGATGGAATTGACGTTGCACTTTTGCGTACTGACGGCGAAAGCATCTGTGAGCCGGGCCCAAGTTCATTCTTTGAATATGGTGCCAAGAAACGCAAACTTCTGCAATGCGCGCTCGATGATGCTGTTGGTGTCAGCGACAGAGATTCTCGCATAGGCTGTCTCAACGAGGCGGAAACGCTTGTTACGAATGCTCATGTTGAATGTGTTCAACAGTTTCTTTCTGACCACAAACTATCAACCTCAGATATTGATGTAATTGGTTTTCATGGCCAAACCGTATTGCATCGCCCTGAAGAGGCTTTGACGGTGCAAATTGGGGATGGTGTGGCACTTGCCCAACAGGCGGGTATTGATGTGGTCTATGATATGCGGGCCAATGATATGGTTCATGGCGGGCAGGGAGCGCCGCTGATTCCTGTGTACCATCAAGCATTGGCAAAAGGTGCCAGTTTTGATCAAGAGCGGCATGACCCAATTGCATTTGTAAACATTGGTGGAATTTCTAACATCACATATGTTGGCGATGAACTTCTGGCGTTTGATTGTGGGCCAGGAAATGCGCTGATTGACCAATGGGTGATGCAGCAAATTGGAATATCCTACGATCAGGGGGGAATGATTGCCGCTGAAGGTCAGATTGATGAAAAGCTTGTTGCTGAGTATCTTGCGCATCCGTTCTTTGATCGTGACTTGCCAAAATCTTTAGATCGTAATGATTTTTCATTGCCTGAAGCAAGTTATGGTAATGTTGAAACGGTGGCGCGGAGCCTCGCACGGGTAACCGCTGAAAGTATAATGGCTTCCACTAACGTTCTCCCATCTCCTCCTAAGGTTTGGATCATATGTGGAGGCGGCCGTAAGAACCCGCACATTATGGCTGATCTCGCCGAATTGGCAGTAAACCATGAGGCAAGAGTATCGCTTGCTGAAGACTTTGGATTGAACGGTGACATGTTGGAAGCTGAGGCTTGGGGGTTCCTTGCTGTGCGTTCTATTAAAGGCTTGCCTTTAACGTTCCCGGGAACAACCGGAGTGTCGCATCCAATTGCCGGTGGGAAGTTTGCGCCTCACCAATAGAGCGTATCTGGCTTGGATTGAACCGTTTGAACGCCGTGGCGTTTGTGCTCC
>CAZEPF010000166.1:0-6524 GCA_964514045.1 uncultured Rhizobiaceae bacterium | reverse complement strand
CACAAACGCCACGGCGTTCAAACGGTTCAATCCAAGCCAGATACGCTCTAGGTTTCTTCACCAAACATATTGGAAACAAGTTCATCAAGCGCAATAATCGCCTCATCGGCATCAACACCCGTTGCAGAAATATGAATGTCGCTACCTTTGCTGGCAGCCAGCATCATCAGCCCCATAATCGAGTCGCCGCCAACAATATGGCCATCTTTACTCACCCGAATATCAGATGAAAACTGCGAAGCACATTCTACAAATCGAGCTGAAGCGCGCGCATGCAAGCCTTTAGAATTCCGAATCTTCATGACCCGTGTAACTGTTTCCGAGAGGATCAAGACGCATCCTCAAGCAAAGTACTGGCGATCTCGATATATTTGCGACCTGCTTCTTGTGCGAGAGCCGCAGCTTCCGCAATCGGAAGCTTTTTACGAACACTTGCCAGTTTTACCAGCAAAGGAAGGTTGATCCCCGCAATCACCTCAACGCCCTGATCTTGCATAAGTGAAATCGCCATATTGCTCGGCGTTCCGCCAAACAAATCTGTTAGCATAATTACCCCATTGCCCGTATCGACAGCCTTGACCGCAGCCTCGATATCCGTCCGACGCATTTCCATATTGTCATCGGGTCCAATACAGATTGTCTGGAGGTTTTCCTGTGGCCCGACCACATGCTCAAGTGCAGATTGAAATTCGATTGCAAGATTACCGTGCGTGATAATAACAAGACCAATCATTGCTTCCCTCCAGTTCCACGTATATTTTGCTTATCAATGTGGTCAGGCACAAGAGATATTTGCCCGCAGCTTGGAAAGCATGGCAATAATGATTCTCACTGAAGCCGTTTCATGGCGGATGGGGAGTTTTATCGCAGGCAATTCGATATCCAAGCGACTTGCAGTTTCAGCATCTGGCATCCGTTCGATATCATCATCCGGCACCAGCTTTGCAATAAGATCAATTCTTGCAGATTGCTGAAATGAGCGATCTATAATCCCAAATCCGCGCAATTCGATTTTTCCCTGCAACGCTTTTGGCACGCTAGCAATTAGCACATCATTTTGCCGTTCTAGGTAAACCTGATCATCTCCAACCAGTATCGCAGACAGGCCTAAAACCTGCGCGCGCTCCACAAGCCCCATCGCAAGCGATGACTTGCCAGAGCCGGAGGCTCCTTCAATCATGATACCAAAACCATCAATCACAACCACACAGCAATGATGATTGATCGGCTTCATCGGATTAATCTCGTCGTGACACAGTGTCTAAAGGCAAGCTGACAATAAACCTTGCGCCCGTTGTCTCACCCTTGCGATTTTCCGCACAGATTGTACCGCCATGGGCTTCAATAATCTGCTGACTAATTGACAAGCCAAGACCTGAATTTTGCCCGAACCCGTCTGTCTCCGCACGATCAGTATAAAACCGTTCAAAGACACGATTAGGGTCTTCTGCCTGAATGCCCGGACCATTGTCTTGAATAATCAAACTCAACTGCCCGTTCTTACTATCCAGCAACACCGAGACCAAACCAGAGTTTTCCGGAACAAATGAAATCGCATTATCAATTAAATTATTGACCACTTGGCCCAATCGCACGTCATGGCCAGATACGTAATAATGGGTCGACTTGGTTTTTTGCGATGCTATTTTGAGTTCAAGGGAAACTTTCTTGCGGCGCTCTGTCATTGCTTGGGCGGCACCTACAATGTCTTCAAGCAGTTTTTTCATATCAACGCGATCAGCCGTATCACGCACCAAATCCGCATCAAGGCGCGAAGCATCAGAAATATCCGTAATCAAACGGTTGAGACGTTTCACATCATGCAGGATCACTTCAAGCAATCGATCGCGAGATTCTTCATTCTTCACCAAAGGTAGAGTTTCAACCGCACTGCGCAAGGAAGTGAGCGGGTTCTTCAACTCATGGCTTACGTCTGCCGCAAATCGCTCAATCGCTTCGATCCGCGAATATAGTGAATTCGTCATATCAGCAATCGAGCCGGACAGATTACCGATCTCATCATTACGGTGAGACATGTCCGGAATACCAACACGAGATTTAACACCACGCTTAACGCGCATCGCCGCCTCGGATAATTTTCGCAGCGGGCTGGCAATCGTGCCCGCAAGAAGAGCAGACAATACAAACATCACAACAGCCGCCACTAGGAAAATTCGCAAAATCTCCAGCCGCTCATCGCGAACAATCCGGTCAATGCTGTCGCCTTCGGTGGATAAAAGAAGCACACCCAACACGGCCCTGAACCGTTGAACAGGCACCGCAACAGAAACCGTCAAACGACCTTTCTCAGTTAAACGTACAATGGGTCGGGGCGCACCCGTCAAGGCAGACTGAACCTCAGGGTAATTCATGCCCGATCCGGGGTATTCTTTATACAATGGAATATCAGGATCATTGAGCAATCGGTTCAGCATATTACCAATAGTTTCCGCCCAACCGACACGACGTTTCTTGACGGGCGTAGTGCCATCAAGCGGTGGCAGATCAAACCGTTGAATCTGCCCCGCATCATACAGAAATCTCGAATCCAGAATAAGAATACCATCAGGATCATAAATACGTGCACGGGTTTGGGTGGGCTTGATCAGGGCGCGTAAAACCGGAGCAACCTGTTCCGGATTGATCGGGAATTGAAGGTTATCCAGCGGATCAAGTCTGGGCATTAGGCTTTCGCCTTCTTTCAGCTCAATCAGTTTTTCAGGATCAATTGTAATCGCATCCGTATTGGCTGTTGCCGACCCAGCAATCGCACCTGCAATAATCCGCCCCTGCGCCAGAAGACTTTCAATCTTGGCATCCGTGAGACCTTCACGAAACTGGTTCATATACAAAATAGTCGCCAGCAAAATAGCAAGCGCTGCCATATTGAAAATTACAATCCGGCGGGTAAGTGAAGAAAATAAAAGACGTTTTGTATTTTTGAAACTACGAGAAAGCAGACTTTTCTTAGGCTTATCCGGCAGATGATCATCCGGCATGAAATCCTTAGGTGTTTCACGATCCCCGCTGGCTTGGTCCGCCTCATGTTCAGAACGTGAGATTCCACCAGACATACCATGATCGGCAATCGTCACTCGGGTGGAATCAACGGACATGGTTTCAGACTATCCTTCTCGGAAACGGTAGCCCACACCATACAGTGTTTCGATCATATCGAAATCATCATCTTCGACTTTGAACTTTTTGCGAAGACGCTTAATGTGACTGTCGATCGTACGGTCATCAACATAGACCTGATCATCATAAGCCGCATCCATCAGTGAGTCCCGACTTTTCACAACGCCAGGACGCTGCGCCAGTGCATATAAAATAAGAAACTCGGTCACCGTCAGCGTGACGCCTTTTCCATTCCAGGTGCACGTATGACGTTCTTTGTCCATTACCAGTGCGCCGCGTTCGAGCGTGTTCGCCGCGTTATCACTTGGCTTGGCGCTGTTTTCCGGCGTTGCAGCAACACGGCGAAGAACTGCTTTTACGCGCTCTACCAGTAATCGCTGTGAAAACGGCTTGGTAATGAAATCATCCGCACCCATTTTAAGGCCGAAAAGTTCGTCTATTTCATCGTCTTTGGACGTCAGAAAAATAACCGGAAGATCGGATGTTTGTCGCAACTTACGCAGCAACTCCATTCCGTCCATTCTTGGCATCTTAATATCAAAAATGGCAAGATCCGGCCGTTTTCGGTTTAAGCCATCCAGCGCAGACGCACCATCTGTGTATGTTTCAACCTTATACCCTTCAGATTCAAGGGCGATGGAAACTGATGTCAGAATGTTGCGGTCGTCATCCACAAGGGCAATCGTTGGCATCAAATTTCTCCGTAAATTTGTTAAATAACAATGTTTTCTGCATTGGCGCTAGGGTCATGACCCATTAATTAACGCACTATGGTGGCGATGAATTTGTTTGAATGAAAGGCGTAGATGCGCAGGAAACCGTCCGGTTTTCAAGCATTTACAACGTATCAGTCGGGCAAATTCATCCCATCCGCAGGACAGACTGCTATGACTGCGATCTACAGCGTCAAAGCTTTTAACCGGGGGATGAACCCCGCTTTGCAAGCTTTTCCTTGTATATCTTGTCATATCGACTGCCATAGTGTGCTAATTAATGAGTCCTGACCCTAGAAACTTGGGCAAAATATGGCGCTGGCAGAACCATATTACCAGCCCCAATCCACATACAATGCATTAACTTACCCTTGTAGAAGTCACAGCTTAGACCAAGTAATATGTAGCAATATGCTCCAAGGGGCTGTAAGGGTTTCCCGCAGGACGTAGCAAACTATTCCTGATACCCAAAAAACTACTAAAATTACGGATAAAAGACCATGGGCGTGGCAACGATTAAACAACATTTGGCATCAATCGGACTGGATGTATCTGGCGATCTACACTGCAATTTTCGGGCAGCACAGCTTTATGAAGCATCCCTGTCACGCGATGAAAGCGTGTTAACCGATGCTGGCGCTTTGCGCGTAGAAACAGGCGTACATACAGGCCGATCCGCTGAAGACCGTTTTATTGTACGCGATGCCACTACCGAAGACGTGGTGTGGTGGGACAATAATAAGGGCATTTCACAGGAAGGCTTTGCAAATCTAAAAGCCGATATGATGGAATTTGCAAAAGACAAAGAGCTATTTGTTCAGGACCTGTATGGCGGCGCAGATGCAGCCTCGCGTTTATCCGTTCGTGTAGTCACACAACGTGCTTGGCATTCGCTCTTTATTCGTAACCTGCTCATCCGACCAGACTTAAGCGATCTTGATGGATTTGCACCGTCTATGACCGTGATCGATCTACCTGACTTTGAAGCAGACCCCGAACGCCACGATTGTCGCACGGGCACTGTGATTGCATGTGACTTCACCAACGGTCTCGTGCTTGTGGGCGGCACGTCTTACGCAGGCGAGATGAAAAAGTCTGTATTCTCCTATCTCAATTTTGCATTGCCTGCGACGGGCGTAATGCCGATGCACTGTTCCGCCAATCATGGTGATGATGGCGACAGCGCAGTATTTTTTGGTCTGTCAGGCACCGGTAAGACAACCTTGTCAGCCGACCCGAACCGAACTCTGATCGGCGACGACGAACACGGCTGGAACAAAGATGGCATCTTCAATTTTGAAGGTGGATGTTACGCGAAGACCATTCGCCTATCAGAAGAATCAGAGCCTGAGATTTACTCAACGACCCAGCGTTTCGGAACCGTACTGGAAAACGTAATTCTCAATGACCAGCGTGTTCCTGATTTTGATGATGGCTCACTGACCGAAAATACGCGTTGCGCCTACCCGATTGATTTCATTCCCAATGCGTCCGAAACCGGTACTGCACCGCACCCTAAAAACATCATTATGCTAACCGCTGACGCGTTTGGTGTGTTACCGCCAATCGCAAAACTGACATCTGCACAAGCGATGTATCATTTTCTGTCCGGCTATACTGCAAAAGTTGCCGGTACGGAAAAGGGTGTTGTGGGCGCACAAGCAACCTTTTCAACATGCTTTGGCGCACCGTTTATGCCACGCCATCCTTCGGAATATGGCAATCTGCTGCAAGAACTCATTGCTCAACACAACGTAGATTGCTGGCTGGTAAACACCGGATGGACCGGAGGTGAATATGGTATTGGTTCTCGCATGCCGATCAAGGCAACCCGTGCGCTACTAACCGCTGCGCTGGATGGATCACTCAACACGGGCGAATTCCGTAAGGATGACAATTTCGGTTTCATGGTTCCAACCACACTTGAGGGAATTGACAATTCAATCCTAAACCCGCGTGATACGTGGTCCGACAAGCAAGCCTATGACGATCAGGCTCGTAAACTGGTTGGCATGTTCACAGAGAACTTTGCACGGTTTGAAGCCCACGTTGGCGACGATGTTTTAAGCGCTGCACCTCTGGCTGGATAAGCAGTCTAAGCGCTTGCCCGTCTGACACAATAATGCGACAGTCCGCCCGACATTAAATAACGGGAGGCCATAATGGGCATTTTTGATTTTGTTAAATCAGTCGGCAAGAAACTGGGCATTGGTGATGAAGAAACACCACCAACAGCAGATGATCTGAAAAAAGAATTGGATAGCCATGCGCTTGGCACCGAAAAACTTGAAGTAGAAATTGACGGTGACAAAGCGATCATCAAAGGCGAAGTTGCTGATCAGTCAATTTTCGAAAAAGCAATTATCGCGGTGGGTAATACACTTGGGGTATCCAAGGTAGAAGCATCGGAAATAAAAGTTGCAGATGCTTCCGGATCAGCACCCGGCGATGTTGTTCTACACGAGGTTAAAAAGGGCGATAACCTCTGGAAAATCGCTGAAAAGCATTATGGCAATGGCTCAAAATACACTGAGATTTTTGAAGCTAACAAACCAATGCTTTCTGACCCTGACCTAATCTACCCGGGGCAAATGTTGCGCATTCCCAATCTGGGCTAACGTTTAGAGCGTATCTGGCTTGGATTGAACCGTTTGAACGCCGTGGCGTTTGTGC
>CAZEPF010000165.1:0-6591 GCA_964514045.1 uncultured Rhizobiaceae bacterium | reverse complement strand
TGCCAGAACCCAATACGATCTACATCACCCCGCCAAATTATATCATTGTTGTAAAACGAAAACGCCTAAGGCTGGTTGAGCCAGATGTTGGTGCTGCAACACCTAAACCGTCAATCGATACTTTTTTTAAAAGTTTGGCACTCTCAAAGAAAACCCATTCGGCCGGAATTATTCTGTCTGGTACAGGAAATGATGGCGCAGAAGGAATAAGAGACATCCATAACGCTGGCGGGCTAGTACTGGTTCAGGATGAACATTCCGCAAAGTATTCAAGCATGCCACAAGCTGCCGTTGATACCGGCGCGGTAAATTTAATTTTGGCTCCTGAGGAAATGGGAGCTCAATTTTCCAAGATTATCGCAGATTCTAATACAGTAGATGCACTCAACATTTCCCATGATAATCAAACCGCGTTTGAAGAAATTATCACGATTTTGCGTCGTGAAAAAAAGGTCGATTTCGGTCATTACAAAATACAGACTTTTCAACGCAGGGTAGAGCGACGCATCAATGCAACCGGCGCATCCGACATTGATGAATATCTGGAGATCATAAAACGCTCGCCTGATGAAGTGGGCCAACTGTATGATGACCTGCTGATTTCGGTAACAGCGTTCTTTCGCGACCCCAAAGAGTTTGAAGCTATAACAGGCTATATTGAGCGAATTGTAAAAGAGAAAAATGGTGCTTCAATAAGAATATGGGTCCCCGGAACAGCAACGGGTGAAGAAGCCTATTCACTTGCAATTCTGTTTGCTGAAGCGGCGCGCAAACAAAAGATTTCCCTTACCGGGAAACTACAAATCTTTGCAACCGATCTTGATGAGACTGCAATCGATATTGCACGACGCGGCTACTACCCGGAAAATAGTGTCAGTGAAATAGCACCTGACTTGTTAAAGCGATATTTTGAACCTGGTCCAAAAGGCTATGTGGTGAAAAAGGACATCCGTGAAAAGATGGTTTTCTCCATACACAACCTTGCTCAAGACCCGCCATTTTTGAACTTGGACATGGTGAGTTGTCGCAACCTGTTGATCTACTTCCAGCCTCAACTTCAAGCTGAGGTCTTCTCAAGATTTCATTATTCGCTGGTTTCTGAAGGGCTGTTGTTTGTCGGAAAATCCGAGGTGATTACGTCGTCAGATAACCTCTTTAAACAGGCTAACGACCACAAGCATATTTTCATACAACGTCCTTCCACAGAACGGCGCCCTCCCCGTGATATGGCATATAGCCGCCCGTTGCGCGAAGTGTCACGCAGTGGCAGAGCCAAACCTAACTATGAACGACTGATACAAGACGCCAATAGTAGATTTGAATCCTTAGTAGAAACACTGGGCCCCAATGCCTTGCTTCTCAATTCTGAACTACAGATCATGCGATCCTTTGGCGATGTAAGCGAGTTCGTAAGCATCAATCCAGGCAAGGTAACAAGTTCTGTTTCATCCCTTTTGAAAAGCCCATTTCGCCAAGACGTACAGGTATCGGTTCCATCCGTCATTAGAAACCAAAAGTCATTCAAAAGCATCACGCATCCTGATCCGGACAACCCAAACCAGAAACGTCGCGTAACTGTACATCCCTTGAAAACCGGGGAAGACGATGAAGTTCAGGCACTTGTAATTTTCTCCTCATGGGAAGAAGAGCGCTCAACCAGTGAAATCACGGAATCAGGATCCGTCGAGGCCCAGCGGATCATTGATGAACTCAGTGGCGAATTGGAAATCACCAAAGAAAATCTCCAGCAAACCGTAGAAGAACTGGAAACCTCAAACGAGGAGCTACAAGCGCTCAATGAAGAACTACAGTCAAGCAATGAAGAACTTCAATCCACCAACGAAGAGCTGGAAACTTCAAACGAAGAATTGCAGTCGACGAATGAAGAACTTTCCACGGTCAATGAAGAATTGCAGGTTAATTCCCAGCAGCTAAACATTATCAACCACAATCTGACGAGCATCTTACAAAACCTCAGCATGCCACTACTGGTTGTAGATCGAAGCCTCAACATCACGCATGTCAGCAAAGCTTCTGAGGAATTTTTCAATATTGCAGGCGATCTGGCGCTTCCCCATGTCAGCCGATGCAGATTGCCAAACAAATTTCCTGACCTGATTAAGCTTATCAATCAAGCGATGGAAACGCGTGAAAGAATTGAACTGCAAGTCGATTATGACAACCATTCAATCATCCTTACCGTTGCACCACATATCTCTCATGCAGAAGAAATTGCAGGCGCCATTATTATTGTAAACGATAATACGGAAATGCTTGCCAGCACACGCAACGAACTACAGTTGATTTTGGACAATGTACCATCTGCAATCGTACTACGCAGTGCAGATGGAACAATCATCAAGTCAAACAAGAAAGCCCGTAGCCTTCTCAAGCAAAACAAAAACGACATAACGGGCACAAATTTTTACGACTATTTCGAACCGGAAATTGGCAAAGAGCTTGCAAAAATTGATGCTGAAGTTGTCAAAAACAATGAACCTGTTCTGAACAAAGAAGTATCAATTAGCTATCTGGATGGTCGTACCATCCATGCAAATATGAGTCGCATCCCCGGAAAACAAGCGGGAACAGGCATCCCTGTAATCTATGGCGTTACGGATGATATTACCGAGAAAAATGAAGCCACAAAACTGCTCATAGCTAACCAAAACAGGCTTTCTCTTGCACTTGCAGCTTCGAGATTATGCATATGGGAATTGGACCTAAACACCTCTACGCTGAATTTCCCGGAGGGCATTTCCAACATCCTTCAAATAGAACCAGGGCCTTATAAATGTTCTTTGGGTAATTTTCAAACTCGTGTTCATCCTGATGATCATAAAGAGTTTTCATCTGTAATTGGTGATGCACGACCAGATACAGCGGAGTTTTCTGCAACCTTCCGCATTGCAAGAGAAGACAAACACTATGTTTGGGTAACTGCACATGCAAAAATGGATACAAGCGCAACCTCAACATCCCCTAAACTTATTGGAACGCTCGAAGATATCACAAACGAACGCGAACGGTTTGCTAACCTGAAAGCAAGAGACAGCCAAATGACAATGGCTGCACAAATGTCAGGCATGGGATATTGGGAATATAATGTGCCCAATGATGATTTATTTTGGTCCGAACAAGTGTTTGCGATCCACGGAGTTACCCCGGAAGAATACACACCCGTCATGGCTACAGCATTGGATTTTTACCACCCGGTAGAGCGAGAGTTAGTGGCCGAACAGGTTCAAACTGCAATAGACAAAGGTAACTCCTTCGAATTCGAGAGCGAAATTATTCGTGGTGATGGACTTACCAGACGAGTGCGCTCCATTGGCTCCCCAAGCTTTGACCAACACCAACAGATAGTAAGTGTTTTTGGTGTGTTCCGCGATGTTACCGAAGACACAGATCGAGAGGCAGAACTTCGCAGCACATTAGAAGAACTATCGCGATCCAATGAAGAGCTAAACCGCTTCTCCTATATTTGCTCACACGATATGCGCGAGCCAGTACGCATGATTGAAGCAATGTCCAGTCTTCTAATAGACCCGACCTATGCGCCAGATACTGAAAAAAGAGCAGAACTCCTCAAACGGATTAATAATAATACAAAACGACTACGCTCGATTATTGAAAGCCTTCTTGCCTATTCGCGTATTGATGCAAAAGTCGAGAACTTACAGATCAATCTAAATACTGTTCTAGACGAAATAACGGATGAACTTACCCCTCTATTTGACGAAAAGTCAGTTGATGTAAAAGTATCTGAATTGCCTGAAGTCTGGGGTGCGAAAATTCACTTTGTCCAACTGTTCCAGAACCTGATTGGAAACGCGATAAAGTTTAACAATCAGAAAACACCAAAGATCCGAATTTCTGCAATATCGAACAAGGATGGATGTACAATTTGCATCGATGATAATGGCCCTGGCGTGCCGCGAAAAGCGCGCGACAAAATATTTGAATTATTTAATCGCCTGAACAGGCATGATGAGATTTCAGGATCAGGCTTGGGGCTTTCAATCGTTCAAAAAATTGTAAACCAATACAATGGTGAAATTGCCTGTCTGGACAGCCCTCTGGGTGGCGCAAGATTTCAAATCTATTTTCCGAGCAAGTCATGACAGCTGGGAAAACAAAAGTAATCACCAAAATACATATGATTGAAGATGCAGACGATGAGATATTCCTCTCTTCAATTCTCCTTCGTAAACAAAAATTAGATTTAAAAATCATACACCACGTCAGTTATCGTGATTTCCAAGAATTTACTTTGGACAATCCAGAAATAGAACCTGAACTTGTTTTAGTTGATCTGAACCTGCCCGGAATGAAAGGCACCGAAGTCATCGAGGCAATGAAAAACAACCCTGCTTATGAAGCCATCATCATTGGTATTTGCACCGGTTCTGATGATCCTAAGGATATTTTCGATTCTTTTGCTACAGGCGCCGATTTTTTTATAAATAAGCCCCTTGATTTAGCTTCAATCGAATCAATTTGCTCCAAAGTTCCGGATTTAAATATCATTTCAAATGAAGATGGAATGCTAACTCTGCACAAAAACAGATAAGAACTCACCTAGTTTTCGAAATTAAAGAGTAGAGTCACCGCCAACTGAAGATAATCAGTGCTATACTACAATAAGTAGTGTATAAAATGTATTACAACATACAGGCACTTAACTCATGGTCGATCAACACTCATCAGCGCTAAATTCAAGTAGCGCTGGGGATTCGCCCAGCCTAACCGAGATCATCGAAAAATTTGTAATGCTAAACGCAGATCTTGCCAATGCCATCGAAAGCGGGATTGAGGTCAAAGTACGCCAATTAGCAATAGTTACCGATGAGGCGTTTGAAGATTTAATTACATACGAATGCGTGTCTGCGAATGAACGTAAAGAACTGTCTACGTTTTTACTGGATCATTTCCTCACTAAAACGACCGATGGGAGCAAGCTAGCTCTTCGCGTCCGAGATAAAATCGTAAGCGATTTATACTAAGCGAAAATCAACAAGCTATATGGATTTATCACTATCAAGTGCAGCTCTGATAGAGCCTTGAGATTGTCCCTGAACCTAAGCCTGTCTGACCAAAGTCATGACACACTCATTCTTATAGACTGCATTACAGCACTCCACTCCGGCATAGCGCGGCTAAGAGCTTCAAAATTTAACGAAAAAACCTAATTTAAGTGATGAGTTTAAGACGCAATGCTTTGCTGACAGCATGCACTATGCTTCGTGTTTTAAGCTTGCGCATTGCAGATTCTGTATAATGACGAACCAGAATTTCCGACAGCTGAAAAATTTCAGCCACTTCTTCGTTTGTTTTTCCTTTTGACATCCAAAGCAGACAATCAATCTCGCGCTGGGAAAGATCAAACTGATAATGACCTTCTTGATTTTTCAGAACGAAGAGACGGGAAAAAATTAGTTGCGCTATTTGATTGAGGTTCTGGAGTTGTTCACTCGACAGCACCATCGTTTCACCACAAAATGAGACACTTCCCACCTGTCCGTCAGCAAGGTGGACACTGTAAAAAACACCCTCAATAATTTTATTATTGATAAAAATGGATTCCGTCAGCAATTCCTCATCATTCAGCTTGTCCGCACCTTGATTAGCCGGACGGATTAGATAAGGCTCAGTAGATGATGAAAGATGACGAAAAATAGGAGAATTATTCAGGAGTTCATTTTTATCAAACTCTAAAACCATCTGAGACGGCCAGTTCGACGCAATAGAAATGCTGGCCAGATTATCACTGCCATCAGAATTAGGTAATGTAGAAATCAGATAATATGGGAGATTAAGTGTGCTGCAAAGTTGGTCGCAAATTGCAAAAAGTTCATACTCCGTTGTACTTCGCGAAATTAGGCCCGCAAAGTCTGACCCCTTATTGGCCAATTGAATAATATTATTGTCGGCTTCTGGCGCCATTTCTTCCCCTAACCAGATTCAACGCAAGTATTACACAGTTTTAAGTAAAACACCATTTATGTTTCATAGTGGGTAATATGCTAGACATTAAACCTCGAAGATAAGAATTATGTTCTAAATACTACACAAATAACTAGTCTGCCTGCAAAGTAACAAACAGTCACCACTAAATGCTAGTATTAGTGAAAATCCATCAAGATTTAACCCACAAGTAGCAGACAACAAAAAGAATATAATATTCCAGAAGTAGATACCACACATAGAGCAAATACGCACCTTACAGGTACTAAAATGTAACATGTAGGTGAGTGCGTCAACCAAACAGCGCAATTTCCACATAAATGCCGCATGTAAGTTTATTGGAAACGCTATGCCGGTTGTTATGCGATCAAGGTTTAACACATCAAAAAGAATTTAGCGTCCTAAGCCTATTCTCCATTGGTGTCAGACTAATTCGAAACGGTCTCCGAAGGCAGTTGAAAGCAAGGCTTGTACCGCAAAACTTGACGCCACTCTTGCAGTGCCTAGGTTCTGTTTTCCTGGAAATTTGACCTGCTGTTTAGGCTTCATTGCTTTTTGTAGTGATTGTGAGCTAGAGCGTGTCTGTCTTGGATTGAATCGATTTGATGGGTTGGATTTTTGATT
>CAZEPF010000164.1:2299-6602 GCA_964514045.1 uncultured Rhizobiaceae bacterium | reverse complement strand
CCGGCAACTCGAGATAGCGGTTCAATTGTTTGAGGCGATGGGTATTGAACGTCACGATGCTGAACGCAGGCAAGATTGGGTAATGCGTGGGTTTCGTCAGTTTGATGCGCCTGTTTCCATCGTGGTTTGTTTTGACCGATCTTTGTTGAACAATACGATTGCGCATTTTGATACGGGCGCAATGACCTTTGGTCTTGTGCTTGCGGCGTGGAGCAGAGGCCTTGGTGCGGTGATCAATGGACAGGGGATTATGCAAAGCCCGGTTGTGCGCGAAGTTGCTAACATTCCAGAAGAACAGGCAATCTTAACATGTGTTGCGTTGGGGTGGCCGGATAACGAATTTGTAGCAAACTCTGTTGTCTCTCGCAGAAGACCCGTTGAAAATATCGTAGAATTTTTAGGATTTGACGTAAAATAGGAAGTGAGGCCAACTTTTTCCTGTTCAATTCCAGCTACAAAACAGCGATTAGTTTTAGTGTGATACTCGAATTGTTGCCTATTTGCCGAAAATTTATTATCTGAATGTTGATTTATAAGGGTCCGCGCAGTTGGAGCGCCTAATAAAATGAACGTAAATTCAAAGGGTCAACCGACCAAAAAGCTGCGAATTTTGATCATTGAGGATGACCCTTATGATCTTAAGATGATTATTTGGATGATTTCCAAAATCACTGCGTTTTCTATCGAATATCATACGGCGAAAACACTTGAAGAAGTGAGGCAAGTTTTTTCCAACAATGAAATAGATATGTTGTTGTGTGATTACTGGTTGAAGGGGCAAACATCCTTTGACCTGCTCAACCAATTTGACCGTGACTTAAAAGATATGCCATTTGTTGTAATGACTTCATTAGAAAACCATACGGTTCGCAATCAATCTCTTGATAAGGGTGCAGTGGCTTTTTTGGGGAAGGCTGATCTAACGCCAAAATCACTAGAAAATGCGATTGCAACCGCGGCCCATAAAAGTCGTGGTGGACTTCATTCCACAAAAGAAAATACTTTTGACCCTGATGATCAATATGAGTTTTTACAGGATATTGTTTCGCGCATCTCTGTTGTTGAGCAATATTCAGGCGTGCATTTAACCGCAGCCCAAATCAAAGATGCTTTATCTGAGATTGGTTCAGATATCCGGTATCAGATGACCAGTCTCTCCGGTCAGATAAACTCCATTGAAGAGAAGGCCAGAACGTTCGACCTTCGCGAAGTGCTTGCCTTTACACTATCGCAAAATGAAGTTTTATCCGATGATGACCTGTCACGCATACGCATGTTGCCATCTGATTTGCCAATTCAAATTTCCTCCTATTTGCCTAGGGTGCTTAAAGCGTTTGAAGAAGTTGTGATCTTGATTTCTGAATTTGGATCGCCGGTACCTCAAACAGAAATACGATTTGGATTTCAGCAAGGGGATGCAGTTGTGGAATTGCTTTTTTCTGATGGTGTTGAGCGACTGTCTTCACAGGATGTTTTTGTTTTGGTTTCGAAAGAAACACAGGTGCGATGTGATTCTATAGATCGATTACTAAGTGCCTTGGGTGGTTTTTCAGAGTTCGAGAGTTCTGGTAAATCGGCTCATTTAACCGTATGTTTGCCGAAAGAGTTCAAAGGGCCTATAGATCAGGGCGTTTGAATTAAGCTAGAAAATGGTTCTGCATTCATCTAAACGTTGAGTACGAATCATCGGGGTTAATGAAAATGTCAGATACGCAAGCAAACGGTGCCGATGTACAAAACACATCGCCTGCGCAAACGATCGATCAGGTCAAAGAACTTCTTTTTGGTAGTGAGCAACGTGATCTTGAGCAACGCATAGTTGAATTGGAAGCCGAACTGGCAAAGACCAAGGCAGACTTTGCGGATCAAGTGCAGAGCATTAAGGCTGATGCAAACAAGCAAGTTGAAAAAGAGCGTAACGAGCTCTCTCAGATTATGCAGTCTATTGGTAGCTTGTTTCAGTCCGCAGGGCAGGACATATCCAAACTGTCCAAATAGGACGCAGCTGTGTCAAAGGTTGGAAAATCCGGTGACGCCGAGCTTTCCGCGCTGAAAGCCCTTCTCGTTGATGATGAGCGTCAGGACATTCAAGAGCTGCGAAAGCAGATAGAAACTTTGCAATCTTATGCAGGGTCTCATGAAGAATTTTCCGCAACCCTCTCCGATGTTTTATTAGAAACGTTAGATCGATTGCAGGCGTCCGATCCTAAGAGTTTGACGCGTACTCTTTCTCCATCTGTGGTGACCAGTATCAAGCGTGAGATATCCAATTCTCGTGACGATATGGTGGAAGCGCTGTATCCAATTACCGGACGCATGGTGAGTGCTTCGGTAAAGAGCGCCATGCAAAAACTGACTGATGATATCAACCAGCGATTTGATAGTCTGACGTCTCCTGAATACATCATTGCAAAGATTAAAAGCCGTGCAACCGGACGACCTATCAGTGATTTCACGATGGTAGGGCAGAAGAGTGCTGAGATTAGCCAGATTCTTCTGATCGAAAAGGCATCGGGTATTTCAGTTGCATATTGGAGTGATGAAAATGAAGCCCCGACTGACAAAGACATGGTCAGCGGGTTGTTGTCAGCCATCAGCACTTTTGCAGAAGAGACCTACAAAAATGATACGGATACAGAACTGCGAACCATTGATCTGAACGGAAAACAGTTGGCGATCCGCCATTCTGCCCGACATCTGCTTGCCATTGATTTCACCGGAGTATTGAAATCTGAGCAGAAGGAAGCAATTGACCAAGCGTTTTTTGCTTTAGTGGAAGAAGTCGACACGCAAGAGGACGGGGATCCTGCTCCTAGTATAGAAGACATAGCTACCAATTTGAATCATGCACCTGAATCTCAACAAGGGTCTTCGAAGGGCATATACATCATTGGTTTGCTCCTATTTGGGGTACTTGGATATTTCGGTGTCCAAAAATATTTTTCTTGGCAGTTTAATAATAAGATTGAGAATATCAGAAGTGCTGTTGTTAATGAACAAGACTTGAATGCTTTTCCAATTGAGGTCAGCGGGGATTATGAGGCTGACGAGATTTTAATGTCGGGCATTGTCCCACAAAGTTTTAGGTTCGAAGCGTTCAGAGCGGGCATTGATGGGTTGGATCTGGATGATACCCAGATTAAATATCAACTAAATTACATGATCAATGAATCAAATGTAGACAGTTCAGCACAAAGGCTAAATGAGAATATTGATCAGTTGAAAACCTCACTTGAAAGCCAATCAACAACGACATTTGATGAGCTTAATTCCCTTGCAAAATTACTGGATGAAACACAGGCATCTAACAATTCTTCCCGTGCTATTGCGGAGCGAAAAATAGATGAATTGAAAATATCTATTGAAGAGTTAAAGCAAGAGATGAAGGCAGCAGCCGATAGGCAGCAATCGCTAACGGGTGGTTTGAGCAATGTTGCAAAAAGTGTTTCTGAGATATCAAATAGTCAGATAGGCGCACAAGAATCTCTCAAATCCGTATCTGATAAAGCATCACAAACAACACTGTCACTTGAGCAATTTTCTCAAGCTGTGTCTCATCTTGCGCGGCAGGTTGAAGAAAATCAGAGTAGATTAGCCGGTTTTGTTCAGGCAGACCGAGAACGTTTGTTGAAAACCAAAATATATTTTGGGAACGGTGTAAACTTTTCTGATGCAAGTTCTGCTGGCGCGATGATTGATGAAGTAGCGCTTATTGTCAGGCGTAATAATTTTAAAATCTCTGTCGATGGGTATTCTGATCCCTCTGGACCGGAAACCTCAAACGTTGCCGTGTCTCAAAGGCGGTCAAAAATTATTGTAGATCAGTTATTGGGACTCGGTGTAGATAAGTCTCTCATAACCAGCAGAGGGCTTGGAAGTCGTCGCCCATTATCTGTTAGGGTAGGCGAAGAAAAGCTGAACCGTAGGGTCGAATTTTCTCTGGTTGAATGAGTGAGTTTGAATATGGTTTCGCAAAAAGCTTACAAAATTATGCTGATTGGAAGCATTGCGGTTGGTAAGACTTCGATTGCCAACAGAATTGCGCACGACCATTTTAGTGGTGATTACAAGTCCACTATTGGTGTGCAATTATATCCCACCACTTTGGATGTTAATGGCGAGAGTGTAAAAGTAATCCTTTGGGATACCGATGGAGACATGCGTGCCGAGGGTTTCAAATCTCCCTATATAAAAGGTGCTGCGGGCGTGTTGATCGTATGCGATACGCAACGCCCGCAAACATACGAAAACATGCTTGATCTAAGCGACCAGGTTGATGATCAACTACCAGGCCGTCCTCATG
>CAZEPF010000164.1:0-2289 GCA_964514045.1 uncultured Rhizobiaceae bacterium | reverse complement strand
GTCCTCATGTGTGCGTATTCAATAAAATAGATTTGCAACAGCCCTCCGATGATATGTGGGTAACAGCTAAAAAGCATGGCCGGATCGTAACTGGATGTAGTGCGCTAAACGGTGAGGGTGTTCTTAATGCCCTGCAAACACTAGTCGAACAAATTATGTTGAGGGAGGAGTAATGGTGCAAGAGCCTCAAGCCCATGCGTTTGATGACGTATTACAATCAGGCTTGCTTGATATGACTACCTTTTCCTCAGATGGGACTGTTATCGGGGTGTTTGGACGTAACACACTACAACTCTCTCTTAGTGATAATTTGTTTGAGGTTTGCCCAATCTTTTCCGGCATGGTCGATGTAATCGGAGAATTGGTTGATGAGTATGACAACCAGTTCACACTACCATCGGTGAATTTACCCGACAGTCAAAACGAGACTGTTCAGCTGTGTGATCTAAGAGTGTGTAGAAGTCGCAATAGCGATGAATTTGTTTTGGTCACCACCTCGGTCTCTAATGATGAAATGCCACATTTGGAAGCGGTGCGTGAAGCAAGACATAAGGCTTATGAAACTGAATTGTATGAGTTAGAGCGCAAGCGCTTTGAGGAGTATTATGCGCATTCTCCGATCTTGAGTTTTGCACTTGATGCAGAGATGAATGTAATTGCTTCTTCACGTCAGCTTCAAGAGTTTGCAACTGGTACTTCTGGCGATCCTGCTCAATGGGTTTCGTATTTCCTTCAATCCAATGAGAATCAAATTTCCAAAGAAGCCAGTCTTGTTACTGCGGTAAGACATGATGGCAGTATCCGCTCTATCGAGGTTGCTCATCACAGTGTTGCTAATTCAGTCACTGGGAAGCTCGAGATATATTATGTGTTGCTTGATGTCACCGATCGAGAGGCTTTGCTTCGCTCTACCAAGAGAAGTCAGATTGAACTTTCTGAACTTTCATCAAAATTGCAGGTTTCTAATCAACGTCTGGAAGACTTTGCGCGCATGGCTGCCCATGATCTGGTGGCGCCGCTGGGCCGGTTATCTGTTTTCTCGGAAATCCTGGAGCAAGAAGTTGGCGATGTAATTCCTGAGCAAGCTAGTTTTGCGATTGAAGCCATTCAAAGCTCTTCAAAGCGATGCCGCGAGGTTGTGACAGATATTCTTGAGCTTGCACAAGTTGAAGGCGTGGAGCCTGACTATCAAGAGGTGTTGATTGAACCGCTTATTCATCAGGTTATTTCAGATCTCATAGGTAACCCAAAGGATATATCGCTTATTTTTGATTGTGACTTTCAAAGCATGTTTGTTGATCAAAAACTGGCAAGATTGATCTTCAGGAATATTTTATCGAACGCAGTGAAGTATCGCTCGGCTGATAGGCCTCTGGAAATTCGAATAACCGGTAGAATTTCTAATAACAATTTTGCACGCGTTGAAATTGCAGACAATGGTCGTGGTTTCTTAATGAAAGACGGGGTTTCTCCATTCGATCCGTTTGTGCGGATGCAAAATGCATCTGGTAAAGCTGGTAGTGGTCTTGGTTTGAACATGGTAGAAAATGCATGTCACCATTTGGGTTGGACACCCAGTATTTCATCTAAACCTGATCAAGGAACGGTTGTATCCTTAAGGGACATCATTCCCGTTGGGGGAGAAGAATAGCCTAGGTCCTAACCTTAAGCTACTTTATCTGATGAAGAATAATTTGCGTGGGCAATGATTTCAGAGATCACTGTGTAATAGCCGTTTAAGGTTCCTGGTTTTCTGAATAGTTTGATCTGCGAATTTTCTGACGAGAGCTCAATAGATCGACGATTTGGCAAATGCGTTAGAAATGCTACCGGTACTGAATGCAGAGAATCATGTGCTTGCAGGGCGTCATAAATCTGAGCACCGTCTCCATCGGGAAGACTAATATCCAAGACAAACAGGCTCACTGGAAAATCATTGGCCCCAGTTTTCATAATATCTTTCAAAGCGTCACTGGCTGAGGAAAATACTCGAAGAAATGCACTGCTTCCCATTTTACGAATTACTGCTTTAAACAGTTCAGCTTCGTGAAAGTTGTCCTCAACTAGGACAATGAGGCTTGGGCCTGATGACATATCGACATTCTCTACGCTGGTACAAGTGAGTAAATACAGAGTATCATTAAGCCGTATAATTTTGGTAAATGGCTACGTTAAATTTTTCTCGTCTCGCAGCATGTTAGGTTAGCTTTCTAAGTCATCCCAACTTGCTGTATATTTTAGAGCGTATCTGGCTTGGATTGAACCGTTTGAACGCCGTGGCGTTTGTGC
>CAZEPF010000163.1:0-6611 GCA_964514045.1 uncultured Rhizobiaceae bacterium | reverse complement strand
TGTTTCATATCAGGCCTCAGCTTCCAAGCGTCGTTTGTTCGGCTTGACAGGAACTCCTATTCTCAAACGTCGTTCCATTAAGGATAACATCCCACCAAATGCCATCAGGAGCGGGCCAATCCAAACGAGCAGGACTTGCGACTTCCACCATGCGCGAAGGACAGTGCGGCCCTGCTCATCTGTATCACCCACAGACAAATATAATTGGGAGAACCAATAGGTCTTCAGCGAGGCCTCTGTCGTGGCTGAACCATGACCTGTATAAAAGCGCTTTGCAGGACGCATTTTCAATTGCTCAACACCGTTTGTTTGCACGGAAACCACCAAAGTATCTTCGATAAAGTTGGGGCCTTGCACTTTTTGTGTGCCGTCATGCGTTAGGGTAAATCCGGCGATTTCAAGCGTGTCTCCCTTTACCATCAAGGCACCGTCTTCACTGCTGAATGCAGTGGCACCAATGACACCTAATAGTAGTACGCCTAAACCAAAATGGGCACATGCAGACCCGTAGACAGACTTTGGCAAGCCAGCCAGTCGCGAGAGCGCAACTGAGAGAGAAACGCGTGGGAAGCCGGAGCGATAGACCAGTTCAGCTATCGCACCAAGCATGACCCAAACAGCCAACCCAATTGCCAGTGCTGACCAGACTTTTTGTCCATGCGTGAACGCAAGCGCCACGATCACACCAAAAAGGGCGGCACCAGCCACAAAATACAGCCTCTGCAATACGGGCAGTAAATCGCTTCGCTTCCATGCCATTAGAGGCCCCAGTGGCACCGCAAGCAATACGGGAATCATCAACGGGCCAAATGTGAGGTTGAAATAGGGAGGGCCAACGGAAATCTTTGATCCGTCGAAATACTCAAGAAATAACGGGTAAAGCGTTCCGACCAAAACGGTTGCACATGATACCGTCATAAACAGGTTGTTGAACACAAGCGCACCTTCTCGCGAAATGGGCTGGAACAAGCCCCCCTGCTGTAGCGTGTTAGCCCGATAGGCAAACAGTGCCAGAGACCCACCTATAAAGACGATCAAAATCATCAGAATGAAAATTCCGCGCGTGGGGGCAGATGCAAAACTATGTACTGATGTCAGTACGCCAGAGCGAACGATGAAGGTTCCGAGCAAGGAAAGCGAAAACGTCAGAACCGCCAGCAGTACCGTCCAGATTTTCAATGCATCCCGCTTTTCCATGACCACAGCCGAGTGAATTAACGCAGTGCCAACCAACCATGGCATGAAGGATGCGTTTTCCACCGGATCCCAGAACCACCAGCCGCCCCAACCGAGTTCGTAGTATGCCCAGTAAGAACCCATAGCGATGCCAGCGGTTAGAAACACCCATGCGAGCAAGGCCCATGGGCGCACGAACTTTGCCCATACGCCATCAATGCGGCCGCTGATCATTGCAGCCACAGCAAAGGAGAATGTCAGAGAGAAACCTACATAACCCACATATAAAAGCGGCGGATGAATTGCCAGTCCGATATCTTGGAGTATGGGGTTTAGATCACGCCCTTCTAACGGGACAGTTTCAAGTCTTGTGAAGGGGTTTGACGTTAAAATCGTAAACAATAAAAACGCCAGCGTTATCCAGCCTTGAACGGCCAGCACGTCAGCTTTTAGTCGTGCGGGAAGATTGATCGCGAACGCAGCAAGCAACGCGGAAAATAACGTCAGGATTAAAACCCAAAGCAGGATTGATCCTTCATGGTTTCCCCATACACCTGTAATCTTGAAGAGAAGCGGCTTGTCCGTGTGCGAGTTCTGCCAAACATTCAACACTGAAAAATCTGAAACCACATAGGCATAGGTAAGCGCCAGAAACGAAAACCCGACCGCCAAAAACCCTAAAATAGCAGCGCTTGTTCCAGCAGACATCAACCCTTGGTCGTGAATACGCGCCCCCCAGAACGGGACAACTGATTGAACAATCGACAATGCAAGTGCGAGTATGAGCGCGAAATGTCCTAGCTCTGCAATCACTGGGTTTCTTCGCCCTTCCAGACGCCTTTTTCTTTCATCACGCCTTCAAGTTCTTTTGGCATATAATTCTCATCATGTTTGGCGAGAACATTGTCTGCTTCAAACTCTCCATTGTCTTTTAACATACCCTCGGCAATCACGCCTTGTCCCTCGCGAAAGAGATCAGGCAAAATTCCGTCATAGCGTATAGAAACACTGTTCTGGCCATCGGTTACAACAAACGAAACAAGCGTCTCGTTTTTCTGGACACTGCCATCTTCCACCAGACCACCAATGCGGAAGCGTTCGCCCGGTTGAACCTTGCCGCCAATTACAACTTCGGTAGGATCAAAAAAGAATACGATTTCATCACGCAGTGCAACAGAAACCAGTAAGGCCGCAAGGCCGATTACCATACCAATAACCGCAATTCCGGTGAGCCGTTTTTGCTTTCGTGTCACTGCATATTTCTTTCATTGCTGGCGCTACCGGAATTAGGATCAGGTTTGCCATTGCTGATCATCTGTTCAAGCAATTTTGAAAACTCAGGCTGATCGCTGAAATTCGTCACTGCTTTTTCGGCCATCGCTTTTGCCCGATCCATGTCTCCCAGCACTATATAGGAGCGTACCAACATGACCCAACCCCTTTGGTCCGTCGGATCATCTTCAAGGCGTTGTTCAAGCGAGGCTACCATGCCTTCAACCCGCGAGCGATCTTCTTCACTCATTTGTTCGATAGCAGAAGGCTGTTGTGTATTGGTGGATTGAGACGCAGTTTCCTCCAAGGATGCAAGACGCTCTTTAATGGCGGGCAGCCAATCCTCATCGCCTTCGGCATCATCCACCATTTTTTGCCAAATCTCGCGCGCGGCTTGCTCATTGCCGGATTGAATTTTTTCCAACCCCAGAAAGAAACGCGCTGTTGTATTGCGCGCATCCAGAACCACCGCCCGTTCAAAAAGCTGCAAAGCCTCGGCGTTGATCTTCCCCTGCTGCTTTGCCGTAATCATTTCCGCCAGTGACGACATAACAATCGAACTTTCCCCTTCGATACGGAGCAGGTTCCTAAAGGCGGCCTCAGCTTTTTCATATTGCTGACTGCGCACATATATGGGTGCTAAAACACGCCACCCTTGCGCATCATCTGGCGATTCTTGCAAACGTCTCTCAACCGTTGCAACCAGTTGTTCCAAGGACTGTTCCTGGTTTTGAGCCTTACGTTCGGGCGGATTGATCAGTTGGGGACTGCCCAATAGAGGATATATGGCAAGAGTGAATACAGGTATGAAAACGAGCGCTAGGATAAACACCCAGCCGCGCTGTTGAACGCTTGCCTGTGAACTTTTTTCACCCGACTTGGTAGAACGGATTAACTGACGGCCCGCTTCTGCTTTTGCAGCTTCCATGTTTGTGGCGTCAATTTTTCCGGCTTCGAACTCAAGATCAATTTCTGCAAGCCTGCGTTCATATAGGGCCTTTTCAGAAATTGTGTTCTCTAACGGTGACGATATTCCACGACTCCACGCACGCCAGAAAAAAAACAGCGTAAGCGCAACAAGTAAAAATGAAACGAGCCAAAAAAACATGCTGTTTCATACCTGTTGGGAACGCATAGGGAAAGTTATCTCGCGATGAAGATTTGACGCATCCCGTCACATTCAATCAAATGTTTGTAATTTGAAATCCACGCGGGTTACGCAAGCGGGGTCCAAGTACCATCGGGATTGCGGCAAGCAGTTCCATTAGCCTGCTGTGGGCGACCATCAATATAGATCGTATGCGTGTAACGGCGACAGTTTTGTGAACCAACCTGATAGGTTTGTTGCGGCACAACCTGACCATAAGCACCGTTTGAACCTTGCCACTGAACGGGCTGACCAGGGCGTCCGGATTCCAGTGCATCATACTCTGCCTGAAGTGCTGCATTCTGATTTTGAGCATCAAGATTGCGACCGATAGAACCGCCAATCACACCGCCAGCCAGTGCTCCCACGGCGGTTGCCACAACGCGACCCCTGCCACCGCCAAACTGGTTGCCGGCAAGGCCACCTGCAATCGCACCACCTGTTGCACCGATGGTCTGATTGGATGCACTACATGCTGCCAGACCGAGTGTCGCACAAAGAGCCGTTATGATCGCAATTTTAGAACGCATGTTAATTTCGCTTTCGTTGTTACGGTATTTCGTACCCGTTGAAATTGTCTAAACTTGGAAGAGATTATGGCTTTTGATGCCCTGGTAGTCGGATCGTCGCCTTTAGACCGCCCAATTCTGAACGGCCCAGCTCAAACTCACCACCATATTCATCTACAATGTCGTGGACGATCGACAGTCCAAGACCCCATCCGGTTTTACCCTCATCGACACGACCACCGCGTTTTTGTGCCAGTTCAATCTGAGATTGAGTCATGCCTTCACCATCGTCTTCGACATTCACTGTGATAATGCCGTTTGTATAAGTGGCATTCACGTCAATGGTGGAAGTCGCGTATTTGGCAGCGTTCTCTAACAAGTTGCCAAAAATTTCCTGAAGGTCTGGCTCTTCACCAGCAAACTGAATTTTTTGCAGGGCATCTATATCTGCCCCAATGTCCACATTTCGATTAAGTTTGGCGATCACAAGCGCGAGCTTCTCAAGCACCGGCAATATTGGTGTCGAAGAAATCGAAGTTGAACGACGCGCAGAAATACGCGCACGATCCAGATACAATTGGACCTGCTTTCGCATTGTATCGGTATTTTCTTGCAACAGACTTTTCTTTGCTTCGGGCAAGGATTTGATTTCGTTTTGCATCACAGCAAGAGGTGTCTTCAAGGAATGCGCAAGATTACCCACTTGGGTGCGAGCACGATCAACAATGGTCGAGTTGGATTTAATCAAAGCATTGGTTTCGTCAATGAGCGGTTGGATTTCTTCCGGATAATCGCCCGTGATTTGATCGGCATTGCCGTTTCTAATCTCGGTCAGATTTTGAGTTGCCTCATCGATAGGCCGTAATGCCAATCGAATAACAATGTACATCGCAGCAACAATTGAAAACGCCATCAGTGTTAGAATGATTGCTAATCTTTGCGTGAAGCGAGTGATTTCTTCTTCCAACACGCTTTGATTAGCTGTGATCCGAAAGCTGAACAAATTGTTTCCTTCACCCAGAAATACTTGCGCTTCCAACCCTTGAAGGATTTGTCCGTTTTGGTCCATAATTTCAAAGGAACGCTGGAACGTTGCATCAAACTCGACACCTTCCGGCACTTCAATCGCGCGATCAGCGAGCGATGAACTGGCAAGTCTGATTTCCTGATCTTGCACATTTTGAACCGACCAATACCAACCGGAATTAAACAGGCTGTATCTGGCATCACCCAGATTGGGAACACCCATAACCTCGCCTTTTGAACCAACTTCCACAGTGCCCATCAGGTTGAAAACATTTGCTGTTAGAACATCATTCAAACGCGCTTCCGCGTTCTGACGATAATCACTAGAAATAATGAAGGCGGCCAATGCTACTCCAACCAGAGCAGCGAGCGAGGATAAAATAACAAGACGCGCGGCAAGCGTATTGGGCAAAAGCTTGTTCAAGCGCTCTAGCTCTCGCGCAGGCGATACCCTAGCCCGCGTACGGTCTCGACGAAATTAGGATCAAGCTTTTTACGAAGCCGACCGACAAATACTTCAATCGTATTGGAGTCCTTATCAAAATCCTGATCATACATATGCTCCGTTAATTCAGTGCGCGAAATGATCTCGCCTGGATGATGCAAGAGATAGGAGAGCAGACGCAACTCGTGTGATGTCAGTTTAACAGCCTTTTCTTGATAGGTGACTTTTGACGTGCGCGTATCGAGAACGATTTCACCGCACCGCAATTCAGATGATGCATGGCCACTTGATCGGCGAATAAGGGCGCGCAATCGGGCGAGCACTTCTTCAATGTGAAACGGCTTGGCAACATAATCGTCCGCGCCCGCATCCATGCCGGCAACTTTATCGCTCCAGCGATCGCGTGCAGTAAGCATCAAGACCGGCATATCACGGCCTTCCTTGCGCCAGTTCTCCAATACGGTGAGGCCGTCCATGGTCGGTAATCCAATATCCAAGATTACCGCGTCATAGGGTTCTGTTTCACCCAGAAAATGTCCCTCTTCACCATCGAACGCTTTGTCGACAACATATCCCGCCTCTTCACACGCTTCCACAAGTTGGCGGTTCAGGTCTTTTTCGTCTTCAATAATGAGAATGCGCATGAATTATCCAATTAGAAATAAAATCAGAATTTGCGGACCACAACGCGGGCAGGATTACCGTTCTTAGCAGGTAAAAGAATACGCGCTACACAAACCGTATTACCGTTTGCCTTTTGCTTCATCTCCACAGAAATCAACCGGGCACCGGGCTTCCCAGCCACAAATTGGCTTGCCGCTGCACTGCACGCATCAGCGTGAGCAGGCGCTGTCGGAACCGATATGCCTGCTGCTAAAACAGCTAATATGATGAATGCTCTAGTGATCATGGAAAAACAGATATCACGGCGCTTCTGAATTTAACATGAACACATTTTGTAATATCACAAAAAAGCCTGACACTTAGAGCGTATCTGGCTTGGATTGAACCGTTTGAACGCCGTGGCGTTTGTGCT
>CAZEPF010000162.1:0-6624 GCA_964514045.1 uncultured Rhizobiaceae bacterium | reverse complement strand
AGTGCGTGCCATAAGCGCTTGGCTCAAGACCAATAGATTTCACCCAGTCTTTCAACATTCGCGCATATTGGCGTGTGGAGATGTGCAAGCGATCATGAAACCGCCCCGGCCACAGATAATCATGTCCCGACATCAATGGATGCCTGATCCATTCGATCAATGATTTTCGAGTCCCCTCGGTGATCTCAAATCGTACTGGAGTTTGGGTCTTGCTTTGCAGAATTGAGACGCGCTCCTTGATCGCACCCGATGCATAAACGTCAGCCACCTTCAGCTTCACGAGGTCACAGCCACGAAGCTTGCTATCTACTGCCATATTGAACAGAGCTAGATCTCGGACTGCTCCTGCGATTTCCAAGCGCACTCGGATGGCCCAAACATGTTTTGGTAACAACGGTCGTTTCTGACCGATGATCCTTCCGTTATTCCACGCTCGTTTTGAAGGAATAATCATGGGCAGGTTGGAAGTGGACATTATTCTGTCTCCTCAACCATACCCTCCATCCGCAGCACTCAGACATTCAGCGAAGCCATAGTCACCTACATTACGCGAATTCGCAATTTCGGCTTCGAGCCCTACCTGGTCGTTGCTTTCGTAATCACGAACGTCTGTTTTTCTTTAACCTCATCCTCATTCATTCGACTTCAGCCAATGCGGAGAGGATAAGGTCGCATTGTTGCAAAACCACGGTTTCATGATTCTCATCGGAAAGCGCAGGTGAGTTTTGCAGGTCGGACAGGCCATGGATTGCGGACCATGCAAAAAACTGATCAATGCGGTTAGGTTTTCGAATTAAGCCGAACGCGCCTAATTCCTGTAGGATTTTTGCCAGCCAGTCATAGGTCGATGGTCGCGCGTTGTGTGTATTGGGAGTGAGGCCAAAGGGGCCAAACATTAATCGCCACAGTTCCGGCCTGCTGCGGGCAAAGCTGACGTATTCAGATGCGAGAGAGACGAAACGCGTGCGCGCGTCGTCTGAACATTCAGCTTTACTGGAAAACGGAACCGCGATCTCAAAACGTTCCGCCAACGCATCGAACCCGCGATGCGCCACTGTGCGTATTAGTGCATCCTTGTCGGGAAAGTGTCTGTAAGCAGCGCCCGGAGATACGCCAAGGTCGCGCGCGGCCTTCCGCACGGATAATTCGTTTAAAACGCCTTCATCAGCGGCGTTCAGCGTGTAGCTAACAAGCGCCTCCTTGAGATTGCCGTGATGATGAGCGTCGGGAGATTTTGTGTCTGACATAGTTCATTTGTAATCAGTGTTTACATTTACTGCAAGATCATTTATGTAATCATTGATTACTTATGGAGATCAATCATGAATTCAGTTCCCCATTTTATTGATACCGACATGGGTCAGCTGCATGTGGTTGAGCGCGGAATTGGAACTGAGACAATCGTTCTTTGGCCATCGATCTTCACCGATCATCGCATCTACGACGGTCTCGTTGGCCTGATGGAAAACCAATATCGTTTTTTGCTTATCGACGGTCCCGGCCACGGGCAAAGCGAAGGACCAGTGGAAACATTCAATATGGAGACGTGTGCGCGTGCAATGATCGCAGTCTTCGATCATTTCGCGCTAGAACGCTCAATAGTGGGCGGAACCTCATGGGGCGGGATGACGGCAGCCCATGTCGCATTAATGTTTCCTGAGCGAGTGAAGGCACTCATTTTGATGAATACGCCAATGGAAATCGATGGCGCGCGCCCCGGCATGAGTGCGCGTTTCATCGCTATGGGTGCACGTTGGATGCTGAGCACCCGAACTTTTCGGAACGGCGTTGCGAAGAGCTTCTTCACGCCAGAGGTTTTGATGCACAATCCATCGTATGCCTTAGCGTTCCACGCGATGCTAAAAGACGCCAAACCCCGCCCGCTGGCAGCCGCAATAAAGTCGGTGATATTGCGCGGTTCGCCGTTGAAAGGCAAAATGGCTGACATACCAGTGCCCACGTTAGTAATCGCAGGTAAACAAGACGAGATGTATCCGATCGCCGTTCAAGCGCAGGCTGCTCTTCTCGCGCCACATGGTCAGTTCGAACCCGTTGACGGAAAGCATATTTCGCCTGTTGAGCAGCCAGAAAAAGTGACTGCGATCCTAGAGAATTTTCTGTCGCGTGAGGTGACTCAATGACCTGTCTTATTATAGGAGCCACAGGCTTGCAAGGTGGCGCTGCTGCACGGGAAATGCTCAAGCGTGAGCAAGAAATTCGTATTTTGACGAGGCGCGCAGGCTCGCCCAAGGCCCAGGCGCTGGCGGCACTTGGCGCAGAAGTCGTTGAAGGTGATCTGTCTAGACCGCTAATTCCTGTCTTTGACGGGATCAGTCGCGTCTTTTCCGTGCAGGATTTCTACGCGCCGGGCGTCGGATTGGTCGGCGAATTGGAACAAGGCCGCGCCGTCATCGCCGCAGCCAAGGCTGCAGGCGTAAAGCATATCGTTCAGTCCAGTATGGGAGATGGCAACGCGCCCGGCGGGCCGGAGCACTTTGTCTCCAAAGCGCTGCTGGAAAGGGATATTAAAAGCAGCGGTCTCAAGTGGACACTTCTTGGTACAGTTTGGTTCATGGATAACCTTCTGAATCCAGAGATGAAGCCGCATTTAATGTTTCCGGTGTTGGCGGGCTCACTGCATTCCGATACGCAGTTTCATATGCTTGCCATCCGCGACCTCGGGTGGATGGCTGCTGAGGCGCTGACACAATGCGATAAATGGACTGGTCGCAAGATTAATCTTGCAGGCGACGTGATGACCGTAGGCAACATGAGGAAAACCTACGAAGAAATTACGGGGCAGCGGCCGAAAGGCTGGAAGCTCCCGGGATCTCTGTTCCGTAAGCTTGTGCCAGAATTTGCAGAACAGTTAGCATGGCATAACGATGTGAACTTTGCTTTTGCAGCAGATGAGTTTCGCAAGATCCATTCAGATGCGTTCAGCTTTGGCGACTTTCTGCGGGAAAACCAAATCGCTCGGATGTAACCAGCCTAGACTGCACAATCGGAAAGCTGCCATTCGTTCGTCCGCTTAAAGTAGTGACTTTGTCCACACCTCGGTCATTGATGCTCTACTAAACACAGATTTTTCGATGGCTGCTTCGGTGAAAACGAACATCAAAATCTGACAATGCTCCAAGGTCTGCTAAGGGCCGTTATAGTTTTTGTTAGGCGAATTTACATTTCTTCTAGGTGGTCAGGTATCCGCGCCCAGTATGGCGCAGCGATACGAGAACTTGGCGTCAGTTGCCACGAGAACAACGGCCGATGGATCAACAATCTATGTGAGAATTCTCACCTTCCATTTCGACGACGGGCATTGTCAGAAGAAACTGGCTTGATCACCTCAAATGACCGCCCTACTCTCGGTGGATGACCAGACCCAATCCATTTCGCTATTTCAAAACATCGCCTGAGATTATACGTCTCGCCGTGATGATGTATGTTCGGTTTCCACTTTCTTTGAGAAACGTGGAAGATCTACTGCACGAACGCGGTATCGATATCTCTCATGAAACGATCCGATATTGGTGGAACCGATTTGGACCAGTGTTTGCCGCTGATATCAGGCGGAAACGGATCCAGTCTCTTCGCGCATACTCCAATTGGAAATGGCATCTGGACGAAGTATTTGTGAAGATCAATGGCGAAACACATTACCTTTGGCGAGCAGTAGATCACGAAGGTGAAGTTTTAGAATCTATTGTTACCAAACGACGAGATAAGCGTGCGGCATTGAAATTACTACGAAAATTATTGCGAAACTTCGGTGAGCCTGAAACTATCGTTACCGACAAACTAAAATCATACGGCGCTGCTCTGCGAGAACTTGGTGTTTCCGGACACGAAACAAACGGCAGGTGGATTAACAACCGAGCGGAAAACTCACATCAGCCTTTTCGACGACGTGAGCGAGCCATGCAACGCTTTAGGCTGATGCGAAGTTTACAGAAATTCGCAAGTATCCACTCCTCAATTCACAACCATTTCAATAAGGGACGAAGCCTGTACAGCAGACACAATTTCAAGAAAAATCGAACCGCCGCACTGCAAGAGTGGCGGCAACTTTTCGCGGCATAAGGCCTACCCTCACCCGCCATTTAGAGACTGGTTCGAAATAGTCTGACAGCACCTTTAGGAGCGTTTATGGGAACATAACAAAGCCTTGGACATCACTTCATGCACTATCCTTACTGCCGAAGCTGACAAAGCCATCGCATCTATCCACCATCAAATGCCGATTATACTCAAAGAGAAAAAATGTGAAGAGTGGCTTTCTCCGTCTACTGATGTTGAATGTGCCAGCGATTTATTAAAAGCTCATAGAGGGTCCGAGCTTATCAGCTATCGTGTTGGTAGAGATGTTAATTCTAGCCGGGCAAACGGTTCCGAGTTGATAGATCCAATTTAGAATATTTTGTCATTTAGCAATTGACTCTATTGGGATTATGTTCCTATTTTGTTCTTCTGAGTTCATACATGTTCATAGGAGTGCAATCTGGTGCGGAAGCCGGAAACGATAGAGTATTTATATCTCGACTTTGACGGCTTCTTTGCTTCTGTCGAACAACAAGCGCGACCTCATTTAAGGGGTAAACCCGTTGGCATAGTCCCTTTTGATGGAACTGTGCATACCTGTGTAATTGCTGTTTCTAAAGAAGCCAAGGCGTGGGGTTGTTCCAACATCATGCGCTACAATGAAGCCAGACAGAAATGTCCTGATATTATCTACCAACCTCAAACACCAGACCTTTATCGCCGTGCGCACAATACCTTGATTGCCGAGATCAATACTGTTCTTCCAGTTGAAGTAGTAAAGTCGATTGATGAAATTGCTTGCAAGCTTGATGTTGCGCAAGCCAATTCACCATTTGACCTTGCAAAGCGAATTAAAGAGCGCATCGCTAAGTATGTTGGTCCTTATATCACTTGTTCGATTGGATTCGGCCCAAACCGCCAAACTGCAAAGATTGCGGGAAAGCAGAATAAGCCAGATGGGGTAACGGTATGGGAGCCGGAACAGTTTCCAGAAATTCTATACCCCGTTCAATTCGGAGATATCCCCGGCATTGGCTCCCGAATGGAGCAGCGACTGTATGGGCTTGGCATCTACAACATGGAGCAGCTTCTTTCGTTACCACCGAAACACATGCGCAAAATTTGGCGAAATGTCACCGGAGAACGTCTTTGGTATGCATTGCATGGATACGCTATCCACGCACAAAAACCGGAGCGGGGCATGTTTGGTCACGGACGTGTCATATCGCCAGAAGACCGCCTGCGGGACGATGTTAAACCGATTGCCAGAATGCTGCTTATTAAAGCGGCCAGAAGAATGCGCAAGGCAAGATACTACGCTTCACGGCTATATATGTGGGTTAACTACAGACTTGGTGGAAACGATAAGACTTACGGCGATAGCATCACGCTTCCGGTTGTGCACGATGACAAAGCATGTCTGGATGGGTTTGATAAGCTTTGGTTTAGGCTTTGCAGCTTGCTTTCAAGCAAAACGAAAATCGTCCGTATAGGCTTGACACTAGGTGAACTTTCCATGGCCGGAGAACGCCAGCTTGATTTTCTTCTAAACGATGATGTTGAACGCCGAAAATGGGAACGCATCAATCATGCTGTAGACCGTCTCAATACCAAATACTCCAAATCAATGGTGACGATGGGGCCATGGAAGCCACCCGCAGGCGGCAACCTTGGCGGAAAGATTTCATATACGCGGATACCGAGAGCAGAGGATTTTTGGTGATGAACTGGAAAACAGAAATACAGTTATTGGATTTGGCCGATAACTGCAAACTTGAAGTCACATGCAAGAAGTGCGGACACTCCCGGTACGAGAACAAGTACTTGCTTATCACGAAATACGGCTTGGACTTCCAGTATATGGATGAAGTGGAGCGACTACTAAGCTGTCATCAGCGTGGCTGCGATGGAGATGTACGACTTGCACTATCTGCTCAGGATGAAACCGAAGGATTTGTTGGCGGATTGGCATGAATGAATAATTTCCATGTTTACTGTTTAACTATCGCGTATAAACTGATGCTGTAAATTATTACCAAGTTTTGGATGCCCGACATGAGATTGTTCTATAGTTTGTTTTTCTTTTTACTATTAGCAAGTTTTGCGAACGCGGGAGGGGAAGAACCAATCCAAAACATGCCTCGACATCTACTTCCTAAAGACATGGGACAAGACTTTATAGATAATCCCCCGATATGCTATCCGCAATCGTCTCAAAATTGGGAGGATGAGTATGAGGCTACATTCAATAATTTATACTTCGGGGCAACTGCTAGCTGTAAAGATATGTCAAAAAAACTCAAACGAAGGTACTCTGTTATGGGAGGTGGTGTTGTTCACATAGCTAATCCCAAGCAAGTACCTAAGAGACAAATATGGCATTTAAACCAATCGCAACCAACTGTAGCAGAGCCTGGCGTGCATGAAACAGAGGGTTGGAAATGCGTGGTATCCAATCCAAATCAGGAAACGCCTCTGAATCAACTATGGTGCATGGTAAGCTGCTGCCAACTGACACCGGGGCTATACTACGTGTCCGTCGTCAGGGATTTCTGGACAGATTGCAGCTTAGGTTAAGCGAGTATC
>CAZEPF010000161.1:0-6652 GCA_964514045.1 uncultured Rhizobiaceae bacterium | reverse complement strand
AATCAAAAATCCAACCCATCAAATCGATGCAATCCAAGACAGACACGCTCTAGCGATTATGGTCTGGCACTATGTGTCCCGATTGATGCGGCCAGACCCTTGTGGGACCAGCACAGGAACGGCCATTCTACGTTTTGCGCGCGCAGTTACCGGAATTCCCTGATAAAGACGTTTGCTTGCCATAACGCAGATTGCACCGCCGAAGACAGGCAAAAACCGTTTGCCAAATTTCTCCATGCTTCCTCTGAATTTGAGGGAAAACTCTTTTTTGGACGGTGCGAAGTGAAGGGCTTCCTCCCATGCTTCCGGCGTGAATTGGTTGTCTTTTAACAAGCGATTTAATTGTCTCTTACTGTAGGGGCGACCCGTTGCGAATGGTGTGGTCTCAACCCGCGCCCATACGCCGCCTCGGTTTGGTACTACGATCATCAAGCTTCCGCCGGGTGCAAGTACGCGCCATGCTTCCGAGATGCAGTCATTGGCGTTTTCTGCATGTTCAAGAAAATGCACCATAAGAATTTTATCAACGGATGAATCGCGCAATGGAAATTCATCATCGTAAGAAAGTGCGGTGGCTGGCGGTTTGGAAGCTGGCCATTGTAATGCGCCTTGCCCCGCAGGCATAAGGCAGAATGTACCTTCACAATCTGGAGAAAAGCGATCCAGCCAGGGTACGGGATAGCCCAGCCCTAAAAGATATTGACTGCCCGCCGTTCCCCAAAAAGAAGACAGTGCCATCGTAACGGATTGTTCTGCCGCGTTTCCCAATGGGCTTGCGTAAAAATCTCTGAGTTCAACAACGTCTACATGCATGATCTTAATATATAGCTCATAGTTGGGTGTTGCCAGTGGGTGTTGGGGTGACTATTTCTAAATCAACGAGGAGTGTTCGATGGCCAAGCTTGAGTTTTTTCAATTTCCAACCCTTTCCGATAATTATGGCGTGTTGGTGCATGACCCTGATAGTGGCGCAACAGCCTCAATTGATGCGCCGGATGCTGGTGACGTAAAAGCTGCCTTGGCCAAGAAAGGCTGGACGCTCTCTCATATTCTCGTCACGCATCATCACTTTGATCACGTACAAGGCATTGCTGAACTCAAGCAGGAAACTGGATGTAGGGTTATCGGGCCCGAGGCTGAGCATTCCAAAATACCGACCCTAGACCAGACATTGCGGGATGGGGATAGTTTTGAATTTGGTGGTGAGAGCGTGGGCGTAATCAGTACGCCTGGACATACGCTTGGCATGATCAATTTTCATTTTGCGCAGAGTAAAGTGATCTTCACTGGCGATACGCTTTTTGCGCTTGGATGTGGCCGGATATTTGAAGGTGATGCGGATATGATGTGGGCATCCCTGTCCAAGCTGGCATTACTACCTGAGGATACAACCATTTATTGCGGGCATGAATACACGCAGGCGAATGCAAAATTCGCACTGACGATTGATCCGGAAAACGCAAATCTGGTTATCCGCGCTGCAAGGGTTGACGCATTGTGTGCAGACAATAAACCCACGCTTCCAACTACGCTTGGCGAAGAGTTGGACACCAATCCTTTTTTGCGAGCGAGTGATCCATCCATCAGGGCCAATCTAGGAATGGAAGGGGCCAGTGATGGAGAAGTGTTTGCCGAGATACGCAAACGCAAAGACAATGCTTAAATCCTTGGCTGTCACTGCATTGCAATCTTACCCAGATAAGCGGTAAACTGGTTTACCAATTAAAGGTGTAAAATATTATGGACCAGATGAATTCCGTGCCTTACCTGTCTGACCCGATGCCGCGAAAAAAGACGGTCGGTGTTCCGGTGGGCCATGTCACAGTCGGTGGTATGGCGCCTGTTGTGGTTCAGTCCATGACTAATACTGACACAGCGGACATACAAGGTACGGTTCAACAAATTGCTGCTCTTGCGCGTACAGGATCAGAGCTTGTGCGCATCACGGTGGACCGTGATGAAGCGGCAGCGGCAGTTCCTCATATCAAAGAGAAGCTGTTGGCGCGTGGTGTGAATGTGCCGCTAATTGGTGACTTTCATTATATTGGTCATAAATTGCTTGCCGATCATCCTGCCTGTGCCGAGGCATTGGATAAGTACCGGATCAATCCGGGTAATGTCGGCTTTAAAGAAAAGAAAGACCGGCAGTTCGCACAAATTATCGAGACAGCGCTGGAGTATAATAAACCAGTGCGCATCGGTGTGAATTGGGGGTCGCTTGATCAGGCATTGCTTACGCAGCTGATGGATGAAAACCAAGAAAACGGTTCACCCATGACAGCGCGTGAAGTAACACGCGAAGCGATGGTGCAGTCTGCATTGCTATCGGCAAACCTTGCCAATGAAATTGGTATGGCGAACGATAAAATTATTCTGTCTGCTAAAGTCAGTCAGGTTCAGGATTTGGTTGCGGTCTATTGTGAGATGGCGCGTCGCAGTGACCATGCATTGCATCTGGGTCTTACCGAGGCTGGTATGGGTACTAAAGGTGTTGTGGCATCTTCAGCCGCGATGGGGCTTTTATTGCAACAGGGTATTGGCGATACGATCCGAATTTCGCTTACGCCAGAACCCGGTGGCGATCGCACGCGTGAAGTGCAAGTTGCGCAGGAATTATTGCAAACAATGGGCTTTCGCCAGTTTGTTCCGATAGTGGCTGCATGTCCCGGCTGTGGACGTACAACCTCAACAGTGTTTCAGGAATTGGCTCAGGATATTCAGGAGCAATTGCGCGCAGATATGCCGGAATGGAAAAGCAAATATCCCGGCGTTGAAGCGCTCAACGTTGCTGTCATGGGCTGTATCGTAAACGGGCCTGGTGAATCCAAACATGCTGATATTGGTATTTCTCTTCCTGGTACGGGCGAAAGCCCTGCTGCTCCTGTTTTCATTGATGGTAAAAAGGCTCATACATTGCGCGGTGATTCCATTGCTGATGATTTCCGCAAGCTTGTTCAAGAGTATGTGGAAACACGGTTTGGCGGACAATAGAACTGGATGTAAGACTATATGTCGTCCAACCTACTAATCCCAATTGCTCTGGCACTTGTTGATTTTACCTATTCCCTGATCCCTCGAAAGACGCCGCCGCACGATGTGTTGCGTGAGTGCAAAATCATCTCCCATCGCGGCGAGCACGACAATAAATCCCTTCGTGAGAATACGATGGAAGCCTTTCGCATTGCGCGTGATGCAGGGGCTTGGGGTTTGGAGATGGATATCCGCTGGACGAAAGATCTGGTGCCGATGGTCCACCATGATGCAGACACATCACGCGTGTTTGGCATTCAGTTAAAGCTATGCGACGTTCTGTTTGAAGACTTGCGACGTCAAGTGCCGGATGTGCCAACGCTAGAAGAATTTATTTCAGAGTTTGGCGGTACATGCCATTTGATGATCGAGATGAAGGAAGAAGATTTTCCTCAACTCAAGAAACAGCAGGTGATTTTGGCTGGTCTGTTAGCGGGGCTTGAACCTGTCAAGGATTATCACTTTTTGTCGCTTAATCCTAAACTGTTTGAGATGTTTGATATTGAACCCAAACAGGCCTGCTATCCTGTCGCTTTGTTTAATGTGAACGAGTTAAGTGCCATTGCACTTGAGCGTGGATATGAAGGTATTTCCGGTCAGTTCATTATGATAATGGATGCGATCAAGGCGCGCCATGACGCTGTTGGGCAGATTACTGGAACAGGGTTTCCAACGTCTAAGAACGCCTTGTACCGTGAGTTAAATCGGGGCGTGGAGTGGGTGTTCACCAATCACGCGGTTAGACTTCTCAGAATTATTAAATCAGAATTGAAATAAAAAAGCCGCACTCATGGGTGAGCGCGGCTTGAATGATGTGAGGTTAGAAAAAAGCTTAGAGGGCTTTTTCAAACTCAGGCAATACGTCGAAGAGATCGGCAACAAGGCCGTAATCAGCAACTTGGAAGATCGGTGCTTCCTCGTCTTTGTTGATTGCAACGATGACTTTTGAGTCCTTCATGCCTGCCAAGTGCTGGATTGCGCCAGAAATACCGCACGCGATGTAAAGATCGGGTGCAACCACTTTACCCGTTTGACCAACCTGCCAGTCGTTTGGTGCGTAACCCGCATCAACCGCCGCGCGTGAAGCACCGACAGCAGCGCCAAGTTTATCAGCAACTGGAAGAATAACTTCCTGGAACTTTTCAGCAGACCCAAGTGCGCGACCACCAGAAATGATGATTTTTGCAGAGGTCAATTCTGGGCGATCACTCTCGACGATTTTCTCGCCTTCGAATTTTGACAATTCAGGATTTGCAGCAGCGCTTACGCTTTCAACACCAGCTGAGCCGCCTTCTTCTGCAGAAGCAAAGCCAGCTGTACGAACTGTGATGACTTTCTTAGCGTCCGTTGCCTGAACTGTCTGGATTGCATTGCCCGCGTAAATCGGACGCTCGAATGTGTCAGCAGAAACCACTGCTGTTATGTCCGAGACCTGCATCACATCAAGAAGTGCCGCAACGCGTGGCAATACGTTTTTGCCAGATGTTGTTGCAGCAGAGATGATGTTTTCATAGTCGCCCGCCATGCCAACAATCAGATCAGCCATAGGTTCGGCCAATTGATGTTCGTAATGGTCTGCGTCTGCAACAAGAACCTTGCCAACACCTGCAAGCTTTGCAGCTTCTTGCGCAGGTGTGTCACAGCCTTTACCGGCAACCAATACATGAACGTCGCCGCCCATTTCTTTGGCAGCCGTTAGCGCCTTTGCGGTTTGATCGCTAAGGGAGGCATTGTCATGATCTGCAATTAGTAGTGTAGCCATTTTCTGATCTCCCTATTTCAATACGCCAGCATCGTTTTTCAGCTTGTCGACAAGTTCTTCGACGGAGCCAACGATGACACCTGCTTCACGAGCCGGTGGTTCTGTTGTGTTTGTAACCTTCAGGCGAGGTGCTGTGTCCACGCCGTAATCCGCCGGAGACTTCTCATCAAGCGGCTTTTTCTTTGCCTTCATGATGTTTGGCAGAGACGCGTAACGCGGTTCGTTCAAGCGAAGGTCGGTTGTGACGATTGTAGGCATTTTTACTTCAACAGTTTGAAGTCCACCATCGACCTCACGGGTCACACTTGCGGTGTCGCCGTTGATTTCCATTGAGTTTGCAAATGTTGCCTGGCTCCAGCCAAGTAATGCAGAAAGCATTTGGCCTGTCTGGTTGCAATCATCATCAATTGCCTGTTTGCCGAGAATTACCAGACCAGGTTGTTCTTCTTCAACAATGCCTTTGAGAATTTTAGCAACTGCAAGCGGCTCAACCAGATCATCCGTCTTAACAAGAATACCACGGTCAGCACCCATTGCGAGGGCTGTACGAATGGTTTCCTGAGACTGTTGCGGACCTACAGAAACCACTACGATTTCTTCAACTTGGCCTGCTTCTTTCAGGCGGATTGCCTGTTCAACAGAAATTTCATCGAATGGGTTCATGGACATCTTGACATTAGCAAGCTCCACACCCGATCCGTCCGATTTCACGCGGATTTTGACGTTGTAGTCAACGACCCGCTTGACTGGGACAACAATCTTCATGTCACAACCTTTCGGTAAGCTGGTTTATCCTGATTCAACCAGACTGTCTCAGTCATGATTGAGCTAATTAGTTTCATGTTTCAGGCATAGTCGGTTCTTTTGTTGAATGTCAAAAGATCAAACATTTGCATGATAACGATTTGCGCATCGTGAAATTTTAATCCAAAATTTCACGAGTATTTGCGTAATACCACGTGACGTTTACGTCAAGCTTGTAGGGGGAGTCTAGGGTTAATTAGTGAGACTGGCTTATTCGCCGCGGCCCCAGCGAAATGTGCTTGTTTTTTCTTCGGCTTCTTCAAGGGCAGGGGGGTCAGGAATGCCCGTATCAGCGTGCGGAATATTGGCATCGAAAAGCGAGACATTTTTCCGTTTGAACAAAACTATCAGAATTGCGCCGGCCAATAGTCCGCCAATATGTGCCGCCCAAGAAACCTCATTTGCCTGATCTGCAAAGAAGTTGAAGAACTGAAACGCAATCCACGCGCCCAATACCCATAAGGCTGACAGGCGTAGTGGAATTCGTCCAAATGCAAGTACCCAGACTTTGACATTGGGATGCAGCATTAGATATGCGCCAATTACACCTGCGGCCGCACCGGATGCGCCTACCAATGGCACTTGTGATTGTGGGTCGACCATCCCGTGAGCGAATGCTCCTGCTGTTGCGCATAATAGATAGAATACCAAAAACCGGAAATGCCCCATTGCGTCTTCAACATTATCGCCAAAGACCCAGAGAAAAAGCATGTTACCTGCCAAGTGCGTAAACCCGCCATGCAAAAATGCGTACGTCACATAGCTTGCATTTTCAGGAATGACGACCAACTCGGCCGGTAGCTCAATCGTATCATAGACAACTGAAGGTACGAACCCCCAAGAGTAATAAACCGCCTGCGCTGCGCTTGCGTCCGAGAGTTGAGGCGTTGCCATCAAAACCCACACGAAAACGTTAACCCCAATCAAACCAAGCGTTACAAACTGCAAACGAATGGCTGTGAGAGCGTTTTGATCATGTAAGGGTATGAACATGGCTGGTTCCTTTAGAGCGTATCTGGCTTGGATTGAACCGTTTGAACGCCGTGGCGTTTGTGC
>CAZEPF010000160.1:0-6685 GCA_964514045.1 uncultured Rhizobiaceae bacterium | reverse complement strand
AATCAAAAATCCAACCCATCAAATCGATTCAATCCAAGACAGACACGCTCTAGCCCTGCCAATGCCGAAATGTGCTGGCAGGGCTTTTTTGATTTAGCGTTTGATCAATCTTAATACGAAAAGAAGAATGATCGCGCCAATCGTTGCGCTGATGATTTGTCCGGCAATGCCAGCAATTGGAATTACACCCGGTAGCAAGAAGCCGGCAATTACCGCACCGACAACGCCGATAATGATATTGCCAATCAGGCCGAAGCCGCGGCCCATAACAAGGCCAGCGAGCCAGCCCGCAACAGCACCGATTGCAAGAAATATGAGTAGTCCTACTAAGTCCATTTAAGTTCCTCCTTTTTGGACAGTTTAATCAGGTTCTTAGGAAAATTTTGTATTTAACCAGTCAATAAAGCCTTGAGTGACCTCATCGCGATTGAGTTCGTTCAACGCCTCATGTCGGTTGTCAGGGTAGACCTTCAACGTCACGTCTTTCAAACCAACTTTATTCATGCGGTTGTAAATGCGTTCAACCGCCTTGCCTTCGTCGGAGCAAGGGTCTTTGCCGCCCGCCAATAAATGTATCGGTAAATCAGGCCGGATCTCCGCAAGCTTTGTATCATCGCTTCCGACTTTGATGGCATTTAATAAATCTGACCAAAGACTGTTTGTTGCTGCAAATCCACAAAGCGGGTCCGCCACATATTTATCGACTTCTGCTTCGTCTTTCGAAAGCCAATCGTATTCGGTGCGGTTGGGAGCAAACTTCTTATTCCATGTCTCAAAGGTCAGCTTGCTTGCGATTGCACTTGCCGTGTCGGAGCCTTTGAACATGCGCTCTACCCCAAGCAGAAACTTGAACACCCATAATAAAGCACCGCCATCAACACCGGAATTCCAAAGGGCTGCGGCACCGATTTTGTTCGAATTGCTCAAGCAATAATTCAATCCGAGAATTGACCCCATTGAGTGACCAAAAATTACAACGGGTAAATCTGCATGGGTAGTTTTGGCGTGATCGACGAGTGCATCCACGTCTGACAAGACTTTGCTCAAACCATCTGATTTAGCAAACATGCCCAGCATGGTGTCGGGTGCAGTGCTTTGACCGTGGCCACGATGGTCATAGGCGATCACATGGTATCCGCCCTTGTTGAGGGCATCTGCAAACCGCGCATAGCGTGCAGAGTGTTCGCTCATGCCATGTAGAATAACAATCACGGCTTTGGGTGATTGACCTGATTTCCATTGAGTGACGCTGAGGTGTGCACCGGAAGGGGTTTTAATCATGCTCATTTGAGGGTTCCATTATATGCCTGCTGAGGCAACCATATCGTCTACCTCTGACTGTTCGAAACCCAGCGCCAAGCCAATTTCTGAAATTTTGCTTTCTTCCTGAGCTACGATTTCCAGATCACTGACCATGACAAGATGACAGCACTTCACAATGGTGCGTTTCATTGCCGGACTGATGTCGCTACGGCTTTGAGTCAGACGCTTTGTGATGTCAAAATCATCATCAAATTCCGCTAGAATTTCATGGATTTCTTCATGGGTTATGGTTAGTCCCAACATCTGCTCGTGTATGGTGGCGATCGTGCGCAATTCTTGTTCGCGTATTTTTTCGTCTGCTACGGCTACAACGCCCATTGCCTGTATAAGCGCTCGAATTTCCGTGTGCCCGCTATCGGCGCGTTTCTGATTGGGGATTTCGACGGTTTTTTTGCTGCGCTTGCCCAATCCAAACATGGCAGCAAACGCACCAATCAGAAGACAGGCCCAGCCAATACTTGCTATCAGCCAGTTGGATGAGGAATATCCAAAGAACAGGCAGACAGCCCCCACAATGATCAGTAATCCGCCGGTTAATATCACGCCCATTTTATTTCTCCCCGAACTACACGAAGTGCAGCTTGAATTTACCCTCTGTGAAGCGTAAACGGTTGTTTGGATTTTTCAACACAATCATTCCAGTTTCAACGGAGTTTCCACCTGATGGCTCGCCAGTTTATTTATCACATGTCCGGTCTTTCTAAGTCTTACGGTTCCAAGAAGGTTTTGGATGATGTTCATCTGTCTTTTTATCCCGATGCAAAGATCGGAATCCTAGGGCCAAACGGGGCGGGTAAGTCTACCGTTCTGCGCATTATGGCTGGACTGGATAGCGAGTTTTCTGGCGAGGCGTGGCTCGCAGAAGGTGCAACATGCGGATATCTTCCGCAGGAGCCGCAACTGGACTCCAGTAAAACCGTCGTTGAAAATGTAATGGAAGGCGTGGCCGACAAGAAGGCAATTCTCGACCGTTACAATGAATTGATGATGAATTATTCTGATGAGACCGCTGAGGAAGGTGCGAAACTTCAAGACGTTATTGATAGTCAAAACCTTTGGGATCTTGATAGTCAGGTTGAAATGGCGATGGAAGCATTGCGGTGTCCGCCAGGCGACTGGTCTGTCGATAATCTCTCAGGTGGTGAACTGCGTCGTGTAGCATTGTGCCAGCTTTTGCTATCCCAGCCGGATCTTCTGTTGCTGGACGAACCTACCAACCACTTGGATGCGGAAACCATTGCTTGGCTTGAAAAGCATTTGCGCGAGTATCCTGGTTCTGTGTTGATGATTACCCACGACCGTTACTTCTTAGATAATGTTACGGGCTGGATTTTGGAGCTCGACCGAGGTCGCGGTATTCCTTACGAGGGCAATTACACTGCCTATCTTGAAGCCAAATCAAAACGCATGGCACAAGAAGGACGCGAAGAGGCAAGCCGTCAGAAGGCCATTGCTTCGGAAAGCAAGTGGATTAACGCAAGTCCGAAAGCCCGTCAGGCGAAGTCCAAAGCACGTATCAAGGCTTATGACGAGTTGGTGAAAGCTGCCAGTGATCGTAATCCGCAAAACGCGCAGATCATCATTCCTGTTGGTGAGCGCCTTGGTGATACGGTGATCACGGCTGATGATCTGAAAAAAGGTTATGAAGACAAGCTTTTGATTGAGGACTTGTCGTTCAAACTTCCGCCCGGGGGTATCGTGGGTGTAATCGGGCCCAATGGTGCGGGTAAATCAACACTGTTTCGTATGATCACAGATCAGGAACAACCGGATGCGGGTGATATCGTTATCGGGGATACGGTTGATCTTTCCTATGTTGATCAGAGCCGTGATGCGCTGGATGGTAACAAGACCGTCTGGGAAGAGATTTCCGAAGGCAATGACATTATCAAGCTCGGCCAAAACGAAGTGAACAGCCGTGCCTATTGTTCGTCTTTTAACTTCAAAGGCGGCGATCAGCAGCAAAAAGTCGGAACACTTTCCGGTGGTCAGCGTAACCGCGTTCACTTGGCAAAAATGTTGAAGTCTGGCGGTAATGTTATTCTGCTCGATGAGCCGACCAACGATTTGGATACGGAAACGCTTGCAGCACTTGAAGATGCGCTTGAAGCATTTGCAGGTTGTGCGGTTATTATTTCTCACGACAGGATGTTTCTCGACCGTCTCGCAACGCATATTCTTGCCTTTGAAGGCGACAGCCATGTGGAATGGTTTGAAGGTAACTTCGAGGACTATGAGCAGGATAAGATCAGACGTCTTGGCGCAGATGCAGTTAATCCCAAGCGTGTTACCTACAAGCGCTTAACACGGTAAAGGCAAGACAAGATGACAACCATACTCATCACAGGTGCAGGGCGCGGCATTGGTAAAGAGCTGGCGCGCCAAGCGCTTGATCTGGGATGGGATGTCATCGGAAGTGTGCGTTCTGTTGAGGCGCAGCGTGAACTTGCAAATGAGTTGCCGAGAATGGCGGTGATCAATTTTGACGTGAGAGATCACGAAGCGGTTGAAAAAGTAGCAAATGCATTTCATCGGCCAATTGATGTGCTCGTCAATAATGCTGGAATTTTTGGACCTGAAAATCAATCGACCACCGATATGGATTTTGATGGGTTTAGCAATGTCATGGAGGTTAATGTTCTTTCGCCCCTGAAAGTCTCGCAAGTGTTTTTGCCGCTTTTGAAAGAAAGTTCTAACGCGCGGATTATCAATATTTCATCACGTATGGGGCGGATGGAGTTTTCCACTTCGGACCGTATCGCTTATCGAGCGTCAAAGGCTGCTTTCAACAAACTCACGCAAGCGATGGCAACCGATTTTAGAGAAATGGGCATTAGTGTTATCGCCATGCACCCGGGTTGGGTTCAAACTGATATGGGAGGTGAAAACGCAGATATTACACCTCAGCAAAGTGCGTCAGGAATATTGAAAGTGATAGAGGGCCTGTCACTGGATGATACTGGCAAATTCATTGATTGGGATGGCACTGCCAGAAGCTGGTAATAACCTGTTTGCTTCTATGGTTGTGTTTGCTTGTGTTTATGCACCGATGTGAAATGATGGGCGTAACGCTGAATTGAGGATTCTATGACCGATATCTCGACAACTCGTAGCGAAATTGCCACTGAGCATCCGTTTTCTTTTACAGGGACTGCGAAGGAATATTTTGGAATTTGGATCGTCAATCTTCTGCTGAGTATTATTACGCTCGGGATTTATACGGCTTGGGCAAAGGTGCGGCGCCTGCGATATTTCTATGGAAATACGTGGCTTGATGGTCATAATTTTGAATATCATGCCCGCCCCGTTCAAATTTTGATTGGGCGTATCATTGTGGTTGGTATCTTCGTGATTGCCAATGTAATTTCGCAGTTTTATCCGCTTCTCGCGCTTGTCATGTTCATCCCTTATCTATTGGCATTGCCATGGCTGCTGAATAAAGCGTTCGAGTTTAATGCAAGGATGACGAGTTATCGCACGGTGCGATTGGGCTTTAAGGGAACGTATCTCAAAGCCCTATGGGTGTTCATCATCCTGCCATTACTTGTGCCTGGATTAGGTGTTGTATTAGCCGGTATTGTATTAGCAAGTTCTGGATTTTCTGTCGTAAACCACACACCCATGCAACTTGCTTTGCTTGGCGTAATTGGTGCAGCCACTGCAATAGGTTTGGTTTTGATCACGCCGTATGTTTCTAAAAAAACCAATGAATATATCGCGAACGGAATGCGGTTTGGTACGGCTGACTTTGCAGCTGATTTAAGTCTTGGTCTATTGTTTAAGAATATGGGTGCTGCGGTTTTACTATCGCTAAGTGCGTTGTTGATTGTGGGTGCTTTGGCGGGAATTGCTGTTGCAATTGGTGGTAGCGGTTCAATTGCCTCAATGGGCTTGATACAAAGTGGCGTATTTATCGTGTATCTTGCAGTTCCAGTCGGATATCTTTTCTATGCTGCCGGTGTCCGCAATATCGCATTTAATGCTACCAAAATTGATGGTACGCATGATTTGAAGTCCAACGCCCCGCGTCTGCGATATGCTTGGATTATTGTGTCTAATTTCATAGTGTTGGTACTTTCTATCGGGTTGTTAATCCCTTGGGCAGCAATTCGCACGTGGCGTTTTCTTGCCGATCATACATCGCTTGTCAGTGAGACAGGGCTTGATGGGTTTGTGTCCGCACAAGAGGCACAAGGCAATGTTACTGCCGCAGAATATCTTGATATTGACGGTATTGATTTTGGACTTTGAGCATGAACACGTCCGTTCCTGAATTCATCCATGGTCGGTATTTTGCTGTTGGTACATCCGCCAGCCTTGATGCTGAATTGTTTGATCGCGATGGTCAGCTTGTCATCAAACAAGTTGAGGGTGGGGAAGAGCATTTGGTTGAATTCCACGTGCTTGGAGACCGATTAGGCAATCTGCCGCGCAAATTATACTTCACTGACCAAAGCGTTTTTGAAACAACCGACAATGATGGTGTTGATGCAGCATTCGGACTTCAAGGAAAGTTTGGCTCACAATTGGTGCGTGCCGAGGGGTCGGTGAAATTCATTGTGTTTGCTGTTGTCGCAACGGTTTTGGCCTTGGCTGGATTATACCGATACGGACTTCCTGCAGCAGCAAGTTTTGCAGCTTGGGCAACTCCCCCTGCAGCGGTTGCACTCATTGATGCAAGTGCGCTTGATACGGTTGATCGGGTTATGTTTTCGCCTTCTTCTATGGAAGAAGCAGAGCAGAAAAAATATCTTGCAGTCTTTGATGAATTGGTTGTGGCATCGCGCCAAGAAGATTTGCCCTTGCGTTTATTGTTCCGCGATGGTGGGCGTCTTGGTGCAAATGCGGTTGCACTTCCCGGTGGCACGATCATTCTTACTGACCAATTGGCTGCCCTTTCTGAAAATGAAGACGAAATAGCTGGCGTTCTCGCCCACGAGATTGGTCATGTCACGGAGATGCATTCACTAAGGCAAATTTACCGAGCGCTTGGGCTTGGCTTCATGGCTGCAGTGGTAATTGGTGACACCAGTCAGTTGATAGATAATGTGGCCGGGCAGGTAGCCTTGCTTGATACGCTATCTTATTCGCGCAAGTTTGAGATTGATGCAGACACAACGAGTGTTGAGATTATGCTTAACGCCAAACGTGACCCGATGGCTTTTGTGGATTTGCTCGACAGGATTTTTGAAGATGCTGGTGTTGATACTGATAAGGATACAAGCTGGCTATCCACGCATCCAGGTAATGAAGATAGACGCAAGAACGTCCAGCGTTTAATCGATAATCTTCAAAAATAAGCTGCCAACACTAGAGCGTATCTGGCTTGGATTGAACCGTTTGAACGCCGTGGCGTTTGTGC
>CAZEPF010000159.1:0-6712 GCA_964514045.1 uncultured Rhizobiaceae bacterium | reverse complement strand
CATCAAATCGATGCAATCCAAGACAGACACGCTCTAGGGTCCTGACATTATGGCGTAAGCCTGAAAAACCTTTGGGTAAAAATCTACACCTCAGGTGTTAGGTTAAAAATATATGGCAGTGGTGTTATTTTCATAGTACATTGAGGCGTGGTCAGGTCCCACAACCCACACAACCTGACCATTGCCGCAAGTGCTGGGCTATCAACCCACACACGATACCAGCAATTGTTTACAATTGTGCCCTTTATAGCACTTGCGGTTTTAGCTAATTTACCCCTTCATACACTTTTACCAATCAATAGGTGTTTCATGAAACTCTGGTATTCGCCCGCTTCTCCGTTCGTGCGGAAAGTTCTCATTCTTGCCCACGAAGTTGGCATTGCTGACCAGCTTAATATTGTTGATGCGGCTTCTACTGCCATCAGTCCAAATATGGATTTGGCAAAGGAAAACCCGCTTGGGAAAATCCCGACACTTGTGTTGGATGATGGCCAGTCGCTGTTTGATAGCCGTGTGATTTGTGAGTATATCGATGGTCTTCACCAGGGTGATAAAATGATCCCTGCTGATGGTGCTGATCGTATGAACGCGCTCGTTACCCAGTCTTTAGGCGACGGCATTATGGAGGCGGCTGTTGCTATACGCTATGAGCAGTTTTTGCGCCCAGAAGAAAAGCAGTGGGATAAATGGGTGGAGGGACAAGCCTCAAAGATCAATCAGTCGCTTGATGTGTTGGAAAGCTGGCGTGGTGCCCGTATTCAGGACATTCACATCGGATCTATCGCGGTTGCGGCGGCTCTTTCATATTTGGATTTCAGACAGCCTGATAATGACTGGCGCAGTGGGCGTCCTGTATTGACGCAAATGCAGGAAACGTTTTCAAAACGTTCCAGCATGAAACTGACAGAACCGGAATAGGTTTTTAGTCTTTTAATAATTGCGTAGCGATCCACCCATGGAAATGATGGGTGGATTCATCCATTACGGGAGAAAAATGCCCTCCGTCAAATCCATCAGCGTGCCGGCCCTTTTGCATGGCTTCAACAACGCCAATGTCTTCTGAGAAAACCTCTTTCCAAAATGCTGCATTGGTTTTGCGCATTGGTTTCCACTCGTCGTCGCGCATCTGCTCTTTGGCATAATAGAGCTCTATATGCTCATGGGTTTCAGTGGCTGATTTTGGTTCAAGAATGATGCCGAACGTGTGATCTTTGTGTACGCCCATAAGCACGTTTGGGTAAAACGAAATATATTCGGCTTCTTTGTCCCATTTCTCCGAGAGTTCATCAAAGAATGCAAAATTGCGCCCCTTATCGTCTGCAAATTCGGTGAAGGCACGGGTTAGCTGACCAGAATAAGGGCCTGTGCTGAGGATGTTTTCGTGATCTTCCAGTTTCGAGACTTCGTTCAATCCGGGGTGTACGAATGGCAAGTGGTAGGATTCGCAGTAGTTTTCTACTGCCAGTTTCCAGTTGGTATTTACTTCCAGTTGAAAGGAAGAATCTTCGCCCCCGTGATAAACGGGTTTATCAAACTCTGACCAGCGTTCTAACGCGCCTGAAAAATGCTCTTCAAACGGTGCGGCATCGCCAGAAATATTGACGAAGATTACATCGAGATATGTATGGCTGCGAACTTCGATCAGCCCCAATAAGGATTTGTCTATACTAGGGTGCTCGTGAACGCCTGGCCCGCCAACATGGGGCGTTTGTTTCAGGGCGCCTTCTGTTGAATAGCACCATGCGTGATAGGGACAGCGAAGCAAGCCCGTGGTTTTGCCAGCTTCTTGCACCAGTTTCACACCGCGATGCCGACAAGCGTTGTGGAACACACGGACTTTTCCATCGCGACCATGCGAGATAATGAAAGGATCGCCCAAGAATTCTACAGGCGCAACATCGCCTGGTTCCGGGACATCTTTGGCAAATCCAATTCCAATCCAGCTCGGTGAGAATATCTTCCGCTTTTCTTCAAGGATTGCATCTGGTGCAGTATAAAACCAGTTTGGAATACCTGATGCCTGATCAATGGGAAGGGCAGCCTTTTCGATGTCGGAAGCAAGAGGGGCGGTCACGGGCAATGTTCCTAGTTTAATTTCAGAAAGAATGTCAGAGCAAGTGCTGTAACTTAAGGTCTCTCTGCGACATCGATGTCGCCTGATTTTTCTCCGATCAACATGTCGCGCTTGCGTCCATAGCCATTGATCTTTTGAACATAGAATCCAGCCGCTCGCAGGTTGCGGCGGACCGTTCCCGCAGCTGTATAGGTTGCAAATGTACCGCCTGTGATTGTGTGTTTTGCAACTTGCTTGAGAAGCTCTTCATTCCACAGTTCAGGATTTTTTGCCGGCGAAAACCCGTCCAGGTACCAAGCATCTGCTAAGAATCCCAATTCGGTGAGCTTAGTATTTGCATCCCCCAAATGAATGGTCAGCGTAATATCCTCTGCGTATTTGAGGTTGGTCAAACCAGCGACAGGCGTCCATAGTTTGATCAGTTGTTTTGAAACGTCAGCAAGTTCTGGCCAAGTGGATAGGGCTTTTTCTAATTGGTCGCGTTCCAGTGGGTATTGCTCAAATGAGATGAATTCCAGTGTAGTGCCCGGCGCTCGATGCTCACGCCATTGCCTAACGGTTTCCAGAAAATTGAGGCCTGTACCAAACCCTAATTCAGCTATCGTGCAATGTTTCATTGTTAGCCATCGCAAAGGCAGACGATTGCCCTGGATGAACACGTATGAAGTTTCCGCACGTCCATTATCTTTCGAAAAATACGGATCGTCGAACCGTACCGATACGGGAAGGTTATTGTCGCGCCATTCTAAATCATTCACGATTTTCTCCTTGATTTGAATCGCTTAGCCAAACAAATAGATACAATGATTCAATCTTCTGTAATCGGCAAGGCTTGCGACACCCTTATCATTGGAGGGGGTATTTTAGGCCTTTGGGCCGCCAGACACGCAATCAAACGCGGTGAAAATGTTCAACTCATAGAAAAGCGAACCATTGGATCTGGTGCATCAGGCGGGTTTTTAGGTGCGCTCATGCCTCACATGCCAGACAATTGGAATCCTAAAAAACAGTTTCAATATGATGCGCTGTCCTCACTAGAAGAGGCAATTTCCGAACTTGAAAATGAGACAGGAATTGATTGTGAGTATCGCCAGTGTGGCCGCATAATGCCGCTGACGCACGATAAATTGTTTCCACAAGTCGAGAGGCGATTGGAAGGTGCAAATTCTAATTGGTCAGGCGCGTATTCAATGTCGGTTTATACGCCACAAAGTGCCAATCATTCTTATGGTGATTGGCTTAATCCTGATATCGCTACGCACGGTATGCAGTCTGATACGTTGTCGGCACGGGTAAATCCGAGGGCCTACGTTCAAGCGCTTGAGGCTTATTTACGTTCTCACGCTAGTGTTTTTGAAGGTGCTGCGGTTGTTGATATTAGGCCTGCGGGAAACAGCTTTGTTGTTTCAACATCTACCGGAGAAACCGTTCACGCGAATCGTGTGGTGGTTGCAAATGGATGGGAAGCCTATGACCTTTTGCAGCCGTTCATGGGCGACATGAATTCTGGGAAATCCATTGGGCGAGGCGTGAAGGGGCAGGCGGTCCTTTTGGACTTTGAGCATGATGACGATTTGCCGATTGTATATCACGATGGTTCATATGTTGTACCGCATTCAGGAAACCGTATTGCTATAGGATCGACATCGCAAAATGATTGGTCTGGTGGCCCCGATATATTCGACCCGTCTGATATGAGTTTTTACGATAAAGCGATGGAACTGGTGCCATCGCTAAAAGACGCGCCCATTATAGATCGCTGGGCGGGGGTGCGGCCTCGCAATACAATAGATGGGCGTGGTACATCACCTTGGTTCGCGCCCGTGCCTGATTATGAAAACCTGATTGCTTTGATAGGTGGATTTAAAATAACACTGGGCATCGCTCATATGAATTTTTTCGAATAGCGACACCGCCACTATTTCGTCGCACCAAGGACAGTACAAACGAATAAAATCATTTGATAGTCTTGCGTAATTGAGAAAATTTGTTGGCCCTGCTGCCAGCCGTTTGCGGAGAGAGAATTTATGGCCGAGTTTCCGAAAAAAGCAAAAGTTGTTATCATTGGTTTGGGTGGTATTGTTGGTGCTTGTGTCGCTCATCATCTGGTCCAGCGTGGTTGGGACAATATTGTAGGGATTGATACTTCTTCCGTGCCTACGGATGTGGGGTCAACTTCTCATGCTTCTGATTTTTGCTACGCGACCGCGCATGACTTCCTGACCTGTTGGACAACTGGCTATTCCATCGATTTCTTTGAGAAACGTGGACGCTATGACAAGGTAGGTGGCTTGGAAGTTTGCCGCAAAGGTGACACCGATCGTATGCTTGAACTCAAGCGTAAAGTGGCCTCCGGTAAAGCTTTTGGAACACGCGCCAGAATGATTTCTGCTGCTGAAGCAAAAGAGAAGTTTCCACTGCTTGAAGAAGATGTAATTTCAGGTGCGTTGTGGGATCCCGATGCGGGTCTTGTGGCACCGCGTTCCCAAACCGTTGCTGGTGAACTGGTTGATGAAGCTGTTGCAAGTGGAAAGATGCAGAGCTTTCCGAACACACCAGCGACTGACCTAATTGTCGAAGATGGTAAAATCAAAGGCGTGGTTACTCATCGTGGGACAATTGAGGCGGACTATGTAATCAACTGTGCAGGCCTTTGGGGACGTTCAATTGCTGAAATGGTTGGTGAAGACTTGCCAGTTATGCCTGTGGACCATCCGCTGACATTCTTTGGTCCATACAATGAATTCGAAGGCACGGGCAAAGACATTGGCTATGCGTTGCTGCGCGACCAAGGAAATTCTGCCTATATGCGTGATACGGGTGATCCAAAAACACCGGAAGGTGGGCAAATCGAGTGGGGTTATTACGAAGAGAAAAACCCGCGTCTTTGTCATCCACGTGATCTTCAATCCAAGGCAGAAGCCAGACTTTCACCATCTCAGCGTGATATTGAAATGGAACAGATCATTGAACCGCTAGAGCGTGCGATGGAACTGACGACTATTCTGGGTGAACTTGGCTATAATGAAGCTTACTCATTCAACGGTCTATTGCAGGTAACAACAGACGGTGGTCCTTCAATTGGCGAAAGCCAAAAAGTGCGTGGCCTTTGGTATGCGGTGGCTATCTGGGTTAAAGACGGTCCAGGCATGGCAAAACTGCTTGTCGACTGGATGACTGACGGGCGCACGGAAATCGATCATAATTCTATCGATTACTCACGGTTTTATCCGTTCCAGACGGAAGAAAAATTTATCGAAGACCGATGCTACGAGTCTGCCTTCAAAATCTATAACCCAGCGGTGCATCCGCGCGAGCCTTATTCAAAAGGCCGCAGTGTTCGTCGTTCGCCATTTTACGAGCGTGAAGTGGAACTTGGCGGTCACTTTATGGAGCTTGGTGGTTGGGAACGTGCGCATGGCTATGCTGCGAATGACCACCTGTTAGAGAAATACGCAGATCAAGTTCCTGTTCGTGCAAGTGAATGGGATAACCGCCATTTCTGGCGTGTTTCAAATGCTGAACATCTCGAAATGAGTAATAATGTTGGCATGGTCAATCTCACACATTTTGCAATGTATGATATAACTGGCCCAGACCATGTTGCGTTTATGGAATATCTTTGTGCTGCGAAAGTGGGCGGCGATAATCAAGTTGGTAAAGGTATTTACACGCACTTCCTTGATGAAAGAGGAATGGTGAGGGCAGACTTCACGACTTTCCGTATGGAAGACTGTTTCCGATTTGTAGATGGTGCTGATGCGGGTAACCGTGATTTTGTCTACATGAAGCGCATGGCGCAAGATCATGGGTTCGATGTTGAAATCACGGATGTCTCTGAAGACTACACCACGATTGGGGTTTGGGGTCCGAATGCGCGTGAAACTTTGAAGAAAGTTGTTGCTGATCCAGATGCGCTTGATCCAGAGAACTTCCCGTTTGCGGCGATCAAACAAATTCAAATTGCGGGTGTTAACATTGCTGCATTCAGAATTTCATATGTGGGTGAACAGGGTTGGGAACTTCACATGAAATATTCTGAAGGTCTCGCTGTGTGGGATGCAATTCGCGAACTTGATGTGATGCCGGTAGGTGTTGAAACATATGCAAATACCCGACGGTTGGAAAAATCCCTGCGTTTGCAAAATGCTGATTTGCTAACAGAGTACAATCTGATTGAATCCGATCTTGCCCGACCGAAAGTGAAAGAAGCTGACTTTGTGGGTAAGGCTGCGCACTTGGAATATAAGGCGCGTGATCATCAGCCTGCAATGCTGTGTACGTTTGTAATGACTGAAAACACAGACAGTGAGGGTGTTGATCGCTATCCATTGGGTACGTTGCCAATCATGGATAAAGATAGCGGCGAAACGATAGTCGATGAATTAGGCCGCAGGTCTTACACAACATCCATCGCTTATGGTCCGACGATTGGTAAGAATATCGCGCTTGGATATCTGCCTCATGATCTGGCAGTGAAGGGCAATACATTCACGGTTGATTATATGGGTGAGATTTATCCGGTTGAAGTTGCCGGCGTAGGGTATGAGCCACTTTATGATCCAGAAAACCTAAAGCCGCGCAGCTAGAGCGTGTCTGTCTTGGATTGCATCGATTTGATGGGTTGGATTTTTGATT
>CAZEPF010000158.1:0-6735 GCA_964514045.1 uncultured Rhizobiaceae bacterium | reverse complement strand
TGGTATGCCTTTGATTGATTTCATCCCGTACGGAAGCATCACGGCACCACAGTGACGTTTCGTTACCGGAACGCGCCGCTACGCACGCGAGTGCAGTCCCCCATGCTCCCCCACCGATGATCGCTACTTTACTCATACTTTTGTACCTTTGCGACCAGACCCTAAAATTGGTTCTGCACTTTCATCGAGCGGCCAGCGCGAGCGAGGTGAAAGCTCAAACGATGATGTTTCTCCCCGCTCAAAACGCTCTAATGCGGCCCAGGCAATCATAGCACCATTATCGGTACAAAGATTAAGCGGCGGAGCGATAAGCGTAATGTCCTGGCTCAATGCCACCTCTTCCAGTTTCATACGTATGGTTTTATTGGCAGCAACACCACCCGCAACCACGAGAGTTTGAATACCATCACCATGACGCGCCAATGCCTGTTCGCATCGTTCAGCCAGAACTGCTGCAATCGTATTTTGCATGGATGCGCAGAGATCAGAAACATCTTCACAGGTGAGAGGGGCAAGTTTTTCAGCCGCCTGCCGGATTGCGGTTTTTAATCCTGAAAATGACATGTTCAATGTATCTTGCCCACGCAAGGGTTTGGTAAAGGGAAAACGTTTTGCGTTACCGCCCTCAGCAGCCTTTTCCACCATCGGTCCGCCGGGGAAGCCCAATCCTAAAAGCTTGGCAGTTTTGTCAAACGTTTCCCCAACCGCATCATCAATGGTAGTGGCCAGCCTTTTATAGTCGCCCAACCCATCAACCCTAATGATCTGGCTATGCCCGCCAGACACAAGAAGCAGCATATATGGATAGTCGATATTGTCCGTCAGCCTGGCTGTAAGCGCATGACCTTCAAGATGATTGATCCCAAGAAACGGAAGGTTACGCGAGGCCGACAATGCCTTACCCGTCATCAAACCCACCATCAATCCACCTGTTAGACCCGGTCCCGCAGTGCACCCAATTCCCGCAATATCGTCCAGTTCCATCCCTGCATCCTGCAGGGCAGCACTAATAATACCGTCTATCGCTGACAAATGCGCCCGCGCCGCAATTTCAGGGACAACACCACCAAATGCAGAATGCTCCTCAATTTGGCTTAGAATGATATTGGAGTGCAAAACCGCGCGCCCGTCACTGTCACGACTGACGATAGCTGCAGCGGTTTCATCGCAACTGGTTTCAAGACCCAGAACTGGCCCGAAGTTAGCCATTGTCAGTGATATCCATTCGCTGTAACACTTTGTAAGTTCGAAATTACCAAACTGAATGTAAAGTAAGTATGACACAGAGCCGCATCCGTATAGGTACCAGAGGCAGCCAATTGGCACTCTATCAGGCGGAATACATGAAATCACAACTCCAAACCAGCCATCCCGGTCTTGAAGTTGATGTAGAAATAATTTCCACAGCTGGAGACCGCAGCCAAAAAGCAAATATTGCACTGGCAGAAATCGGCGGGAAGGGTCTCTTCACCCTCGAGATCGAAGAAAAACTTTCGAACGGCGAGATTGATATTGCGGTCCATTCGGCCAAAGATATGCCAACTGCTTTACCGGATGGTCTGGGCCTTGTGTGTTATCCAAAGCGCGAAAATGTAGCCGATGCTTTCATCTGTAAAAAAGCAGATACACTTGAAGACCTGCCACAAGGTGCCGTGATCGGATCCGCATCCTTACGCCGCCGGGCTCTGCTTTGGCGCAAACGCCCTGATCTTGAAATGGTCATGTATCGCGGCAATGTTGGCACCCGCATTCAAAAACTGGAAGATGGCGTTGCAGACGCTACCCTTCTTGCCTGTGCAGGCTTAAACCGTTTGGGCATGTCAGACGCAATTACCAGCGAATTATCGATTGAAGACTTTCCACCTGCGCCGGGGCAAGGTGCGATTACCGTTGAAGTAAACCTTGCAAACCAAAATGCAATTGAATTGTTAAAACCGATCAATCATGCAGACACCGAAACTGCTTTAATCTGCGAACGCGCGTTTCTGGAAGAACTTGATGGCTCGTGCCGCACACCCATTGGTGCTTACGCTACAATCAATGGTAATCAGATCAGCCTGCACGGCATTATCTTGAAACCCGATGGTACCGAATCACACGAAGATCGAATGCACGGAACCACTGGGGATGCGCGTGAAATTGGTCTCGAAATGGGCCGCATATTGAAAGCGCGGGCAGGGGACAAGTTTTTTGAAGGCTGGAGCTAATGCCCCCTGCTGTTCTGATCACGCGTGCACAACCTGCTGCCGATGAAACTGCGCAAAAACTTCGAGGCGCCGGATTTACACCCATTGTTCTGCCGATCTTCGAGGTCAAAAATCTAGAAACTGAAATCCCTGATGTAGAATTTGACGCTGTTATTTTTACCAGCGCCAATGCCGCTGAAATTCTGGCCGCCCGAAACTGGCAGGCAAAACCAAACTCAACCGCATATTGCGTAGGTGCACGCACAGCACTGGAAGTAGAAGGCCTTGGCTTTGATACGATCATTACTGCATCGGGTGGAGGTGCGGCACTGGCTAAGCGGATGATGCGGGAAGAAATTACTCAGCCCTTAAAAACCTGGTACCCCACAACGCCTGATCGTTCTTTTGATATGGCAAAAGCGCTTGATCCGGAAAGGTTCAGCGTCATAACGACCAATATCTATCAAGTTCAAAGACTCTTTCCTGATAAAGCGACGATCAAGGACGCCATGTCCCATTGCATTAATGGCGCGCTTTTTATTTACTCTACAAAAAGCGGCAATCATCTGCACGACATACTCAGTCAAACAGTGAAACCAAATATCACTGAAACAGTTCGTGTTATAGGAATTTCGGATTCTGCGGTTAAGATGATGATGGATATTCCATGGTCAGGTGTTTATGTTGCTAATGAACCATCTGAGAGTGCGATGCTAAAAATTCTGGCACAGCATTCAAAACCTTGAAGTAAAGCTTCTGAACAGATACATTACGTTACGTAACTTAATCGGTGAGCGCATCACCAAAGGCAGGAATGATAGAAATGGCCTCTAGATCGAGATCAAATAACACCCGCAAAACGCCACCACGCGCAAAAAAGCCAACGACCATTGACTTGGATGCAAAAGAAGTAGGCGCGTCCGCCACTGCATCCAACAATAAGCCTGTGGCTCAAGCATCTGTCTCCAGCAACACAAAAACTACGGCGACAACCGCGGGTCAATCTTCGGCAAAACCAGGCACATCTTCTGCTGCTAGTGAGAAAACAACAACGTCAGCCAATACAAAAGCGTCTGGGGCTGCTACTTCAAGCGCAAAAGAGCCAGCTAAAAAACCAACTGAAACAGCGCCAAAATCATCGGACGCATCCAATTCGACATCACCACCACCTGCACCTAAACAATCTAAAGGTGGCGGGCTAATGGGTGGATTAGTGGGCGCTGCGGCTGCAATTGCAGGACTGGGCGCAATTGGTCAGGTAGACGGCGCCGCAAAACTGCCCCTGATTGGCACGCTTTATTCTCAGGAGGCATCTGTTTCACAAGAGCCAAGAGCACAAGCTACCGCTCAGGCAGAAGCCATCGAACAATTAAAAGCTGAAATTGCTGAACTTAAATCAGGCAATGAGAACAACACGACTGAAACAGACGGGCAAACCACGGCGCGGTTTACTGAGATCGACACCAAGATAGCCGAATTATCTGAGACACTCGGCAATATCTCACAAACAGTGCAGCAGATCCCTGAAACTGGGGGTACTGAAACTACTACTGGCTCAGACAGTACCGAACTTTCAGCATCGATTGCGACTGCAATCGCAAGACTTGATGCACTAGAGGGAAGCATTGCCAATCTGTCGTCACCTGAAGGTACAACACCAACTCCTTCTGATAGTGGATTGCTTGAAAAAATCGCCAGTTTGGAAGCAACACTTGCAGGCTTGAGCGAAGCATCAGGTGAAAATACCCAGCGCATTGCTGCGGTTAGCGAACAGGCTGCATCCCTAAAGGAGAGCGTTGCAGCAATTCCTGCGCCACCAGAAACTTCAAACGAAGAATTACTGGAAAAAATTACAGGCCTTCAAACAACGCTTGGCGCTCTAGACGAAACCGCGACCAACAATGCCCAGCAAATCACAGCCATGGGTGAACAGGCTTCTTCTCTTCAAGAAACTGTTGCATCGGTTAAGGCAAGTGAAAAAGTTGCCGTATCCGTATCGGTCAATGCACTTGGAGCTGCCCTTCAAAATGATGACCCTGCAACGCTTGCAATCGCGTCCATCAAATCTCTTGCAGGAGACAGCGAAGATATCGCAAGGCTGGAAGAACTGGCTGCAAGCGGAATTCCAACGCGGGCTCAACTATCCAAAGAGCTGGAAGCGTTTACACGTACCGTTCAAAATCCTGCTGCAGATACACAAGGTACCAGCCTGTCAGACCGGTTCTGGGCAAATGCGCAAAATCTGGTTTCCTTCCGCTCAACCGGACCACAAGAGGGCGATGATCCAATCGCAATTTTGTCTCGGGTCAAGGCAACACTTGAAAAGGGCGAACTAACCGCCGCAATCACCGAGTGGGAAACACTGCCTGCAGATGTGCAACAAAGTGGAGCTGGCTGGCTGGAAAAAGCCAAACTGCGCGCAGAAGCTTTTGCAGTATATGAACGCCTTTCATCGTCTCTTTCATCTGAAGCCGGCTAAGGATCAGGAAAAATTTTATGTTTCGTTTTCTCGTATTTCTTTTAATCGTTCTTGGTCTAGCAGCCTTATTTGCGTGGATTGCAGACAATCCTGGCAATATTTATCTCCAATGGGAGTGGTTGGCTGGAAAAATGGGCCGACCGGGTGAAGAAGTGGGTATTCCACTAACCATCGCAATCACTGGTCTTGTGATTTTTGTGGTACTCATCATGATTGTTTCAAGCCTGTTGCGTGGCATCTTCGGAATGCCTGGTTTTATTACGCGCTTTTTTGATAATCGCAGAAAAGAACGTGGCTACCGTGCCTTGTCCCGCGGCTTGATCGCAGCAAGTTCCGGCGATGTGGACACAGCCCGCAGTCTTACAAAAGAAAGCGGAAAGCTTCTAAAGAACGATCCTCTGGTTGCTTTATTAGGCACACAAACTGCATTACTGGAAGGAGATCGTGATGCAGCTCGCGAAAACTTCAAAACCATGCTTGAAAATGAAGAAACCCGCATGGTTGCCCTACGCGGATTATTTCTTGAGGCAGAACGCCAGAACGAGCCGGAAGCAGCTCGCCATTATGCAGAAGAAGCAGTGCGTGAAGCCCCGTCATTGCCATGGGCCGGTAACGCAAAATTGCGCTACCAGGCAACCGATGGCGATTGGGATTCTGCTATTCAGACACTCGAAGCAAATCGCTCTGCCGGACTACTTGATCGCGCAACCGCCAAACGTCAGCGCGCCATATTGCTAACCGCCAAGGCCATCTCTGTAGAACAGGCAGAACCCGATCTTGCCAAGAAGCTTTCCAAGGAAGCCCATAAACTGGCAAAAGATCTGGTTCCCGCTGCAACAACCTATGCACGCGCAGCTTCACGGCTTGGAGACATTCGCGGCGCTTCAAAAATTATTGAAGCATGTTGGAAACAGCAACCACATCCAGAACTGGCTGAAGCATATGCAACCGTACGTGCAGGTGATTCCGTCAAAGACCGTTTGAAACGTGCCCATAAACTAGCTGGCATAAAAGCCAATCATCCAGAGGGACGCATTGCAGTTGCCGTTGCAGCGATTGATGCAAAAGAATGGGATGAAGCACGCAGCGCCCTTGAATCTGTTCTAACCTCCACACCTACCGAACGTGCTTGCCTGTTAATGGCAGACATTGAAGAAGGTCAACACGGCGATCAGGGCAGAATGCGCGATTGGTTATCACGTGCAGTACGTTCACCAGCCGATGAAGCATGGACCGCAGATGGACATGTGTCCGAAGAGTGGATGCCTTTCTCACCTGTATCCGGTGAGATTGATGCATTTGAATGGAAAGTGCCAGTTGCTCAACTAGGCGGCGAAGACGCACCTGTCCTCACCGCAGAACAATTACGCGATGAAGCAAAGCCGGTTCTCGTTGGCGCTTCACAAGCAGAAGCTCCTGCATCAATTGAACCTCAACCCGAAATTGAAGACATAAAACCCGCAGAGATTGAAGAAGCTGAACTGGTGACAGACGAAAAAGAAGCTGAGCCAATCATTGAAGAAGATAACAAAGCAGCACCCGCGACTGCTTCAACTTCTGAAACCTCATCTGATGAGAGTGAGGCAAAGCCTGACTCAACACCAGACTTGAAACCTGAAACCAGCGAAAACAACAACAAAGATGAAGCCTCGTCATCTGAAAGTGCCGAGAACGATAATGTCGTAGCACTTGAGCCTTCTGAAAAAGAACTGGAAGAATCTGCTAAAGAAGAGAAATCTGACAAGGAAACAGATAAGAAAAAGCAGGAGAAGAAATCATCTTCTCCCTACTCCAATACCGTGGAGTTTCCACTAGAGCGCAGACCGGACGATCCTGGTCCACATCCGGAAAAAGAGCCTACGAAAAAAGGCTTCAAACTTTTCTGATACGCAATTGATTTATGCAGCTTGCTTCAAGGGAAGTTGCAATATCTCACGGGCCTGTTGCCAAGTAGCGACAGGCCTTTCGTATTTGTCACATAGGTCCGTAGCAATTTTTACTAATGCTGCGTTTGATGGCGCAAGCGTCTTGCTGTCCAGACGAATGTTATCTTCAAGACCAGTACGGGTG
>CAZEPF010000157.1:0-6786 GCA_964514045.1 uncultured Rhizobiaceae bacterium | reverse complement strand
AATCAAAAATCCAACCCATCAAATCGATGCAATCCAAGACAGACACGCTCTAAAGCAATCCCTGTCGGACATCGATGGGGATAATTTTCTAACTGCTTCAAACTTTGCGCCAAAGACCCTAGAGTAAATTTTTGCTTTATTGGAATTTGTGCGTATGCCCCTCAAAATTGCTACCTGGAACATCAATTCCGTACGACTGCGGATTGGTATCGTTGAAAAATTTCTCACAGAACATCAGCCGGATGTTTTGTGTTTGCAGGAAATCAAATGCCAGAACGATCAGTTCCCTGAAAAAAACTTTCGCAAGCTTGGATATGATTATATCGAGGTGAATGGCCAAAAGGGCTATCACGGTGTTGCTACTGTTGCGAAGCGACCGCTACTTGATGCGGTTCGCACCGAATATTGCGGCATGGGCGATACGCGCCATATCTCAACGCGGTTTGATGCGGGCGGGCGTAAATTATGCGTTCATAATTTTTACGTTCCTGCGGGAGGTGATGAAGCTGATCCGGTTAAGAACCCCAAGTTTGACCACAAGCTGAAATTTCTTGATGAAATGCTTGCTTTGAAAGCCAGCGACGGTGACGTTGAAAATATTCTAGTGGGCGATTTGAATATTGCGCCACATGAAAATGATGTTTGGTCCCACAAACAGCTTTTGAAAGTGGTGAGCCATACGCCGATAGAAACCGAGTTTCTTGACCGCCTTCGCGATGATGGTGGCTGGCTCGATCTGGTTCGTCACAAGCGCGACTATGATGAAGTGCTTTATAGTTGGTGGAGTTACCGCGCCAAGGATTGGGCTGCTTCTAATAAGGGGCGTAGGCTGGATCACATTTGGGGGGCGCTATCTTTAGGGGATGCGCTGACCAATATCGAGATTTTAACAGATGCAAGAGGATGGGAAAAACCGTCCGACCATGTGCCTGTTATTGCTGAATTTGATCTCGACTAACTGCCTGAGTTGAAGGTTTAATCATTACCTGTTTGTGGCAATAATGCTTGGGCTTTTTCAAGGTCGTTGCCCATTTTGCTCACTGATTGAATCAATTGCAGTCGAATTTGTTCCGCCAGTTCCGGATACTCTTCAAACAGGCGCATCATCAGGCTGCGACGAATTTTTACCAATTCGGATTTTTCAGTTGTTCGGGCATTTCCAACACGTGTGGTTCGTGTGAGCAAGGCCATTTCGCCGATTAAACCACCCGGACCAAATGTTTCGCGCTGAATTTTGTTTTGGCTCATGGGAAGTTCGATCATCACCTCACCGCTCACCACAACGTACCCTCCATCCGCATTTTGCCCGTGGTGAAATAAATCTGATTCAGCGGGCAAAGGGTGTTTTTGTGAGTTGAAGGCAATCAGACGTAACTGATCATCCGTGAAGGTGGAAAACATTTCCACCTGACGTAAATTTTCAATGTCTGACTGAAGTGCCATGCCAATTCCGTAGTTCTAACCGATGGTTCGGTTATTATGGGATTAGCTTATAGCCTCCACCCTCGGTAACAAGCAATCTTGCATTTGAGGGTTCTTTTTCCACCTTTTGGCGCAAGCGATAGATATGCGTTTCAAGTGTGTGAGTGGTAACGCCGGAATTGTATCCCCAGACTTGCTCAAGCAGTTCATCGCGGCCAATGACTTTTTGTTCTGCGCGATACAGGTATTTCATGATCGCGGTTTCTTTTTCAGTCAGGCGGATTTTACTGCCATCTTCTTCGGTGAGAAGCTTTTGTGCAGGGCGGAACACATAGGGCCCGATGTTAAAGACCGCATCTTCACTTTGTTCGTGTGTTCGCAATTGTGCGCGTAAACGTGCTAGCAATACTGCAAACTTGAAGGGCTTGGTGACATAGTCATTTGCACCCGCTTCCAGTCCGAGGATGGTATCAGAATCCGTGTCATGACCTGTGAGCATAATAATGGGTGCTTTGAAACCATCACGGCGTAGTAGTTTTACAGCCTCGCGCCCGTCCATATCGGGAAGACCAACATCCATCACCAAAAGGTCGATGTGTTCACCGCGCGCGGTCGCTATGCCCCGTGCAGCATTGGATTCGGTAATGACATTAAACTCATCGTATAGGGCGAGTTGCTCGGTAAGCGCATCGCGTAAATCATCATCATCATCAATAATAAGAATAGTACGGGCAGACATTCGTGAAAATCCTTTGTTTAACCGATCAGATATGCTGAAAGTTCATTTGAGATAACTGCAAACACAGTCATATAAAAGGCGGAGGTCGCCACAAACACATTCATGTGAACATTCTAGGAAAAATGTGAAGGCGTGGGAAGATAGACATGAAAATTCATATACGGCGAAAACCGGGCAATATTTTGCATCAAGGGCTGTTTGAAATCGGTGGCGAGACCTACCCTTGTAGTCTTGGAAAGAGCGGCATTACCACGCAAAAACAAGAAGGTGATGGTGCAACGCCAGCAGGGACGTTTCGTTTGATGTATGGTTATGTGCGCTCGGATAGAATGCCCAGAGTTCCCAGCCTGTTGCCGATGGTGGATATTTCGGCAGGTATAGGGTGGTGTGATGCGCCAACGCATCCGGCCTATAACTCGCCCATTGATTTGCCATTTAAGGCGTCACACGAGGTTCTTGCCCGCGATGACCACTTATATGATGTGTGTATTGTGCTGGATTATAATGTCACCACCAAAAAGCGTAATGCGGGAAGTGCAATCTTTTTTCATCTGACACGGCCTGACAGGGGGCCAACCGAAGGATGTGTGGCAATCGACCCTGATCTGATGCGGCTGCTTTTGCCGAAACTTTCAGACCGCAGTGAAATGATCATCCACCCATAGCGATTATTTATCGTGCGCCAAATACGCCGCTGCCAACGCGTACATGGCTTGCACCAAATTCTGTTGCGGTGAGATAATCAGCGGACATGCCCATGGATAATTTTTCAAGGCCGCATTCGCGTGCCAGCTTGCGTAGTAATGCAAAATGAGGTCCGGGGTTTTCTCCCGCAGGTGGAATGCACATCAGGCCTTCAAGTGTTAGCCCTATATCATTGGTGCACCATGCCACAAACTCCTGTGTTGCCTGTGGTAATACTCCTGCCTTTTGCGGCTCGGACCCTGTATTGACCTGTGCAAATAGCTTAATGGGCTTGCCTTGATTTGCCATTTCGCTCGCGATGGTTTTGGCAATCTTTTCACGATCAACGGTTTGGATGCAATCGAAAAGCTCTACGGCGTCTGCGGTTTTATTGCTTTGTAAAGGGCCGATAAGATGCAGTTCAATATCGGGGGTTTGGCGTTTAAGTTCTGGCCATTTGCCTTGTGATTCCTGAACACGGTTCTCGCCAAAGACACGTGCACCTGCATCAATCACAGGACGAATAGTGTCTGCGTCGAATGTTTTTGAAACTACAACCAATTGCGGAACGGCCTGATCATGTTTTTTTGCGTGGTGATCAAGCTCATCAAGGATTTCGCGATAGTTTTGGGCTTGAGGTGCATCTGTCATTGCTGTGTAGCTGTCTTTCGGTTGACCATGGGCGGAAATTCTGGTGAAGGTCTTGTTACTCGGGGCTTTGTCCTGAACTCGATTTACAATATTCCAACAGGCTTTCAAACTTATTCATCATGAGCACCGACCGCTATAATCCCCGTGACGCAGAACAGCGCTGGCAAAAAGTGTGGGAAGGCAAAGATTTATATGCCTGCAACACAGACCCCAACAATGATAAACCGTCTTACTACGTACTGGAAATGTTTCCTTATCCGTCGGGCCGTATTCATATGGGTCACGTTCGCAATTATACGATGGGTGATGTGGTTGCACGGTTCAAACGTGCAAAAGGATATGAAGTGCTGCACCCGATGGGCTGGGACGCGTTTGGTATGCCTGCGGAAAATGCCGCGATGCAAAATAAGACCCATCCAAAGGGTTGGACCTACGACAATATCGCTGCCATGCGTACCCAACTTAAGAGCATGGGTCTTTCGATTGACTGGTCGCGTGAGTTTGCAACGTGTGATGTGGAATATTATGGCCAGCAACAAAAGATGTTTCTGGACTTTCTCAAGCATGACCTAGTTTACCGCAAAAATGCCAAGGTCAATTGGGATCCGGTAGATATGACTGTGCTTGCAAACGAGCAAGTAATTGACGGTAAGGGTTGGCGTTCAGGTGCGGACGTTGAACAACGCGAACTTACCCAGTGGTTTTTCAAGATTTCCGATTTTGCCGATGAATTGCTTGAGGCAATTGATACGCTGGAAGAATGGCCTGCCAAGGTTAAACTGATGCAGTCCAACTGGATTGGCCGATCACGTGGCGCGCGAATTAAATTTCCATTTGTTGAAAAGCAAAGTGCCAGTGCTGATGAACTTGTCTGTTTCTCGACCCGGCCTGATACATTGTATGGCGCGAGTTTTATGGCGATTGCGGCGGAACATCCAATCTCGCTTGAACTGGCGGAAAACAATCCAAAGCTGGAAGCTTTTATCAAAGAGTGCCGCAAGATGGGCACGTCTGCGATTGATATCGAGAAAGCTGAGAAGCAGGGTTTTGATCTTGGCCTCACGGTTTCCCATCCTTTTATTGAAGGCAAATCGCTACCTATTTATGCGGCTAATTTCGTCTTGATGGACTACGGAACAGGCGCTGTATTTGGATGCCCTGCGCACGATCAGCGCGATCTGGATTTTGCCCGTAAATATGATCTGGAAGTCACCTCAGTGGTTGCCACGATTGATGAACCCGATACTCCGGTTGATGTGGCCAATACGGCCTATGTCGATGATGGCATTCTGGTAAATTCAGGACCAATGTCAGGCAAGCGCAAAGCTGAGGCCATTGATACTGCAATCAATGAACTGTCTGAGCGTGGCCTTGCGGAAGAAGAGGTCAATTTCAGACTGCGCGATTGGGGACTTTCTCGCCAGCGCTATTGGGGTTGTCCTATTCCGGTCGTGCATTGTGATGCGTGTGGGGTGGTGCCTGAAAAAGAAGAAAACCTGCCCGTTGAGCTTCCAGACGATGTGACGTTTGATGTTCCAGGTAATCCACTTGATCGTCATCCCACATGGCGTGATGTGGCTTGTCCGTCCTGTGGCAAGCCTGCAAAACGCGAAACTGACACGATGGATACGTTTGTGGATTCGTCTTGGTATTTTGCGCGTTTTGTAACGCCAAACGCAGCGTCTCCAACGCAGCCCGATGCGGCTAATCACTGGTTGCCTGTGGATCAGTATATTGGTGGTATTGAACATGCGATTCTGCATTTGCTCTATTCACGTTTCTTCTCACGGGCCATGTCTATCGCGGGTCATATGGATATTAAAGAACCGTTCAAAGGGCTGTTTACCCAAGGCATGGTGGTGCATGAAACCTACGGAAATAAAGATCAGGGATGGTTCCAGCCTTCTGAACTGGATATTCGCGAGGTAGACGGAAAGCGCCTTGCCAAACGTTTGGATAGTGGCGACGAAGTGCCGATTGGTGGCATTGAGAAAATGTCAAAATCCAAGCGTAATACTGTTGACCCTGATGAGATCATTGCAACCTATGGTGCTGATACGGCGCGCTGGTTTATGTTGTCGGATTCTCCGCCAGAACGGGATGTCGAATGGACAGATGCAGGCGCTGAAGGTGCACACCGGTTTGTGCAGCGCGTCTGGCGTCTGGTTTCCAGTTGGGAAAATGCTTTGGTTGGCATGTCTGCGCCAGATGATGCGTCTGGCGATGATATTCGCAAAGCAACACATAAAACGCTTAAGGCTGTCGGTGAAGATTTAGATCGTCTTGGTTTTAACCGTGCTATTGCGCGCATCTATGAGTATGTGAACGTGCTTTCAGCAACCAAACCTGATCAGGCCGACGATGCACAAAAAGCTTCCATGAAAGAGGGGTTGAGCGTGTTGGTGCAACTCATCGCCCCTATGATGCCGCATTTGGCTGAAGAATGCTGGAAGTCCTTACAAAATGACGGCCTTGTTGCTGAACAGGCCTGGCCGAACTATCAGGATAATCTTGCCAAGGATGATATGATCATCATGCCCATTCAGATTAACGGTAAAAAGCGCGGTGATCTTGAAGTTTCGCCTGAGGCAAGTAAGGAAGAAATTGAGGCTGCAACTTTGCAACATGATGTGGTATTAAAACATCTTGATGGAAACCAGCCTAAAAAACTGATTGTAGTACCTAAGAGAATTGTGAATGTTGTCATCTAGTTTTTTCAAAACGGTCCTTGTGTTTATGCGGCCCTTTCTTGCGCTCATCGCAGCGTTGTTATTGACCGCGTGTCAGTTTCAACCCTTACACGGCAACCAAAGTGCGGGTGCTACAAGTGGCGGATTATCCAATGTTGGTGTTTCGCAGGTTGATTCCCGTGTTGGACAACAGGTTCGCAATCATCTTCTCTTTCTGCTCAATGGGGGATTTGGTTCTCCGGGTAAAAGCCATGAGGCTAGAATTCGGGTTTCGTGGAGCAACAAACTGCTCGCGGCAATTCCAATTCCGGGCATTACTGATTCAACGGCTGGTACAGTCACTGTAAACGTTGCTTATGATCTTGTGGATTTGGCTTCGGGCAAAGCAATAGCTTCTGGCACACGCAGGGCAAAAGCGTCTTATGACCGGACAGGTCAGGTGTTTGCAAATGAACGAGCAGAACGTGACGCTGAAAATCGTGCAGCGAAAGAAGCAGCTGAAGCGTTGCGACTGGCTATTGCTTCGGATTTAAACCGTACGCCTTCCTAGAGCGTGTCTGTCTTGGATTGAATTGATTTGATGGGTTGGATTTTTGATTT
>CAZEPF010000156.1:4642-6833 GCA_964514045.1 uncultured Rhizobiaceae bacterium | reverse complement strand
CACGTCATCATCGCGGCGCATTTCTTCTGCCATCGCGGTGTTGAGCGCTTCACGAACTGTCATAGACTTAAATTCCGTTCCTTCAGGAACTTCAGGATCAGCCGCAGCTATCAGTGGCTCTGGTTCGGGCGCATCGGAACTAGAACTCGCTTCACCGCTTTCTTCTGCCGCACTTGTTTGCGTAGCAGCAGCTGGTTCAGCATTGCCCTTTGCCTCTACAGAACTTGCGTCTTCACCTTCTTCGGCAAGAACAGCAATAACAGAATTTACCTTTACGCCTTCGCTGCCTTCCGAAATCAAAATCTTGGCAATCGTCCCTTCATCAACGGCTTCCACTTCCATGGTTGCCTTGTCGGTTTCAATTTCTGCAATCACATCACCAGATGTGACACTATCGCCTTCTTTAACGAGCCATTTTGAGAGATTGCCCTCTTCCATCGTGGGTGAGAGAGCGGGCATAAGGATATCAATCGACATTTGGAGCCTCCTCATGCGGTGCAAGTAATATGTCTGTATACAATTCCGATGGATCTGGCTCAGGATCAGACTGCGAGAATTCAGCTGCCTTGCCCACAATTTCCCTGATTTTTTTATCAGTAGCTTTTAGATCATCTTCCGTTGCGTGTTTGCTTTCCAAGATACGTTGTTTTACCTGCTCAATCGGATCTTGCTCAGCACGCATTTTCTGAACTTCATCCTTGGTGCGGTATTTTGCTGGATCAGACATGGAGTGCCCGCGGTAACGATAGGTTTCCATCTCTAAGATAATCGGACCATTACCCTCGCGCACCCACTCCACCGCATGATCACCAGCAGCTTTAACAGCACGCACATCCATTCCATCCACATGCATGCCAGGAATATTGAAGGAAGCGCCACGCTGGGAGAAATTAGTCTGCGCAGAAGATCGCTGGACTGATGTGCCCATCGCATATCGGTTATTCTCAATGATGTAAATCACAGGCAAATCCCAGAGCGAGGCCATATTGAAGCTCTCATACACCTGCCCTTGGTTGGATGCGCCATCCCCAAAATATGCCAAGCTTAGATTATCATTGCCACGATATTTATTGGCAAAAGCAAGGCCAGTACCAAGCGATACTTGCGCCCCTACAATTCCGTGCCCACCATAAAAGTTTTTCTCCTTCGAAAACATATGCATGGAGCCGCCCTTGCCCTTGGAATATCCATTCCGCCGACCGGTTAGTTCTGCCATAATGCCGTCAGGGTCCATTCCGCATGCAAGCATGTGCCCATGATCACGATATCCAGTGATCATCTGATCACCATCCTTGATCGCCATTTGCATGCCAGTCACAACGGCTTCTTGACCTATGTACAGGTGACAAAAACCACCAATAAAACCCATACCATAAAGTTGACCCGCCTTCTCTTCGAAGCGTCGGATTAAAAGCATGTCATAGTATGCTTTTAACTCTTCATCTTTTGAGAATTTCGCCGGATCGGGCGACTTATGGACCGTTGACTTGCTGGAAGCTGCTCGTGCACCAGACTTGCGGGGTTTACCTGCCATAAATGGGCTCCTGTTGAAGACCAAATATCAAACAACCGTAATTGTTTTTCAACCCACAAAAATACCATTTTCAGACAGGTTTAACTTATTGAAATATATGTCTAATATGCAAATTAACTGAATTTATAGTAACGTAAAAGACAAGACTGGGACAAGCTTTATCGCATTAGCACTACTTCGCTTTCATTCAGAAGATTCAGGTGGTATCTGGCTTGTTCGTCCAGCATGTCACGTTCAATCGAGCCTGATTTTAAGAGTTTTACACGGTGGGATAGTTCTTTTCGCTCTGATCGTAGAGATGCAAGCCGGAACTCCAACTCCAAAGACCTCTCCACCGTCTTGCGGTGAGATTCCAGCCCATGTTTTCCAGTGAGCGAATGATACGCAAAATATCCGCTCGCCATCATGCAAAATACAGGAATGACCAATCGATGCAGATTGCTATTTCTTCTTTGTCTTGTGGACACGGTTGATACTACTCAATACTAAAAACTCATCAACAGCCTTATAATTAGCGTTGTGACCTTAATATTGGGTTTACCGTGCCCATTATTGTTTACATCTTATTTCAAAATATCACGGCCAGCATATCGGGCGGCCATTCCTAGCTCTTCCTCGATGCGCAGAAGCTGATTATATTTTGCGAGACGATCAGAC
>CAZEPF010000156.1:511-4632 GCA_964514045.1 uncultured Rhizobiaceae bacterium | reverse complement strand
GTGTGAGCGCGTGTCATTCCTGTCCCACAATCCTGCGCTCCAACTGAGATTGATTTGACTAAATTACTAGCTTGGGAAAGCAATGTACTAGGCGGACAAATTACTAACTCTGCATCACATTGGTCAGCAAGATCTTGGTGCTGCGCAAACTTTTGTAATAGTTGAGTTGAGCCATTCATTTTCCAATTGCCCACAATAATTTTTTTCATTTTAGAATAGACTTTCCGGCATAATGTGCTGCACTGCCAAGACTAGCCTCAATTCTTAAAAGCTGATTATATTTTGCGAGACGATCAGACCGCGCTAGTGAGCCTGTTTTGATTTGTCCACAATTTGTGGCAACGGCCAAATCAGCAATTGTAGAGTCCTCTGTTTCGCCAGAACGATGAGACATAACGGCGGTGTAAGAGGCCTTGTGTGCCATTTCCACAGCATCAAGCGTTTCTGTAAGCGTGCCAATCTGGTTCACTTTAACCAAAATAGAATTTGCCACCCCCATCTTGATACCATCAGATAGACGAGATGAATTGGTAACAAACAGATCATCGCCCACCAATTGGCATTGGTCACCGATCTTGTCTGTAACCATTTTCCATCCATCCCAGTCATCTTCTGCCATACCATCTTCAATAGATATGATCGGGTATTTACCAACCAGTTCCGCAAGATAATCTGCCATTGCTTCTGGTTCGAGCGTACGCCCCTCACCTGCAAGCACGTAATTGCCGTCCTTGAAAAACTCAGTCGAAGCACAATCAAGCGCAAGGGCCATATCTTCACCCGGTTTGAAGCCAGCTTTCTCAATAGACTTCATGATGAAATCCAACGCATCCGGTGCACTGCCAATATTGGGTGCAAAACCGCCTTCATCACCCACATTGGTATTATGTCCTTGAGAGTGAAGCTCTTTTTTAAGTGTGTGAAAAACTTCTGCGCCCATTCGCACAGCTTCTGACATGCTTTGCGCACCCACGGGCATGATCATGAACTCTTGGAAGTCAATCGGATTGTCAGCGTGTTCACCACCATTAATGATGTTCATCATAGGCACTGGTAGAATGGAAGCATTAGGACCGCCCACATATTTGAACAATGGCAGCGCGGAAGCTTCTGCTGCTGCTTTTGCGACCGCAAGCGAGACGCCCAAAATTGCATTTGCGCCAATTTTTGCTTTGTTAGGAGTGCCGTCCAGTTCAATCATCGCAGCGTCAATTGCTCGTTGTTCGATTGCGTCCATGCCAATAACGGCTTCTGCAATATCAGCGTTCACGGCTTCAACCGCTTTCGTGACACCCTTGCCCAGATAACGTGAGCCACCATCGCGAAGTTCTACCGCCTCATGTGCGCCCGTAGATGCGCCAGATGGAACCGCAGCGCGGCCAAAAGAACCGTCCTCCAAGATCACGTCCACCTCGACGGTTGGATTGCCTCTGGAATCTAGAATTTCGCGCCCATGAATATCGATGATAGCAGCCATGAAAATTACCTCAGAATAAGGAGTTGTAAGATTTAGTTTCTTCTAGCCGAGCTATCAAAAAAGCGAAAGGCCAATCCGTAATTGTGTTGCCCTTGCCACAAGTAATCTAATTCCTGCCTAATTTTCGGCACGGCACACACTCAATTTATGGTTAGCAATTAATTAATAATGGAGGTTTGCAATGACACTTTTGAAAATAACAGTAAACACATGCGCTGCCGGAATGTTGGTCTCCCTACCTTTAACCGCAATATCGGCAAATCCAGTGAAGGCCCAGTCGTTTTCCTGCGCAAATGCACAAATTCCTACTGAGATGGCGATATGTAATAATGAAAATCTACTCATCAAAGATGAACAAGTCGCAGAACTTCTAGCCTCTGCTCTTGTAACAGCCACACAAACTGGCAAAGTTCAGAAAGTTTCAAGCGAACATAGTCAGTGGCTACAAGACAGAAACCAATGCAGCAATGACTTCAACTGTCTTGAGCAATTATACAATCAACGCATAAAAAACCTGACGGGTCGTGATCTCTAAGGATCATCAGGCCTTTACGATAGCGTCAATTTCCATGAGTTGAGCCAGAAGGCTTTCCAATTCATTTAACCGAACCATATTTGGTGCATCGGAAGATGTAGAGTTATCGGGATCATCATGAGTTTCAATAAAGACGCCCGCTAATCCAACGGCCACCGCCGCACGAGAAAGCGGTGGGACCATGTCCCGATCACCACCCGATGAGCCACCAAGACCCCCCGGCATTTGAACGGAATGTGTTGCGTCAAAGATTACTGGGTATCCGGTCTCGGCCATTTGGGGCAGCGCACGCATGTCAGACACTAACGTATTGTATCCAAAACTTGCACCGCGTTCTGTTAGTAGAATTTGATCATTGCCACTATCAGAAACTTTCTTGGCAACATTCTTCATATCCCAAGGCGCAAGAAACTGTCCTTTTTTGACATTCACGACTTTTCCGGTTTTTGCAGCAGCAACTAATAAATCAGTCTGACGGCATAAAAACGCAGGAATTTGCAGCACATCGACATAAGGTGCAATTGCCTCACATTGAGCCTCTGAATGAACATCCGTGAGAACTGAAATACCAAGCTCTTTTTTGAGGCCTTCAAAGACAGGAATGGAAAATTCCAACCCGGCTCCACGTGTTGCATCAATAGACGTACGATTGGCTTTGTCGTAGCTTGATTTATAGATAAAGCTTGCACCAAGCTTCGCGCAAATTTCTTTGATGCTGCCAGCCATATCAAACGCATGTTGCTTGCTCTCAAGCTGGCAAGGTCCCAAAATGAAAGACACAGGCGCTGCATTAGAAAATGAAACATTTCCAACTGAAATCGTCTTCTGTTCGCCCATTATTATGATTCCTCGACAAAGGCGATCATTGCACCCTGTCCTGTAGCCCGATCAACAATGAGACGCTTGCCAACAGTACGCGTTTCAACACCTGCGTTTTTCAACAAACTAGCAGTCTTGGATTGGTCACGAACAATCACATCAAAGGCAACGGCGCGAAGTCCACGTTGTGGCAACGCCTCAACACCATAATGCGCTTTTAGTCCTGCCTTGTTCAAAACATCTACTTTTGCATTGGGCAGTTTGATTTCCATACCAAATGAATGCGAACGCGCTTCACGCTGTCCGCTCATCGTTTGCAGGTAATATTGAAAATCTTCAGGCAATTGTTCAACCAGAGCCACGCTTGTAATCCCTGATGCGCCATTGGCATGTTGTGTCAGTTCACTAGGGAAAGTTGGCGGTCCGTCGGTGCGCTCACACAGGAAGCATGAAAAATCGGGTGATCGCTCATCAATCCCCAATGCGACACGTACTTTCACGCCGGGTCTACGAACTGTGACCAGTTTTCCTGTTTCCCATCCCGCTTTTTGAATGGCTTTGCGCTCGGATTTTGGATCAGGCTCACCAAACACAAGAAACGTAAATCCATCATCGCCATTTCTAAAACGATATCCCATATCTCGACGCAGGAATGGGTTGCCCTTATCAATAGCTGCTTCAACGGTTTCGCGATGACCCACCGCAACGGGTTCAACAAAGGTATTGTTTTCAAAGAAAACACACGCATTCTCGGTGCCAAATTTGTGCCGTGCATCTGGTGCCACTGTAAAACCAAGGCTGCTAAGTCGCTCCCTTGCCACCTTCAAAGAAGGTACGGGTAAGACAACGTGATCAAGATTTCTGGGTGTAAGTTTTGTCATGTGTGAGTGATGGCGGAAAGCGTTGGCTTTTTCAAGATAGATTCACTGCAAATGCGCATCAGAACGTAGATCACAGTCTAACTATGACTAAACTGTAAGAACCACATTTCCCTGCGCTTGTCCGCTTTCAACCAATTGATGTGCCTCAACAATTTTCTCAAATGGCATGACATGAGAGATTTGGGTATTTGCCTTACCAGACCGGATAAACTGGTTAAGCCGATCAATCGCGGCTTTTCGCTCGGTCGTATTTAATTCATATACCAAGAAAAACTGCAAAGTGATGGACTTGAATAGAAGATCGCGAAAAGGCACATCAATCGAACCCATATCATTTGATCCATAAGAGTAAATGGTTACACCTGCCTGTAAGGCTGGTGAGGAAATCAATTGGGATGTTGTATAGAAA
>CAZEPF010000156.1:0-501 GCA_964514045.1 uncultured Rhizobiaceae bacterium | reverse complement strand
ATAGAAATCCATGTCAATGATGGCTTGAACACCCGCCCCATCTGTTATCTCTAAAATTCTGGTACCTACGTCTTCGCTTTTATAATTGATAAAAGCCTGTGCACCTGCATCCAATACAATCTTTTGTTTCTTGGATGAAGCGGTTCCAATCACAGTGCGACCGGATTGAGCCAGCATTTGCGTAATGTAATGCCCAACTGCAGACGCAGCACCTGTCACTAAAACCGTATCGCTTTTAGATTGCTCAAGCAGAACCATTGCATGGGCAGCAGTTAACCCTGGGATGCCGAAACAAGCAGCGGTTTCGAAGCTGATATCATCATCAAGAGGAACAGCCTGAACCTCAGGAACCGCAATCATTTCTGCAGCCGTACCAAATTGACGTTGCCATTGTCCGTTCCAAATCCAAACCCGCTGGCCAATGCGCGAAGCATCCACGCCCTCACCCACGGCCTCAATTACACCCGCCCCATCACTATGCGGCACAATAAAATCAAACTG
>CAZEPF010000155.1:0-6833 GCA_964514045.1 uncultured Rhizobiaceae bacterium | reverse complement strand
AATCAAAAATCCAACCCATCAAATCGATGCAATCCAAGACAGACACGCTCTAAAATAAACATAACCAAAGACGCATATCTAAAAAATATTGACCGTAAAATATTCAATAAAAAAAGCGTCCGATCTGGACGCTTTCAAGAATGACAAATCTGATAAAAATCAGATGCTTATTTAGGAGCCATACGAATAGCACCATCAAGGCGGATTACTTCACCATTGAGCATTGTATTCTCACAAATCGCTACCGCCAGATTACCATACTCTGCAGGCTGCCCTAAACGTGACGGGAATGGCACCATAGCACCCAAAGCGTCTTGAACTTCCTGAGGCATTCCAGACACCATCGGTGTGCCAAAAATACCTGGAGCAATTGTCATAACGCGAATACCACTGCGCGATAGATCACGCGCCATTGGCAAAGTCATACCAACCACTCCGCCTTTGGATGCACTATAGGCAATCTGTCCAATTTGACCATCATAAGCAGCAACAGATGCGGTATTGATGATCAACCCACGCTCACCATCATCATTGATAGGGTCTTGCTTGCTCATTCCAGCAGCAGACTGACTGGCAACATTGAATGTACCGATGAGATTGATGCCGATCAGCTTGGAAAATAACTCTGCGTCATGTGGATTACCGTCGCGGTCAATTGTCTTGGCAGCCCAACCAACACCTGCACAATTCACACAAATGCTCTCTTGCCCATGCACGGCGCGAACCGTCTCAAGCCCAGCGCTCACTGACGCAGTATCAGACACATCAACTTTTGCAAATGTGCCGCCAATATCAGAAGCGGTTTCCTTACCACCCTCTTCGTTCACATCAAAGATTGCAACTTTAACACCCTTTGCAGCAAGGGCCCGCGCGGTCGCAGCGCCAAGGCCTGACCCACCCCCCGTAACAACGGCTGAAATTGTAGTATTAAGTTCCATAATTAGACCCTTTCAATTGCTATCGCTGTACCTTCTCCACCACCAATGCAGATGGCCGCAATGCCTTTTTGTTTATCGTGAGTTTCCAAGGCATTGAGCAAGGTCACGATAATGCGTGACCCGGACGCACCAATCGGATGCCCCAGCGCACACGCGCCGCCATGAACATTAACTTGCTCACGATCCAAACCGAACTCGTGCATGAAGGCCATTGGCACAACCGCAAACGCCTCATTGACCTCCCAAAGGTCAACGTCATCCTTGCTCCAGCCAATTTTTTCCATCAGCTTTTTCGCAGCAGGCACAGGTGCTGTTGTAAACCAGCCCGGCTCTTGCGCATGGCTGGAATGACCGTGAATAACCGCACGAACTTCCAACCCCTCGCGCTCTGCTACAGCTTGTGTCGTTAATACCAATGCAGCCGCACCATCTGAAATACTCGACGCATTCGCAGCCGTAACAGTGCCATCTTTCTTGAAGGCAGGTTTTAGATGGGGAATTTTGTCAGGCATGGCTTTGCGTGGTTGTTCGTCAGACGCAATCTCCACATCACCCTTGCGCGTTTTATAGCTGACACTGGCAATCTCGTTTGCAAATTTGCCATCTGCTTCTGCATTCTGCGCATTCTCAAGCGACTTGAGAGCAAAACTATCTTGCGCTTCACGGGTAAACTGAAACTTCTCAGCGCAATCCTCGGCAAAAGAACCCATCAATTTGCCCTTATCATAGGCATCTTCAAGACCGTCCAAGAACATATGATCAATCACCTGACCATGACCCAGACGCGCACCACCGCGCATTTTTTCCAGCAGATAAGGTGCGTTAGTCATGGATTCCATACCACCTGCTATCAGTATCTCGCCATTACCAGCCTTCAACTGATCGTAAGCAACCATGGTTGCTTTCATACCTGACCCACACATCTTGTTAAGGGTGGTGGCTGGCACACCTTTGTCCAGTCCCGCATGAAACGCTGCTTGGCGCGCCGGTGCTTGACCTTGACCCGCTGGCAACACATTGCCCATGATCACTTCGTCGATCTTACCCGCATCCAGCTTTGCATCATCAATTGCCGCTTTGATCGCTGAGCCACCCAGTTCTGAGGCTGTAAGAGACGAAAACTCTCCCTGAAATCCCCCCATAGGGGTACGCTTTGCTCCGGCAATTACGATCCGATCTGACATAAAAATCTCCGTTAAGGTTTGCTTGCGGTGATTAAAATCGCCCGAAAGTCATTCACATTGGTTCCAGTAGGCCCCGGTATAAACCGCGCCCCTGTTTTGTCAAAGGCAGTCCATGCATCATTGTTCTGCAAAAACGACAAGGGATCGCCACTGGTTGCCCGAATTTCTTGTGCCGTTTGTCCATTCACAAACGCACCTGCCCCATCGCAGCCGCCATCAATACCATCCGTATCAGCGGCAAAAGCAGAAATGCCACTGAACCCTTCAACACCCAAAGCAAAAGAAAGCGCAAACTCGGAATTTGGCCCACCAATTCCATTGCCCTTAAGCGTTACGGTAGTTTCCCCACCTGAAAGCAATAAAACCGGCTTTTGGAAGGGTCTGTCCTTACTGAGAACTTCCCGCGCAAGTGCTGCATGAACCAAGGCTGCTTGCGCAGACTCGCCCTCAATAGAATCTGACAAGATATGAGCCTCAATGCCATGTTCTCGCGATTTTTCCGCTGCGGACTCTAGGGACATCGCCGCTGACGCAATAATATGAAACTCGCAATTGTGAAATTCATCCTCACTTGGAAGCGGCGCATCCGCATCAGAAGATTTGATATGACGGATAACATTATCAGGCAGCTTGATCGAATATTGATCCAGAATGGTCAGCGCATCCTCACGCGTCGCAGCATCCGGCACCGTTGGACCAGACGCAATCAGATGCGCAATATCGCCGGGAATATCTGACACAAGCAGCGAATAAACACGCGCCGGAAAAGCAGCCCTAGCAAGTCTGCCACCCTTAATGCCGGACACATGTTTTCGCACTGTATTCATAGCGGAGATCGGAGCACCAGAAGCCAATAAAGCCTCGTGTACTTTAATTTCATCCGCAAGGTTCAAACCAGAAGGCGGGCATGGCAAGAGTGCCGACCCACCACCACAGATCAGGGCAACCACAAGATCATCAGGTGTGAGACCATCCACCGCTTCCAGCAAACGGGCAGAAGCTTTCAACCCCGCCTCATCCGGCACTGGATGGGAGGCTTCTAAAATTTCAATATTTTTGCAGTCGCACCCAAATCCGTAGCGAGTGACCACAACTCCAGAAACAGGCTCTGAATATTTTTCAAACCATGCGTTTTCAAAAGCCTGAGCCATTTGGGCAGCGCCCTTGCCAGCACCTATGATAACAAGGCGCCCTTTCGGTTTTTCTGGCAGATATTTAGAAATTGCATGTTCTGGCATGGCCGCATCAACGGCAACGTCAAATAATTCTTTCAGAAATGAAAAATCATCTTGAGCAGGCATACCTTAAAACCAGTTTCTATCGGCTATCATTCGAACGGTCACTAACAGCAACAGGACGACGTTTGGTGGTTATGTTGGCAATGCTCTTAAGTGTGGCAGCCTGAAAGCTGGGATTTTTATCAACATTCGTATGTGTAATATCCGGGTTAACGGTCACATCAATATTATCAAGCTTGCCGGTAAAGGCAGCTGTTGGCAAAATTCGATTATCAGCAGACTTAGGCAGATAGTAATTCACAACCCGCGAAATTCCTGCCCCGACTTGCCCCGTCTCAACGGGATCAAATGCAACGATCAATTCTACTTTTACTCCACCTTGCGCGAGCTTATTCGCAAACTTGCTGCTTTCATTGCCCCCCAGCGAATGCCCGATGATTACGATCGGATTGGATACTTTCTTCGACCCATTACGGCGGATAATGTCATTCGCAATTCCAGGCCATTCTGTGTAGGAAAAATTAGAGGCATCATAGCCTCTGGAACGCAACGTCTTCGCCATATCATCAATGCCGCGAGAAAATACATTGGCCAGTCCGCGCATTAGATAAATCTCACCTGACCGCTGCACATTTGCCTTCGATCGATTGATCACATCGGAAGCAGTTACAGAATCTGCAGGCTTAGTCTCAAGATTAACGGGCTTGGCACCAGACTGTTCGGCGGCATCAGGATCAACACGCAAACCTTCCGAATTAGAAACGCAACCCGCAATCAGAAATCCGGAAATAGCAATCCAAAATACATTATGACGTGTTGTTGTGTTGGCGCCGCTATTCATCTTCCCCTACCCTAACTCACTACTATGGCTACACAATAGTATCCGATATCGCGAATGTCACGCTCCTTAAATCAGGCAAACACTGTAAAATTATATTTCTTCTTCCGGCAGATGCGTGCCTTTTACCGTTCGCGAATTTCCCCGTAACTCGGCAATCACATCGCCATTCTGATTTGTCACACGAACATCATAAATGCCTGAGCGCAACTGTCGCACACGCTCAACCGCTGTAGCGGTTAGAATGTCGCCTTCAAAGCTTGGTGCGAGAAAATCAATCGCGCATTTCTGGGCTACCGTGAACTGATTATACCCATTGCAAGCAAACGCGAAGGCACTGTCAGCCAACGTAAAGATGAATCCGCCATGACAAATCTTCTGCCCGTTTGTCATATCGGAACGCACAGCCATAGACAAAACCGCCTCACCTTGTGAAATGCGCTCAATCTTCATGCCAAGGCCTTGAGAAGCGTTATCATTTGCCCACATTGAATCGGCACAGGCACGGGCAAGTTCGTCAGGGGTCATTATTTATCTCTATCTTAAAATTTGAACTTACTAAGGTCATGACCCTAGAGACCAAAAATTTGAAACTACTGCAAGATGAAAACATTCATTTGCCAAGGCACAAGCGCTACCCTAAACGAGGGTATCAATAACTGAACTCATTCAAACTCTGGAATCCTATTGGAACGCAAAACAAAGATTGACGGAACCGGCGCAATTATATTGCTGGTTTTCATGTCCGCACTTGGCTTGAATCAGGTTCTCGTCAAGATCGTCAACAATGGCATGGATCCAGTATTTCAATCGGCGTTACGTTCGCTGGCCGCTTGCCCGTTGATTTTTCTTTGGTGCATCTATCGCGGTACTAAAATACGGTTGGATCGGGAAATTCTGATCCCAGGGATTATCACAGGGTTTTTGTTTGCATTAGAATTTGCACTGCTCTTTCAAGCCTTGAACTACACAACTGTTGCCCGTGCTTCTGTCTTTTTTTACACGATGCCATTTTGGGTCGCGCTCGGCGCTCACTTTCTGATACCAGGCGAAAAGCTAACGCCGATCAGGCTCGCAGGGCTATTGCTTGCTGGCGCCGGGGTCGTGATAGCTCTCTCCAATCAAAACTTACAAGCTGGCGATTTTTCCTTACGCGGTGACATCATGGCTTTGCTCGGCGCGGTTGGATGGGCCGCAATTGCACTTGTCGCACGAACAACCAAGTTTTCTACCATTACCCCAGACTTACAATTGCTTTATCAGACATCTGTTTCCGCAGTGCTTCTGTTTGTGTTGACGTATTTTGTAGGCCATGGATTAAAAGACCCAACGGCAACCCATTGGATGATATTTGCATTCCAAGTTGTATTTATTGTCTGCATCGGCTTCATGACATGGTTTTGGGTGCTCTCCATTTATCCGGCCTCTGACATGGCAAGCTTTAGTTTTCTAGCACCCTTGTTTGGCGTTTTATTCGGTTGGATATTGCTGGGTGAAGATATCACTTGGACAATCATGATTGCGCTCGCGCTCGTTGGTGCAGGTATTATTTTGGTCAATCGGAGATAGACATGCTCACCACCCGCCTTACTAAGAAACTCAGCATTCAGCATCCAATCATTCAAGCGCCCATGGCACGTGCAGCAGGTGGAAAACTTGCCTCAGCCGTTACTCACACAGGTGGGATGGGCATGATCGGCGGTGGCTATTGTGATGCGCAATGGATTGACGAACAATATTCAGAGGCAGGCAATGCAGAGATCGGGTGCGGTTTTATCAGTTGGAAACTGCAGGAAACACCGGAGCTTTTAACGCGCACATTAGAACGCAAGCCTAAAGCCATATTCCTATCCTTCGCAGACCCGGAACCGTTTGCAAAAGAAATCAAAGACAGTGGCACAGTTTTGATTTGTCAGGTGCAAACGCTTGAACATGCCAAACGCTCAATTGATTGCGGGGCTGATATCATTGTTGCGCAGGGAACTGAAGCTGGTGGACATGGCTCCATTCGCGCGTCCTTCCCTTTTGTACCAGAAGTGGCAGATCTCATTGCCAATACCGCACCTGAAACACTGCTATGTGCAGCGGGCGGCGTAGCGGATGGTCGTGGCCTGGCGGCAAGCTTGATGTTGGGTGCAGACGGCGTAGTTGTTGGCTCACGGTTTTGGGCAGCAACAGAAGCGCTAGTCCACCGTAATATTCTGGCAGCAGCCATAGCATCTTCGGGTGACAAGACAGTGCGCACCCATGTCGTTGATATGATCCGGCAAATCAATTGGCCTGATGGCTATACGTGCCGCGTTTTGGAAACAGATTTTAACAATCGATGGCACAATGATTTGGATGGGTTGAGAGCAGAACTATCACCAGAAATCGAACGCTGGGAAACTGCCCTTGCCAAAGGTGATGCAGAAAACACCAGCGCTATTGTAGGCGAAGCAACAGGCCTCATTCATAATATTAAACCCGCCGGAAAAATAGTCGACGAGATGGTTTCAGGCGCTGAAACTTTGCTAAAAACGGCAGGTAAATTTATCCGCTAGCGACTTGGCGCGAGCGCAAAACAATCGCATCATTTCTTCTAGAGCGTGTCTGTCTTGGATTGGATCGATTTGATGGGTTGGATTTTTGATTT
>CAZEPF010000154.1:6518-6841 GCA_964514045.1 uncultured Rhizobiaceae bacterium | reverse complement strand
ATTTAGGAGGACTATCATCGTCTCCGCATCCAAAATCAAAAACCAAGCCACAGAAATGACGGCTAAATTGCGAACAAGATGTCTGGAGCAGGAAATAAAATGGCTGACTGGCGGTGCTGTCAGACAAACTCGAACTAGTCTCTGAATAGCGGATGAGGGTTGGGCTTATGCAGCCAGAAGCTGCCACCATTCAGTTGGAGCAACGGGTTCTGTTTTGCTTAAAATTTGTTCTACTGCAAAGGCTTCGTTCCTGATTGAAATGGTTGTGAATTGATGAGTGGATACTCGCGAATTTCTGTAAACTTCGCATTAGCCTGAAGCGT
>CAZEPF010000154.1:0-6454 GCA_964514045.1 uncultured Rhizobiaceae bacterium | reverse complement strand
CCTCATCATCCACGGCTCGCCAAGGTAGTGCGTTTCTACGTTGATCTTCACGAAAACCCTCTCAGCATTTGCTATGCAATTGCTTGCCGGGCAACGCCATCGTCGAAATGCCGCTTCCAGTTTGAGTGACAGCGTAAAGATTGGATGCGCTTTCGCTTGATATTGGAAGCAGACATAGGACCGAAGCGGTCCCACCAATACCGGATTGTCTCATGCGAGATGTCGATGCCCATTGACGGGCAGGCAATTGCGTAGCAAACGCTGAGGGGGCGCTCATGGAGAAGGTCTTCCAGAATCCGAAGCGAGAATAAAAACCGAACTTACATCACCACATCAACGCGGATGATTTAAGGAGACGAGTTAAAATGGCGAAATGGGTTCGGTTTTGTCATCGACGAGCGTAGGCTAGGGACGGCGAGTTGCTAGATCAAGCTAGTTTAGTCTGACAATGTCAAATGGAGTTTCTTAAAGTAATTAAAATGATTATTTTCAGTTACGATCTGAAAATCACTTTAGTTGATCCAACAGCCTTAGCGATGCGTTGATAGTGAACTTTCCTAGTGCCGCTGCCTGATGAGCGAAGTAGTTTGGTTTCTGTCTCGCTAATAATCTTGCGTGCCTCTTTATTGACCTTGGCCACAGCTGCCTTTTTTACAGCTTTATAAGTGCCGTTCTTACCTTTTTTCTTTTTTGCAGATTTATCTTCGTTTTTAGCAACAAGTCTTTCAAGTTTTTTGGCTGCGTTGTTGAGTTCCTTACGTGCGCTCCTGTAGTCAGGCTTGTTTGCAGCTCTAGCAGCCTTTTTGTAAGCAGTTGCTGCACAAGATGCCGCGTATTCAGCACCGACAGAACGGCACTCAGCTACAGCACCATTCAAAGGGCGTGTTACGGCACTTGTAGCGGCACCACCAAAAGCAAGAATGATCAATTCATCTTCTGTGAGATCAGTAACTGATGGAACATCCAGAATAGAAGAAACAGATGCAGTAGGAGCCTCTGTTTCTGTCGACATAATCGCACCATGGGTTGGAATCACTGTAACTATAAAAAAAGTCCCAGCAACAAATGTAGCAAATGGGCTAGTAATCTTATTTGCCTTAAACATTATCTAATTCCTCTAGTCAGTTTTGTTTCAAAGAGTTGTATGGACGGCGACTATTCTTCAATTCCATAAGCCTTCCGGAGACTACGTTTGGTTTGAGGACCAAAGTCGGCATCAAAAGCTCCTTCATAGAAACTCTTTTCTGCTAATAGTTTTTGCAATTCTCGTCGGGTAGCTTGTTTGAACATTTTCGGATTTTCAGAAAGTTGTTTCAGTACGTCGCCATTGCCACTACGCAACGATTCATAAAGATAACTAGCAGCATCTTTCGGGTTTTTATTCGGAACGATGCCGTCATCAATCAGTGCCGCTAAATTAAACATTGCTTCTGGATGGCGAAGGTCAGCAGCTTTTTGAAAAAGATTTATTGCTTTCTTAGGATCTCTTAAAATTCCTAAGCCACTTTGAAAGTGCAGGAAGCCAAGGTCATTGATAGCGTCTGGAAATTTTTGATCTGCGGCCTTCCAATAATATGAGACAGCTTTGTCGACATCTTGTTCAACGCCTATTCCTTTTTCGTATAGTCTTGCCAGTTCAAATTGAGCTTCTGGATCACCCTTATCAGCAGCCTTTAATAATAAACTGATGGCTTGTTCTGGAGCATATCGCGCTTCGTCGGGATTAAGTCGCATATACGCCAAGCCTTTAAGTGCTCGGGTATCACCGCCATCTGCAAGAGCAATGAGTTGCTTTTCCTGATCTGGCTTTAGGGTTGCCCACACATTTTTGCGATCACCCTTATCCACCAGAACATTAAATTCACGACTATTACCGGATAGAAAATAAGGATTGCCTGATAGAGAGCCATACGTATGCGGCTCTTGAGAATTGTTGGTTTTTCTCAAAACATCATCGCGCACGCGTCTAAACATAAGACCAATTTCCAAATCTTTGGTCTTTAGATTATTTGCTAACGCCAGAGCAAAAGGACTGTTTGTACCGGCCCCGTCTAACGCCACATTGCCCGCCTCGGCAGCAAATGCAACCAGTGTCCCTTGATCAGGCGATGGCTTGGCTAACCCGGTGAGGCTGGTTGATTGTGTTTCAGTCTCAACGTTAAGAAGAACAAGGTTTTCTTCGTTAGGGTTTAAGAATGGATCGTCTCTGCAAGAATCCAAAATAACGATTCTCAATTGTCGCGCTTTATCGACAGATAACAAAATTTCGTCCAGCGACACTGATTGCCCGGCAACTGCAGCGCGGTTTTTTCCTGAAATGTCAGCGGGCAATAACAAGTTTTTCCCGCCAAACTCAACTCCGTGACCAGCATAGTACACCAACGCAATATCTGCTGTTTCTGCGTCAAATGAGAATTTCGAAACTGCCGCTCTTAGGTCTACTAAAGTTGAGTCAGTTAATCGTGTTACTTCAAACTCCAAATCTTCAAGTGTGCTGGCAATCAGATCACTATCGTTTATTGTGTTTTTTAGTTTTGGAACTGTTTGATAGTTAGAAATGCCGACAACTAAAGCTACGCGCTTTTCTATTGCATCTGCAGGCGAAGCTAAGAAATAAAGGACGACAAATATTGATGTAAGGAATGCATTGCGAATATTCATATACGGTATCATTGAAAAAATATGCATTCGTCCAGCCTAACAAGTTTGCACAGTACTTTACCTAACATCACATACTTAAGAATAGTGATCAACATAGTGATAAATCACACAGTATGCTGGTGCAAAAAACACTAAGGTTCAAAATAAAACGGGCTGGAAGGATTGCGAGAATGAAAAAAATTGTTCAGGCTTTAACTGTTGTTTTCCTCTTAGGGCAGACACAAGCATATGCACAATCATCTACTTCACTTTCATCAGGTGATATTGTTGATGCACTTCAGCCCAATCAAGGGCAAGCTACTCGTTCGCTTGTGGGCAATATTTCAAACGCTTTATCCGATGAAGACCGAAAATTTATGGAAGAAGTTTCAACTCGTGGATTGCGCATTGAAACAGTCGAAAAAGCGGTGGCAATTCTAGATTCAAATGAACTCCCCTCACTTGATATCGAGATCAAATTTGAATTCAACTCATCTACTATTAGTTTGCAGTCAAAAGAGAATTTATCGGCACTCGGAAACGCTTTGAAAGATAAGTCCCTCAACAATGCCCGTATTCTTCTTAACGGCCATACAGATGCCAAGGGTAGTGATCAGTATAATTTGAAGCTTTCACAAAATCGGGCAAATGCAGTTCGAGAGCATCTGATTCTAACGTATGGAATTTCGGGAAAGCGTCTTGTTGCTGTTGGGTTTGGAGAACACAGGCTTAAGAACAAAGGTCGACCAGAAGCTGATATCAACCGACGTGTAGAAGTTATCAATATTGGCGTTCAACCATAAGTGAAAACTGAGTTTGTCATTCATCTTTCGAGCTTATACGCTGTAGATACAAATTAAGTATCATCTCTGCTGGAGCTACAGTTGAACACCGTATCAAGGCTATCAATTTATGGATTGGCTGTAGCTATAGCTATATTCGGATATTCACTTATTCAACTCACGTCTGTAAAAGTGATCGAGAATAGTTATGAAGATTTTTTGATAACCAAAGCAAGTTCTAATCTAGAGATCTCCGACAGCATAGTCGTTATAGAAGTTCGTGAAGGCACGCTTTCAAATTTTCCATATCGTTCGCCTCTAGATCGTGGGTTTCTGGCTAAATTACTTGGTAAACTGGTGGATGCAGATGCTAAAGCTATTGGCTTGGATATAATCTTTGACCAACCGTCTGAAGTCGATAAGGACAATGCGCTAAAATCTGTATTCAAGAAATCTGGTAGCAGAATATTTGCACCGGAACTAAATACATCGGAAAGTTCTTCAAAAGACCACCATCTTTTTCAAAACAGCCTTTTACAGCACGTTCAGTCAACCTCGATTGCTTTTGCTAAAGACCCATTTGACGGAATGGTTCGGCATTATTTTGACGATGTTTTAATCAATCAAACAAGAAAACAACCGTTAACAAGGGCTATGGTTGGTGCAACGCTTGAGACCAATGCAAATGCAATCAGGCGTATTTTTTATCAAAGTGATAGCGCAGGCAATCCCGCTAAATTTAAAACATATCCTGCAGAGGCTGCAATGCTTCTTCCAAGCGAGTGGTTCAAGAATAAGTATGTTTTAATCGGAAAGAATATTTCCAATATCGATCAATTCAGAACTTCCTATTCTTCAACCTCAGTTGGAGAGAGTGGTACTTTCCCAGGAGTTCAAATTCATGCTCATATTTTAAATCAACTTGTATTAGCGCGCGAAATTACAGAACTGGGATGGTTTTATAAACTCGGCGCAATGTTGTTGGTAAGTGCTGCTGGCGCTTTTTTACTTATGCTACGCACCGATATCTGGGTGCGCGCTGTTACTTTGATTTTTGTTGGCGTTGTTTTATTGGGTGTAGGCTACTTCGTTTTTATAAAGACATTTGTATTGTTACCAATGTCAGCGGCTACATTTAGCCTGCTCATTTCTTCGGCACTGCTATCGGCAGTTTTGTGGCAGAGTGATCGAACCCAAAAACAATTTATACGACAGGCTTGGTCCCAGTATGTGAGTAAGAATGTTGTCGATTCACTGATAGCTGATCCTAAGATGTTGAAACTTGGTGGCGACCGTATCGAAGCGTCGTATATCTTTACAGATATTGAAGGCTTTACCAGTCTTTCTGAAACCCTAACGCCAGAGAAATTGTCTGATGTTATCAACGAGTATTTGGATTTAATGACGGAAGAATTCAGGAGGGCCGATGCAACAATTGATAAAATTATGGGAGATGCCGTCGTAGGATTCATTGGGGCGCCATTACAAAATCATTTACATGCTGAGAAAGCTGTTACGCTCGCCCTTGCATTAGATAGCAAAAGCAGGGAATTCCGAGAGGAAATGCTGGCTAACAATATCAAACTGGGAAAGACCAGAATAGGTATTAACAGTGGTGAAGCGATTGTCGGGAATTTTGGTGGCGACCAATTCTTTGACTACACGGCCATCGGCGACGCTGTAAATATTGCAGCGCGATTGGAGGGCGCTAACAAAGCCACAGGTGGTACTATTTGTGTCAGCCGAGAGACTATGGTGCGTGCCAAAGAACACACCTTTCGTCCAATTGGTCAATTACAGTTGTATGGGAAAGATACCTTCGTTGAGACTTGGGAACCAATGACAAAAAATCATTCACACTTAGCTGACTTTGAAGAATACGAAATAGCGTTTGGCAAAATGCAAACTGGCATGAAAATCGCTGCAAGTGAATTCGAAGTGTTACGAAAGAAATACCCTGATGATCATTTAGTAGATTTCCATTTTCGCCGATTAAAGCAAGGCAAAACCGGTATAGAAATTGAGGTAGGAAAATGATTTTGTTCAATTTTCTAAAAACAATAAAACTCAAAATCCTAAAATTGCTCACGCTAGCTATGTTCAGTTTGCTCGCGCTACAACATAGCGCTGCCCAATCGGAAAGTCTTGAATATGTGGTCTTCAGCATTGAAGGAATTGTTGAAGAGTTATCCCTTGGGCAAATCCTAAAAGAAGGCCATCAGTTTGAAATACCAAAAAACACAACGGTCAATCTGATCAGCAAATCAGGAAGCGTAATAACACTTGAAGGCCCAACAAAGGCTACTGTCACGAATGATAAAGACAACAAAAACGGTGAACACGCCCTAACTTCAATCTCAAACCTTCTATTTGATGATAAGAAGTTTGTTCAGGTTGTGGGGGGTACTCGCTCTACCTTTGATGAAACTAATTTAGGCAAATACCTGGTTGGACAAAATCAAGACCAAACTTGGAGACCCGTATTATCGTCAGAAGAGCATTATTGCTTAACTACCAAACAACCAGTTCTGCATCGGGAGGAAGCACTTCAGGATCTTAGTATTCAATTTAGCGATCAGAAAACATCAGAATGGAAGAGTGGAAATTATTCGTTGGATCTAGCGCCATTCATAGATGATTTGGACACAACATCCCAAATTGAATTGGCAATAGACGGTAAGAAAATTAAGGTATTTGTTTCAGCAGATACGCATTCTTCAACTTCGAACCAAGTCGCTTGGCTTGCAAACCAAGGGTGTAAGAAACAGGCACTAATGCTTCTGAGGTCCAATATTATCGGCAATTAAGAATACAGGAATTGGTATCGTGCTGTCAGACTAATTCGAACTATTCTCTGAATGTTTGAGTGGGGTTGAGTTTTGGCGGCTAGAAGCTGCCGCCATTCTGAGAGTGCGGCGGTTCGGTTTTATTTGAAGTTTGGTCTTGAGTAGAGGCTGCGCTCCTAGTTGAAATGGTTGTGAACTGAGGCGTGGATACTAGCGAATTTCTGTAAATTTCGCATGAGCCTGAAG
>CAZEPF010000153.1:5481-6896 GCA_964514045.1 uncultured Rhizobiaceae bacterium | reverse complement strand
CCATACTATACTTATACTAAAACAAAATATTAAATGATTTAATCAAAATATTTAATATCTTAATACGTCATTAACCATGCAATTCTGACAATTAATAGATTGTTAAGTTTTGGATTCCCATCCGTTAATATTTCATATAATTAAAATTTAGTTCAAATTGTATGGAGTAGAACCGTGCGCAACATGTCAGCGGCAGACATGTTCGTGCCTTTCGGGGACGAACAGTCACATCTGGATTCCAGAGAATCCAAGTATCAGCAAAATGGAAAACTTCAAAAGCTACTAAGCGGCGCAATTCTTACCGCATCCGTAATGCTTGCAACAAAATTGCAGGCAGCAGAAAATAGTGATGAAGAAAGCCTACTCGAAACTGCCACCCTCTCACCCGATATCGCCAATGGTTTTTCAGAGCCGACCGTCGGGGGGAATGTATTAGAGAACCTGCTCGGTTCGGTAACAAATAACGATCAAATCGCAGTGCCTATTGAGATTGCATCCTATGGCAATGTCAAACATTACGATTCTTCAGCATCAATGGATTTCATTTCAGAAAAAGGCCTGCCCTCTGCACTGATTACAAACTCTCTTGGCGTAGAAGATCCGGCACAAGCAACGCAATATTTTGATCCAGAACCTGAGTACATACTCGACGAAACAGCGAACCAGCCAGTTGGCGGCGTGGCTCGTGGCCCTGCAGGAGCTGACGGAGAAGATGGTGAAGATGGATTAAACGGTCATAATGGTACAAACGGAGCCAACGGCACTGATGGAACCGATGGGCGCGATGGAACAAATGGCTCTAACGGCGCAAATGGTAGAGACGGCCGCGATGGCAAAAACGGCACAGATGGAAATGACGGCCGTGATGGCACGGACGGAACCAACGGTTCAGATGGTGAGGATGGACGTGACGGTACAAATGGAACCAACGGCACCGATGGAGCAGATGGCAGAGATGGACAAACCATTCTCATGTTGGATACCGAGCTTCTAAATGATAGCGGACTTTATGAAGTCCTTATTGATGCAGGCTATCAAATTTCCGAAGGGCCATTTGGAACAAGCGTTTTAACCATTGATCCAGGTCAATTGGATGAACTGGTTGCTCTTTTCAATCAATATACAGGTGGTGAGTCCGAAGAAGCTGGCGAGACCCATGGAACATCAACCTATCTAGGCGATGATCAAGACGATTACATTGTAGGTTCACAGGGCGACAACGTTTTATCCGGTTTGGGCGGCAATGACACTTTGATCGGTGGCGAAGGCGCAGACATCTTATTGGGCGGTGACGGGAGCGACACCGCAGGCTATGAGACTTCGGCACAAGGCGTATCCATCAATCTTGAAGACGGTACAGCACAGGGCGGCGATGCTGAAGGTGACCAATTCTTTGACGTAGAACGCCTTTTTGG
>CAZEPF010000153.1:0-5471 GCA_964514045.1 uncultured Rhizobiaceae bacterium | reverse complement strand
GAGGCGGAGCGAGTCGATGCTGAAGGCGATGAAGGCGGCGATGCTGAAGGCGACACGCTTGTTAGCATCGAAAATCTTCTGGGCTCTCAATTATCAGACACGCTAATTGGTAATGATAAAGACAATCGTTTGAGCGGCAATGACGGCATCGATTCACTTTTCGGTGGCGACGGCAGCGACACAATCTCTGGCGGTGCTGGGGGTGACTACATAGATGGTGGCGCTTCTCTGGACGACACTGCATCTTACTTTGAGTCAGATGCGGGCGTGACGGTTTCCCTATTATCTGACGAAGCTTCCGGCGGACACGCAGAAGGCGATGAGTTGGACAATATCGAATATTTGGACGGGTCACTGTTTGATGACGTCCTGACGGGTGACAATCTCAACAACCGACTTGGCGGGCATCACGGCGAAGATCAACTCTATGGAATGGGTGGTAATGACATCCTGCTTGGGGGCAATCTTGGTGATTATATTGATGGCGGCACCGGGACAGATACAGCAGATTATACCGCGTCATTGGAAGGTGTTTCTGTCAATCTTCTAACAGGTGAAAACCGCTTTGGAGAAGCCGAAGGCGATGTTCTTGTCAGCATCGAAAATCTTGCTGGCAGTGAACACAATGATACTCTGACGGGTGATGACAGCGTCAACCGCCTAACGGGGCGCGATGGGGATGACACCCTTATTGGCAATGGCGGTAATGACCGGTTTGTTGGAGGCCAAGGCGCTGACCATATGGATGGTGGCGAAGGTACGCGCGATGCAGCCGACTATAGTGCAGCTACCGAAGCTGTGGGCGTAGACCTTGAGAGCGAGGGTTTCAAAGGGGAAGCCACAGGCGACACGTTTAACAGTGTTGAATTCGTTGTTGGTTCAGAGCACCACGATATCATCTATGGCGATAGCGCAATCAACCGTCTGATCGGCGGCGATGGGTGCGATATTCTATATGGGCGCGACGGTAATGATACCCTGATTGGCGGCACCGGTGATGATGTACTTAATGGTGGCGCAGGCAATGACGTGTTCATTTTTGATGGCGCCAGAGGATACGATATTATTGAAGACTTCGAAGCAGGCGCAGGTCGAACAGACCGGGTTTGGTTGCAAGACCATGAGTTTGAAGATTTTGCAGATGTTCAATCCGCAATGAGCCAAACAGAAGAAGGCGTGCTCCTCACTATAGACGCAGAATCTTCCGTCATGCTTCAAGGTATGACAACCGCAAATCTGGTTGCAGATGACTTCATTCTCGCCTGATAGTTTCCTCGACAGGCGGGCTTGAACTACCCGCTTGCCAATGCAGGCAACAAGGAAACTAACCAATCAGGCGAACGGAAAAGGCGGGAGACCATACACTCCCGCCTTTTTTCGTCTTGTACGAATGCTCCCCGCTCCTTATGTAGCCAACATGAAAACAACAGACGCAGAAATATTGATCATCCCGGGCTATAAAGGCGCTAGCGAAGACCACTGGCAGTCACGCTGGGAAAGAAACATTTCCTCAGCACGATTTGTAGAAATGGGCGATTGGCATAAACCTGTTTTTGAAGACTGGAAAGCAAATCTCCTAACAGCGGTCGCAGCAGCACAGAAGCCAGTATTTCTAGTCGGTCATTCAATTGGCAGTCAGGTAATAGTGCAGGCAGCATCAGAATTTGAAAAGCCTGTCGCAGGCGCCTTATTAGTAGCCCCACCTGACGTAGAAAACCCGTCTATCCGTCCAAAGCATTTGCTTACCTTTGGTCCGGCATCACGCGAACCACTGCCCTTCCCGTCTTTGACAATTGCCAGTCGGAACGATCATTTTTGTTCATATGAAAAAGCAGAAGACATGGCTGCTGCTTGGGGATCACTCTTTATGGATGCTGGCGAAAGTGGCCATATCAATCACGAGTCAGGACACGGACCATGGCCCGAAGGGCTCATGGTGTTTTCTAGATTTTTGAACCAGATCAGTCTTTAACAGACAGAAGCACCTTGGAACCAGCTTCGATTATGTTGGCATCCATGCCAAGCGATATCAACTGATAACCCATATCTTGAACCAGGCGGGCGTGTTCAGGAAACATTGTAAAGGCCGCAGCAATTTTACCTGCAGCAAGAGTGCGTTTGGCGATATCAGCAACTGCATCAATCGTATCTTTGCCGTATGGATCAGGAATGATCTCACCCGTCATAAAGATAGAAAAATCAGCAGGTCCCATCAAAATCCCATCTAGCCCTTCTACGGAAAGAATATCGTCAAGATTTTCATAGGATTCACGCGTTTCCACCTGAGCAAGCGCTAATGTCTGTTGGTTTGCTTGGGTGATATATTCATTCGTAGTCAACCCGTATTGCGCTGCAGCATACCGTGGGCCGTATGACCGCTCACCAAGTCCAGGATACTTCGCAGAACTTACAAAAGCTTGGGCATCTTCTTTTGTATTGATCATAGGCGCAATAGTGCCTGCAGCTCCATAGTCGAGCACCTTTTGAACCATGTCCCAACGCCCGACAGGAACACGCACTATAGGCATTGCCCCGCCCCTGATAACGGGTGCAATGCAATCCAGCATTGATGATTCCTCATGAAAGGCATGCTGCCCATCGAGAACAACCACATCAAAGCCTGATCCTGCTAACGTTTCAGCATAATGTGGGTCACGAAACCCGTTCCAACACGCGTAAGCGATTTTGCCAGAAGATATATGCGACGTTAAACGATCAATCATGCTTCAGTCTTGATTTGATCAATTGCAGTCGCCATCAACTCTTCCATAGTACGGCGAATTTGATGATCGGATTGGTCAACTCCTGCATTGTCAAAATCTTGACGGATTTTGCGGAACACGTCCTCATCACCGGGCTCATCAAAATCTGAGCGAACGACTTCTTTTGCATATTCTTCATGCTGGTCTTCTGGTTTGCCAAGTTTCTCGGCAGCCCACATACCTAAAAGCTTGTTGCGACGAGCTTCCGCCTTGAATTGCAATTGCGCATCATGTGCGAACTTGTTTTCAAATGCGTCTCCGCGATCATCTATTCCACTCATCTTGGTCTCCAATTGACTCGTTTCTTCTCATATAAAGTCCGAACATGACCAATAAAAGAGGCAAGCGGATTGATTTATAGAAAAACACTCTGCGGATGCTCAAACAATCGACTCAATAAGGGTGTTAGCATTGCCTTTGTCGGCTTGTAGTTGCGGGTTCCATGCACTATCAACTCAACTATCCCGTTAATCCTGACGATTCCACACAATCGTGGACACGCCAACTCTATAGCACCAGGAAAATCGCTGATGAACAGACGTCGTCGAATTTATGAAGGTAAGGCCAAAATTCTATATGAAGGGCCGGAACCTGGAACACTCGTTCAGTTTTTCAAAGACGATGCGACAGCCTTCAATAAGAAAAAACACGAGATCGTGGATGGCAAAGGCGTTCTGAACAATCGCATTTCCGAGCATATATTTCAGCAAATGGGCCGCGTTGGAATTCCCAACCATTTTATCAAACGCCTCAACATGCGTGAGCAATTGATCAAGGAGGTGGAAATTATTCCAATCGAGGTCATTGTTCGCAACATTGCAGCTGGTACGCTGTGTGAACGCCTTGGCTTGCCAGAAGGTGAAGTGCTTCCACGCTCAATCATCGAATTTTGCTACAAAAAAGACGAATTGGGTGATCCACTTGTCGCCGAAGAGCACATCACCGCATTTGGTTGGGCTTCTCCTCAAGAGATAGACGACATCATGTCCCTTGCCATTCGGGTCAATGACTTCCTGTCCGGCTTATTTGTTGGCATTGGAATTCAGCTCGTTGACTTCAAAATCGAGATGGGTCGTCATTGGGAAAATGATGTAATGCGCATACTTGTGGCAGATGAAATTTCCCCGGATTCCTGCCGCCTTTGGGATATCAATTCAAATGAGAAAATGGACAAAGACCGTTTCCGCAAAAATCTAGGTGGCATGTTAGAAGCCTATCAAGAAGTTGCAAACCGTCTTGGCATCATGAAAACAAACGAGCCACAACGGGGCAAAGGCCCTGTTCTGGTCTCAAGTAATGAAGAAAAGAAAGACTGAGTTTTGACTATTGCACGCGTAACCGTAACTCTAAAAAACGGTGTTTTAGACCCTCAGGGAAAAGCAATCGAAGGTGGACTTTCGTCTCTGGGCTTTGAAGGCGTAGACAGTGTTCGTCAAGGAAAAGTGTTTGATATTTCACTATCGGCTTCAAAAAAAGAAGCTGAGAAACAACTGACAGACATGAGCGAAAAGCTTTTGGCAAACACGGTGATTGAAGACTACGCGGTGGAGATCATCAAGTGAGATCGTCTGTCATCTTATTTCCCGGATCAAACCGTGATCGAGACATGATTACCGCACTTGGCAAGATCAGCGGCCAAAAGCCTGACCTAGTTTGGCATACTGAGAGCGAAATTCCTGACACTGATTTGATAGTCGTCCCTGGTGGATTTTCTTATGGTGACTATTTGCGCTCGGGCGCAATTGCAGCCCGCTCACCAGTTATGGATGCGGTCAGATCAGCTGCGGCCAAAGGCATAAAAGTAATTGGCGTATGCAACGGATTTCAAATTCTCACCGAGGCGCAATTACTGCCCGGTGCTTTGATGCGCAATGCCGGATTAAAGTTTGTCTGCAAAACTGTTGAACTTGAAATCTCAAATAACGCCACCGCTTTCACCAGCCAATATGCGGAAGGTGAAGTCATCCCATGCCCTGTTGCGCACCATGATGGAAATTATTTCGCAGAAAGCGACCAGCTCAAAGCCATTGAAGAAAATGGCCAAGTCGTTTTTCGTTACGCAAACAACACCAATCCAAACGGCTCTATCAACGATATTGCTGGGATCGTAAACGAGGCCGGAAACGTGCTTGGTATGATGCCTCACCCGGAAAACTTGATCGAAGCAGATCATGGCGGGGTATCAGGCAGACGCATTTTTGAAAGTGCGCTTGAAATAGTCAGCCAAGAGGCAGCCTGATGCGTTTTAGAATGATTGCACCCCTAATATTTGCAGGCGGCATAGCTGCCTGCCAGCAAGGCGAGCCATCGCAAAACTTGTCTATCAATACTGCGCAAAAACCTGCCATTGCAGTTGCAGCCGTGGCAAAGGTAGCTCAGAAGTGCTGGTTCAAGTCCGGAGACTCAAACTTCAAAGGCATGAGAATGTCTAATGAGGTGAATTCATTTTCTGGTCGACCAAGAATATTGATCGTTAAGCGATCAGATCCCAACGGATTACCCCTATTAGTGGTTCAAGCCGAGACCAAAGGCGACGCATCAAGCGGTAAATATACCAATCTGCAAACCTTCGGCCCCCTACTACAAACCAGTAACGGCAAACGAATTTCAGGCGATGTTAGTCGTTGGGCCAAGGGTAACAAGGCTTGCACAGCATAGAGCGTGTCTGTCTTGGATTGCATCGATTTGATGGGTTGGATTTTTGATTTC